>JACDHV010000084.1 GCA_013820855.1 Gemmatimonadales bacterium | reverse complement strand
GCCTCCAGTCGAAGGACGCGGCGGCCCAGCTCGACCAGCGCGCCGTCAGCCATCCGGATGCCTCGGCTCGGTAAAGTATCGGTCGAGCATCTCGGGCCAGACTCCCCGCGCCTTGAGCAGCGCGTCGACGATCTCCCGTACCGCGCCGTGGCCGCCGAGCGCCGCCGTCACGCAGTTGGCCACCGCACGAATCTCGGGGACCGCGTTCGCCACCGCGATGGGAAGGCCGACGCGGCGCATCACCTGGAGGTCGGCGAGATCGTCTCCGACGTACGCCAGGGCTTCCCAGGCGAGGCCGCGCCGCATGCGTAGCTCCTCCAGCGCCTTCAGCTTCTCGGGGCCGGGCACCTGGAGCACCTCGTCCACCTGGAGCTCCTCGCCCCGCATGGCCGTGGCCTCCGACTGGCGGCCGCTCAGCCAGACGACGGGAATCCCGGCCGTCCGGAGCAGCCGAATGCCCAGTCCGTCCTGAATGTCGAACCGCTTGAGCTCGACTCGCTGGCCCGCCACGGGTCCGATCCAGATTCCGTTGTCCGTGAGCACACCGTCCACGTCGAGGGCCACGATCCGGACGAGCGCCGCCTTCGCCGGGTCAATCTCCATGCGCTCGTGCCCAGAGGTCGAGCGTGCGGTCCAGCAGGTCCGGGAGCCGGTGGAGCGGCCATTGCGTCTCGGCGTCGCTGAGCGCCCGGTCGGGATCGGGATGGGTCTCGAGAAAGAAGCCGTCCGCCCCGGCGACGGCCGCGGCGGCGAGCAGTGCCGGGATGAACTCGCGCTGCCCTCCGCTCGACCCCGCCGCACCCATTCCCGGCCGCTGCACCGCGTGCGTCGCGTCGAAGATGACCGGCGCACCGGTCGCGTCGCGCAGCCGGGAGAAGTTCCTCATGTCGACGACGAGGTCGCCGTAGCCGAAGAAGGTCCCCCGCTCGGTGACGGCGACCTCCCGGCTGCCCCCACTCCGTACCTTCTCGACCGATCCACCCATCCCTTCCGCCGGCATCCACTGGCCCTTCTTCACGTTCACCGGCCGGCCGGTGCGGCCGGCCGCGACGAGGAGATCCGTCTGCCGGCACAAGAATGCCGGGATCTGGAGGACGTCCACGACCTCGGCGGCCTGCGCGGCCTGCCCCGGCTCGTGGATGTCGGTCAGGAGCGGCAGCCCGCTCGACGCGCGGATCCGCTCCAGGACGCGCAGACCCTCCTCGGCTCCCGGCCCCCTGGCGCCGGCCAACGCCGAGCGGTTGGCCTTGTCGAAGCTCGCCTTGAAGCAGACCGGCACCCGGCGGCGCTCGGCGAACCGGGCGAGCGCGTCCGCCACCCGGGGGAGCGTGTCCCCAGGCTCGACGACGCAGGGACCGGCGATCACGAACGGCGCGCGGCCGAACGTCCAACCGATCAACGGGAGGCTTCCGCCAGCGCCTGGGGCGCCGCCGATTCACCGCTGCCGCGCCCCTTCCGGCGCTGGAGCGCCGCACCGATGAACCCCGCGAACAGCGGATGGGGCCGGGTGGGCCTGGACTTGAGCTCGGGATGAAACTGGCACCCGATATACCAGGCGTGGTCGGGAAGCTCGATCACCTCCACCAACCCGCCGTCGGGCGACTGACCCGAGAGCCGCAGGCCGTACTCCGCCAGCACGTCGCGGTAGGCGTTGTTGACCTCCCAGCGGTGCCGGTGCCGCTCGCTGATCTCGGGCACGCCGTAGGCCTGCGCCACCCGGGATCCGGGACGGAGCCGCGCGGTATAGGCACCCAGCCGCATCGTGCCGCCGAGGTTGGCGATGTCCCGCTGCGACTGCATGAGCGCGATCACCGGGGTCACGCAGTCGGGGGCGAACTCGGTGCTGTTGCTCTCGCCCAGCCGGCAGACGTTGCGGGCGAACTCGATGATGGCCACCTGGAGGCCGAGACAGATGCCGAAGAACGGGAGGTCGTTTTCCCGGGCCCAGCGCACCGCGTTGACCATCCCCTCGATGCCCCGCTCCCCGAACCCGCCCGGCACCAGCACTCCGTCGAACCCCGCCAGCGCCTTTCCGGCCGCTTCCTGGTCGAGAAAGCGATCGCTCGCGATCCATTCGATGTCCACTCGCGCGTCGTTCGCGATTCCGCCGTGAATCAGCGCCTCCTGGACAGACTTGTATGCGTCGTGGAGCGCGGTGTACTTCCCCACCACCGCGATGCGCACCTTGTGCGCCGGCCGGAGCGCCCGGGCCACGATGGCCTCCCAGGCGCCGAGGTCGGGCTCTTTGGTCTCGAGCCGGAGGCGCTCGCACACCACGCGGTCGAGCCCCTGGTCGTGGAATCGCAGCGGGATCTCGTAGATCGAGCTCACGTCGGGGCTCTCGACCACGCAGTCGAAGTCCACGTTGCAGAAGAGCGCGATCTTGCGCTTGATGTCGGCCGAGATCGGCTGCTCGCTTCGGCAGATGAGGATGTCGGGCTGGATTCCGATCTGCATGAGCTCGCGCACCGAGTGCTGCGTGGGCTTGGTCTTGAGCTCGCCGGCGGCGGCGATGAAAGGCACCAGGGTGAGGTGAATCACGAGGGCATTGTCCCGCCCGACCTCCTGACGGAACTGCCGGATCGCCTCGAGGAACGGCAGGGATTCGATGTCGCCCACGGTGCCGCCGATCTCGGTGATCACCACGTCGTGCCCAGGGGCCGTGCGCCGGATGGCGTTCTTGATCTCGTCGGTGATGTGGGGGATCACCTGCACCGTGCTGCCCAGGTACTCGCCCCTTCGCTCCTTGTTGATCACCGACTGATAGATCCGTCCCGTGGTGACGTTGTTCTGCTGCGAGAGCGACCGGTCGATGAACCGCTCGTAGTGGCCCAGGTCGAGGTCGGTCTCGGCGCCATCGTCGGTGACGAACACCTCGCCGTGCTGAAACGGCGACATCGTGCCGGGATCCACGTTGATGTACGGATCGAACTTCTGCATCGTGACGCTCAACCCCCGCTCCACGAGCAGCCGCCCAAGCGACGCGGCGGCGATGCCTTTCCCGAGGGAAGAGACGACGCCGCCGGTGACGAAGATGTACTTGGTCGCGTTCGGACCCGAATTCATAGCTTCACCTCTGAAGTGCTTGCCAGCGGGCTTCCGCCCGTCGAAGGTCGTCGGGTGTATCCACTCCGGGCTCGGCCGGCTCGCTCTGCCGCGCGACCCCGATCGTGAGGCCGTGATGCAGGGCCCGGAGCTGCTCCAGGCGCTCGGCGAGCTCCGCCGGGCTGGGCTCCAGCCCCTCCCACCGCCGCAGCACGTGCCGGGCATAGGCGTAGATCCCGAGGTGCTGCCAGTACAGTCCGGCGGCCGGGTCGGACTCCTCGCGGCGGTGCGGAATCACCGCTCGGGAGAAATAGAGCGCCCGCCCGCCGGCGTCGGTCACCACCTTGACTCGCGCCGGATCGCCCGCCAGCGCGGGATCGAGCGGCGCCGCCGCGGTACCGATGTCGTCGCCCTGCGCCACCCGGTCGATCGCTCCCGCGAGCGCGCCTCTGGCCAGAAACGGCTCGTCGCCCTGCACGTTCACCACGGCGTCGAAACCGGCGAACTCGGGGCGCGCGGCGACTTCCGCGACGCGGTCGGTACCGGTGAGATGCCTGCCATTGGTGAGCACCGCGCGCACCTGCGCCCGTTCGACCACCCGGGCCACCATGGGGGAGTCGGTCGCCACCACCAGCTCGTCGGCCAGACCGTGCTCCTGGACGCGCTGGATGACCCGGGTGATGAGTGGTTCGCCGGCCAGCATCTGGAGCGGTTTGTTGGGGAGTCGGGTGGAGCCAAGACGTGCCGGGATCACACCGAGGACGCGCATCACGGAAGCTAACAGCGCGCGAGGGCGGAGTCAAAACGCGTGCCGCGGTTCGACTGGACCTTTTTCCCGTCGCCTATCAGATTGGCTGCGAAAGGGTTAGGCGACAAGCTCGAGGAAATTCGCGAGCAGTCGTTTTCCCTGTGCGGTACCGACGGATTCGGGGTGGAACTGGACGCCGTACACCGGGAGCAAGCGGTGGCAGAGTGCCATGATCTCCGAGCCGGCCGGCCGATCATCGGACCACGCCGTCACTTCGAGCTCCGCCGGCAGTCCGTCGGGAGAGACGACCAGCGAGTGGTAGCGCATCGCGTCGAAGGGAGCCACGATTCCACCAAACAGCGGGTGCCCGGTGTGGGCTATGGGCGTGGTCTTCCCGTGCATGAGCCGGTCCGCGCGCACGACCTTGCCGCCGAACGCCTCACCGATCGCCTGATGGCCCAGGCAGACGCCGAGCACGGGGACCCGGCCGGCGGCGGCGCGGATGAGCGGTACCGAGATGCCGGCTTCGCGCGGCGTACAGGGGCCGGGAGATACCACGATCGCGCGAGGCCGCAGGCCGAGAACGGCCTCGACGCTCAAGGCGTCGTTCCGGTAGACTACCGGATCGGCGCCCAGCTCGCCGGCGTACTGGACGAGGTTGTAGGTGAAGCTGTCGTAGTTGTCGAGTACCAGCAGCATCGTCGGCGGAAGCTATTGCGAATCGGCTTCATCCGCTATCTGCTTCAACGCCTCGGCCCGGATCGAATCGGCGAAGCGCCGGGCGGTGGACCTGACCGAATCGGCCCGGCCCACGCGGCGAGCGACATCGGCCCTGATCGAATCCGCGTTGGGCACGGCGATGCCGGCGATCGAATCGCCCGCGGTGGCGGTGGATTCATGGTGCCCGAAGTCGAGGGATTGGAGCTCGGCGACCACCTCGGCGGGGAGGAGCAGCGGGACTTCGACTTCCCCGGGATTGAAGATCGCCACGCCGTACTCGACGAGATCGGCCGGGACGGAGTCCTCCGGCACGCAGTGGAACGCGCCGCCGCGATCCTGGCGGACCTTGATGTTGACCCCTCGTTCGGTGCTGTCTCCGCCGAAGTTGGCAGCCAGGTGACAGCCCGAGAGCCCCTGGGCGAACAGCGAGTCCGAGAGATTCACCTCCAGCTCCACTTCGCTCACGCGTGACGGCGTGTCGCGGTGCAGCGTGACCTTGTCGAGATTACCGAGCCGCTCACCCGCGAGGACGAAGGGGATCAGACCGAGGGGAATGGTGATCGGCCCCTCGCCTTCGACCACGCTGTGGACCCTGTCGATGCCGCCGCGAACGAGACTGACACCGATCATGCCGACGGCGAAAATGCCGAGGGCGCCCAACAGGATCTTCAGCCAATAACCGCGCATAGGTTCACTCCGAGCAATCCGGGCCGGTGTTCCACGTACGGCGGCAGGACCAGCGACAACGACTCCAAGGCCGTGTAATGTTTCAACCAGAGACGCCGAGAGGCAAGGGAAAGTTTCAGTGATCGAGGTCGAGGGCCTGCAGAAGGTGTACGGGAATCTGGCCGCGGTCCAGGACCTCTCGTTCCGGGTGCTGCCGGGAGAGGTCGTGGGCCTGGTGGGCCCCAACGGCGCGGGCAAGACCACGACCCTCCACTGCCTGGCGGGGATCACCATCCCCACGGCCGGCCGGGTCCGGGTGGCCGGTCACGACCTGGCCGCCGATCCGGTGTCCGCGAAGTCGGCGCTGGCCTTCGTCCCCGATGAGCCCCACCTCTTCGAGTATCTCACGGTGGAGGAGCATCTTCGGTTCGTCGCCCGGCTGTACCGGGTCGGGGACGTGGATCGGCGCCTGCCAGGGGTGCTCCGGGAGATGGAGCTGGAAGACCGCCATGGCGCGCTTCCCGGGGAGCTGTCCCGGGGCATGAAGCAGAAGCTGGCCATCGCGTGCGCGCTCATCCACGATCCGAAGGCCCTTCTGCTCGACGAACCGCTCACCGGTCTCGACCCGGTGGGCATCCGCCGCATGAAGGCTACGATCCTGGAGCATGCCCGGGCGGGAGCCTCCGTGATGCTGAGCTCCCATCTGCTGCACCTGGTCGAGGAGATCTGCACGCGAGTCCTCATCATGCGCCGCGGGCGTGTGCTCGCCTTCGGCACCATCTCCGAAATCGTCGCCTCCCGCCCCGATCTCGCCGGTCTCAGGCTGGAAGAGGTCTTCCTCGGCCTGGTCGGCCTGGAGGATTCGGTGGAGGGATGACCGGGCCGCTGGCGTATCTCGCCGTACGATCGGCCCGCAACCGGCTGGTGCGCCAGCTTCGGCGCCTTCGCACTCCCCGCTACGCGCTCGCGCTGCTGCTGGGGCTGGCCTATCTCTGGGCGGTCGGCATCCACCGGCGCCCGTCCGCCGGGCCACCCCAGGTGAATCCCGAGACCATAGAGCTTCTCGCCGCGGTGGGCATCACCGCCGCTCTCCTGTGGATCTGGATCTTCGGGGCGGATCGCCGCGCGCTGGCCTTCTCCCGCGCCGAGGTGACCTGGCTCTTCCCCGCTCCGGTGACTCGGCGGGAGCTGATCCGGTACAAGCTGCTGCGCGGCCAGTTCGTCATCCTGTTCAACGTCCTGCTCTGGACCTTTCTGCTTTCCGGGGGCTGGGTGGACACCGGGCCATGGAGACGGGCGGCGGCCATCTGGATACTTCTCACCACTCTGGCACTCCATCGCCTCGGCGTCGCGCTGCTTCGCAGCAGCCTGCTGGAGCATGGCGCCGCTGCCTTCCGGTCACGGGCGGTGACGCTCACCATCCTCGCGGTCGTGGTCGGGGCCGCGCTGGTCGATGCGGCGGATGCTCTGCCCGCGCTTCGAGCCGCGTGGGACCTCGGGCTCCAGCAGTTTCTCGCCGCGGCCGACGCCGCCGCGCGCCGTCCCGTGCCGGCGGCCTTGCTGCTCCCAGGCCGGCTGCTGGCCCGACCGATGCTGGCGCAGAGCTGGGTGGAGTGGGGCCGAGGCATTCTGCCCGCGGCAGGACTACTGCTGGCCCATTACGTGTGGGTCGTCCGGTCCGATGCCGCATTCGAGGAATCCGCAGCGGCAGCGGCGTTGACCCGGCAGCGAACCGGAGACCAGTCCGGGGGTCGTCGGTTCGCCGCGCGTCCGATTCCGCGGCTGGCTCCGGCCGGCTGGCAAGGGGGAGCCCTCCTCTGGAAGAATCTGGCGGCCGTGGTCCGAACCGGCCGGGCTCGAGGTGTGGTGCTGGGGTTCGTGGCCGTGGCCCTGGCGATCACGCTGCTCTCGATCGGTGGAACCGGCGCCACGCTTCTGGAGATCGTGGGCTGGCTGGCGGCAATGTGGGCCGGGTTCCTGCTCGTGCTCGGCCCCCAGTGGGTTCGGAACGATCTTCGGACCGATCTGTCGAAGCTGGCGCTGCTGCGCAGCTACCCGCTGCGCGGCAGGACCGTCGTGGGCGCGGAAACGGCCGGCTCCACCGCGGTGCTCACGGCGCTTCAGCTCGGATTGGCCGGCATCGCGTACCTCGCGTTTCAGGGCGCCAGCGTCCAGGAGCCTGCCCCTGCCCTGCGTACCGCGGCACTGGCGGCGGCCGTCGTGTTCCTGCCGGCCGTCAATTTCCTCGCGATGCTGATTCAGAACGGGGCCGCGCTCCTGCTTCCGGCCTGGGTGAGGGTCGGTACCGAGCGTCCGATCGGGGTGGAGGCCCTGGGCCACAGCATGCTCATGATGGTGGGTTTCACCGCGATTCTGGCCGTGCTGCTCCTGGGCCCGGCAACGGCGGGAGGTGCGGTCTTTCTCGCGCTCCAGCCGTTCGCCGGCTGGTGGGCGGCAGCGCCGGCGGCGCTGGGAGCGCTTCTCGCCGCCGGACTCGAATCCCGGCTGCTGCTGCTCCGGCTGGGACGGGTCTTCGAGGCGACCGACCCCTCATCGGTGCCGCCTATGGAGTGGCCCTGAGTGGCGGGTCAGCTGCTCCCGCGACGGATCAGCGCATCGATGCTCCAGGGCCCACCGCCCGTGGCGAACAGATGGAGGAAGACGAAGCAGTACAGCGCCGCCAGCTCCCCTCTGTTCGCGGCGGGCCAGAACCCCTGTGGGGCGTGACGCCAGCAGTACGCCACCGCCATCTCGCCCGCCAACAGGAAGGCAACCGGCCGGGTGAGCAGCCCGACCATGATCAGGAGCCCACCCACCACCTCCAGGAATCCCGAGACCCAGACGACCGAGAGCAGCTCCGCGGCCGGATCGGAGCCACCGGAGCCCGGGAGGGCGCCGAAGAGCTTCGGGTACCCGTGCTGGAAGAACAGGAAGCCGGTGACGACGCGAAGCGCGGTGAGAGTCCACGCGCGAAGCCCGCGCTCGCGGCTCGTCGCTCCGTCATGATCTGATGGTACCAGCTCCATCATGAGAGTGCCTCCTCGGCTTCGATGTCCGGATGGCTTGCGAAGCGGCCGAAGCGAAGCGCCAGGGTGGGAAGGACGAGCAGCGTGAGCGCGGTGGAGGTGGCGAGGCCGCCGAGAATCACGATCGCCATGGGCCCCTCGATCTCGCGACCCGGATCGCCGCTGCCGAGCGCCAGCGGCAGGAGACCGAGCCCGGTGACCAGCGCGGTCATGAGAATGGGGCCGAGCCGCTCGAGGGCGCCTCGCGTCGCGGCCTCGGGTCCCCAGGGCACGCCTTCCACGCGGACCAGATGATCGTAGTGGGAAACCAGCATGACCGCATTTCGGGTGGCGATGCCGAAGAGCGTCACGAATCCGACCAGCGAGCCGAGGGACAGGAGCCCGCCGGTGGCGAACACCGCGACCACACCACCCACGAGCGCGAACGGCAGATTGGCCAGGACCAGCGCCAGCCGACTCACCTCGCCGAAGGCGATCCAGAGGAGCATGACGATTCCGGCTCCGGCCAGCAGACTGTTCTGCAGCAGCTCGTGGCGTGCCTCGCGCTGGGCCGTGCCGGTCCCGCCGATCTCGGCGTAGATGCCGGCGGGCAGGTCGGCGCCGGCCAGGCGGTGCTCGATGCCGCGGGTGACTCCCTCGGTGTCGCCGCCGGACACGTTGGCGGTGACGGTCTGCACCCGGCGGGTGCCCACATGCATGATGAGCGAGCGCCCGGTCGTACGGGCCACGTCGGCCACATGGTGCAGCTCGACGAGCCGCCCGGCCTCGGAGACGAGGGGAAGCGCGCGGAGATCCTCGGGCCTGGACCGGCGCTCGGGCAGGAGGGTGACGACGACGCCGGTGGAACGACTGCCTTCGAAGACTTGGGCGACCGTGACCCCCCGCGTCGCCGCCTCGACCGCGGCCAGGATCTCGTCCGGCCGGAGGCCCGCTGCGGCCGCGTCGTGGGGCCGCAGCCGGACGGTGACCTCCGGCGCCGCCGCCGGCGGATCATACTGCACGTCGATGGTGCCCTCGACCGAGCCCAGCAGCTCCGCCACCCGGCGGGCGGCGAGGTCGAGGCTGTCGAGGTCGTCTCCAAAGACCCGCACCACCAGCTCCGCCGTCGAGCCGGTCAGCGTCTCCTCGATCCGCTCCGAGAGAAACCCGCGGATGGCGAAGTTCACGCCGGGGAACCCGGCGAGCAGCTCCCGGAGATCGTGCTCCACGGTCTCGGCCGCGTCTCCGCTGAGCGGCACCAGGCCCACCTCGAACTCCGTGTAGTGGGTTCCCCAGGTGTCCTCGGAGAGCTCGGCGCGCCCGATGCGCTGGGCGACCGACCGGACCCGCGCATCGGCGCGGAGCGCCTCGGTCACGTGCTGTCCCAGCCGCAGCGACTCGTCGAGCGACGTGCCGGGCACGGCGGACATGTGGACCAGATAGTGGCCCTCGCGGAACTCCGGCAGGAACGTGGCGCCGAAGAACGGCACCATCGCGGCCGCCGCCGCGCAGACCAGTGCCGCGGCGCCCGCGATCGAGCCGGGTCGGCGCAGGCTCCAGCCCGCCGCCCTTCGATAGCGGCGCTTGAGCCACCCGAGCACCGGGGCCTCTCCCTCCCGCGGGTCGTGCCTGACGAGAAACACGAGGGTCAGCGCGGGTGTCACGGTGAGCGCGACGACCAGGGAGGCCAGGGTGGCCAGGATGTACGCCAGGCCGAGCGGCCGGAACAGCGCGCCCTGCACGCCCGTGAGGAGGAGCACCGGTACGAACACCAGCGCCACGACGAACGTGGCGTAGACCACGCTGCTCCGCACCTCCAACGACGCGTCGAGCACGACCCGCGCGGCAGGCCTCGGGTCCGGCTGGAGCCGGTTGAGCCTCAACCGCCGAGCGATGTTCTCGACGTCGATGATGGCGTCGTCCACCACCTCGCCCAGCGCGATCGCCAGCCCTCCGAGCGTCAGCGTGTTGATGCCGAGGCCGAGATGGTCGAGCGCGAGGATGGCGGCGAGCAGCGAGAGCGGTATGGCGGTGAGGGAGATGGCCGCGGCTCGGGCGTCGGCGAGGAAGAGGAACAGCACGATGGACACCAGCACCGCGCCCAGCAGGAGGGAGGTGGTGATGTTGCGCAGTGCCAGGTCGATGAACTCGGACGGCCGGAACAGCGCCGGATGGAGCTCGAGGCCTGCGGCCCGGATGGTCGGCTCCAGCCGGGCAAGCGCCGCTTCCACGCGGCCGGCGACGACCTTGGTGTTGGCGCCGAGTTGTCCGGAGACGACGATCACCAGGCCCCGCTCCCCGTTGACGCCACCTTCGCCGAACCGCGGCTCCGGCGCGTACACCACGCGTCCGAGATCGCCGAGGCGGAGCACGCTGCCGTCCCGCTCGCGAACCACCGTGGCCGCCAGGTCTTCGGGAGACCTCGGCTGCCCCTCGGTGTGCACGGTGAGCCGCTGGTTCGGCTGATCCATGACCCCGCCGCCGCGCACCCCCGTCGAGCGGCTCGCCGCGTCCGTCACCTCCGCGATACCGATTCCGTACCGCCGCAGACGCTCGGGGTCGAGCTGCACCTGGAGCTGGCGAACCTCCCCACCGAACACCGCCACTTTCGACACGCCGGGAACCGCGAGGAGCCTCGGGCGCAGCACCCAGTCCACGAACGTCCGCTGCTCCATCGGACCGAGAGAATCGGAGGTGATTCCCACCACGAGGACCGTGCTGGACGACGAGGTGAGCGGCGTGAGCACCGGAGGCTCGACGGTGGCCGGCAGCCGGACGGCCACTTCGCCGAGGCGCTCGCCGAGCGCCTGTCGCGCCCGGTGAATGTCCACCTGCTCCGCGAGGATGGCGGTGACCACCGACAGCCCCTGGATGGAATGCGAGCGCACGGCGGCGATGCCCTGCACGCCGTTGATGGCGTCCTCGATCGGCCTGGTGACCTGAAGCTCCACCTGCTCCGGCGAGAGGCCGGGCGCCTCCGTCTGAATCGACACCTGGGGCGGCGCGAACTCGGGAAACACGTCGAGGGGCGCGCGGGCGAGCGTGCCCGCTCCGACCACGACCAGTGCGGCGGCGAGACCCAGCACCACGACGCGGTGCCGGATGGAGTTGCGGACGAGCGATGTCAGCATGGGCCGTGCGCGCGCCTCATTCGCCCGATTCCTCGCCCACGGTGACGCGAGCCCGGAACTCTTCGGAGAGCAGCTCCTGCACCCCCGTCACGACGACGGTGTCGCCCGCGGCGAGCGGTGGTCCCACCACCCACCCACCCGGCGCGGGCCGGTCGGTCGGCACTCTCACCCTCGCGTAGGTCCCGGGCGCTCGCTGGAGATAGGTCCAGACCAGACCCTCCCACTGCACGACCGCCTCATCGGGGACGAGGGCGCCCTCCGTTCTGCCGCCCGTGGGGACCAGGGAGGCGACCGGGGTTCCGGGAACGGCGCCGGGCCAGCGCGCGCGCGCCCGGTAGAGGTAGGCCGGGAGACGCGTGAGAGGATCGGCCTCCGGTGCGGGGCCGATCAGGGTGGCCTCGATCCTGACATCGTCACCACCCGGAAGCAGGATCAGTCGGCTCCTTGCAGGGCCGGCATCAGCCGGCCAAGCGACGCGCACGACCGGCCTGGTGTCGTCCGCGAGCTGGAGCAACACCTGGCCCGCTTCGACGATCTCGCCCGGGCGGGCGCCGACCGCGGTCACTCGGCCACCCATGGGCACCGAGAGCGGCTGCGCATCCGAGACGCGGCCGATGGTGGCGCCCGCGGCGACGCGCTCGCCGATCGAAGGCCACCGGCGGCTTTCCGCGCCGACGAGGCGGCCGGCCACCGGCGCGCGCACCGTCACCGTGCGCTCGGGCTCCGGAATCACCTGACCAGGCAGGCGCCGTCCCACCTCCGCCGAGGCACCGGCGAGCTCGACCGTGCTAAGCCCGATTCGCCTGACTTCGGCGGTGTCGAGGACCACTCGCGCCTCGCCGTCCACGGCCGCGACGCGGCTCGGCCCGACGATGGGATCATCCGCGTCGGGCTCGTCCACTGCCTCCGGACTCTCGCGCGAGGCGGTGTCGGGGCGGATCATGATCGCGGCGGCGATCACCGCGAAGAGGACGAGCAGCACGATCGCCAGACGGGATCTCACGGCCGGTTCGCCTCCTCTTGCGGGTCCAGTCGCGGGTCGGGCCAGTCGCTCGCCTGGGGGGGCGGCCCTCCGATTGCCCGCTCGAGCTCGAGCGACGCGATGGCGATCCCGCGCCCGGCGCGACGGCGCGCGCGCTCGGCCCGGAGGAGCTGCAGCTCGGTCCGGGCCGGCTCCAGCCGGGACGTCTCGCCGCGCTGGTACGCCGCCCGGTCGCGCTCGACGAGCCGGGCGGCCGCGGCCACGAGCGAGTCGGCGGCCGCCAGCTCGAGCGCCGCCCCGCGGCAGCGCTGCACGGCGAGCTCCACGTCGGCGAACACCGAGTCCTGCACCTCCGTGACCGCGATACCCGCCACCTCCCGGGCCGCCCTGGCTTCGCCGATCGGGCCGCGGTTCCTGCTGGCGAGCAGCGCGGGCAAGGCGAGCGCGAGCGTCCAGCGGTGCACGCCCTGATCCCAGATGAAGCCCGGGTCGAGCTCGAGATCGGGGTACTGCCGGGCGACCTGCAACCGGAGCCGTGATTCGGCCAGGGCGTACTCGGCGAGTGCGCGCGACACCTCGTGTCGCCGCCCGATCGCTCCGGCGACGAGCATCTCGGCGCGCGCCGGGTCGAGGGACGAACAGGCGACCGGCCCGTCCAGGACCGGCTCGACCGACTCGACGGCACGCACCGGCACGGCGAGCGCGCGGGCGAGCTCCGCCCTGGCCTCGAGGACGCCGCGCTCGGCCTCGGCGAGAGCCAGCCGAGCCGTCTGGATCTCGGTCGAGGTTCGCGCGAGCTCGGACGCGCCGAGCGCAGCCTCCGCGAAACGGGCGCGCTCCAGCCCGTGCACCTCCTCCAGCATCCGAACCTCCTCCCGGGCGTCATCGACGTCGGACGTCGCATGCGCCAGGGC
>JACDHV010000083.1 GCA_013820855.1 Gemmatimonadales bacterium | reverse complement strand
TGCATCCGGCCCACCTCGCGCGGTCCTTCCGGCGCCACTTCCGGATGCCGCTGGGAGCGTACGTGAGGAGGCTGCGGCTGGACTGGGTGGCCGCGAGACTGGCTGGCTCCCGGGAGTCACTCGCCAAGCGTGGCGCTGGCGGCGGGCTTCGCCGACCAGAGCCACCTCACGCGTGCGTTCAAGCGCCACACCGGACTCACGCCCGACGCCTATCGCCGGGCCAGGCTCCGCCCGATGTAGTCCCCGATCGGCGCCTCGCGCCTCCGAGCCTCAGTGCCTCGGAAGGCGATCTTGAGGATTCGCCCCTCTGTTCCCACCAGCCATCCGGCTCTGGGGCTGGCGAACGCCACGGCCCAGTAGTCCCCGACACCCTCCAGCAGGACCCAGCTCGCGGCTTCATCGGCGGTCCACGCGGCACCGCGCGGCCCGGTCGCCACCGCCATCAGGCTTTCGGGTCCCGGCACGTACGCGAGGCCGTAGATGGCGCCGGGAAACGGCGTCGGCGTGGCGAGCAGCCAGGTCCGGCCCCCGTCACGCGATCGGGCGACATTGGCGGCCGGCGAATCGGGCGCGGCGATGTCGCCGCCACCGAGCAGACCGTTCAGGGTATCACGGAACTCGATGGTGATGCCGCCCGAGGTGCCACTGCCCTGCACGACCGGCACGGCGTGGGCCTGCCATGTATCGCCGCCGTCGCCGGTCGCCAGCACCCTGGCTCGCGGGGCGGCGCCGGTCGCGATCCAGCCGTGGCGGTCTCCGACCGCGGCAGTGCAGGTGCCGCTGGCGGCGAACGCACCCTCGCCGGCCTGCGCCGGCGGAAGCCGCTCGCCGATGTCACTCCATGTCCTGCCATCGGACGTCCGGACGACGGGAAAGCGGCCGGCTACGGCGTCGCTCATGGTGAAGCCACGGCGCTCGTCCCAGAAGGCGAAGCAGTCGTAGAAGGCGCTCGTGTCGCGGCCGGTGAACTGAAGTGACCACGAGCGTCCCGCGTCCTCCGTCTTGTAGATCCGCGACCGGTCGCCGGGCCCCGCGGCCAACAGATAGGCGATGCGCTCACTCACCGCCTCCACATCGCGGAACTCGAGGCTGTCGGCGCCCGGCACGACGCCGCTGCGCCATGTGTCGCCGCCATCGGTCGTCACCGCGTAGGTTCCGCCGGTGCCGCTCGCCCAGACGACCAGGTCGCTCACCGGGCTCACCGCCTGGAGCCGGTTGGAAGTCCCGCTATGCTGTGCTGTCAGGGTCGGGACGCGGCTCGGCTGGGCGCCGCGCCCGCCATCGCCGGGGCGGGCGGCCGCCGCCGAACAACCGGCGAGCGCAGCCAGAAGACAGAGGTGTCGTGGATGCATCCCGCCAAGCTAGAGCGGGAAGCTCCGGGAGACGAGGGCCGGGCCGCTCGTCAGCGACTCAATGCTCCGCCGCCCTCGGCATCGGCCCGAAGAAGGGAGCGGCCAGGAGCAGGAGCAGCCCCCGCGCCGATCGGCCAAACCGCGAGCCGCCCGACTTCGGGGCTGTCGGCGAACGGGGTGGGCCAGATGGCGAACCCCCAGAGCATGAGCCCCGCCAGTATCACTGCAACATCGGCCCAGTGCCGGCGCTTGACCTCGGCCTTCTCAGCCATCGCATCCTCCCGTTCAGTCGCAGAAAGCTCGCAGAATGGCGCGGGGGCGCAGTGACTCACGGCACAAGCGAGGGCGCGGAGAAGCGCCGGCTGATAGGTCCGGGTATGTTCCGGGATCCACCCCAGAGATCGGAGCACGCAGTGGCCAACATCGCGAAGTCTGCCAAGCGGGCGAAGAAGGCGGCGAAGCGCGCGGGCGGAAGGGCAAAATCACTGGCGTCGAAGGTTACCGCGAAAGTCGGCAGCAAGCGGCGGGCGACGAAGAAGCGGAAGGTGGCGGCGGCCGTGGCCGGCGTCGCGGCGGCGGCCATCGCGGCCGTGGTGGCACGAAGGCGGAAGCAGGCGCGTTAGCCTGCGCGCGCGGAGTCTCAGCGCTCGCCGCGCAGGAGCGGGACGAAGCGCACCGGCACGAGGCGCCTCGAGACGGCCCGGCCGGCTTCGTCCTTCTCGACCAGCACCAGCTGCTGGTCCAGCAGCGGATCACCCACCGGCATCACCAGCCGCCCTCCCGGGGCCAGCTGCTCGATGAGGGCGGGCGGAATCGAATCGGCGCCCGCGGTGACCACGATGGCATCGAACGGCGCCGCCTCCGGCCAGCCCGCGTAGCCGTCACCATGCCGGACGGCGACGTTCCGGTAACCCAGCCTCGCGAGCCGGGCGCTCGCCTCCTCCGCGAGAACCCGGAAGATCTCGATCGTCCACACTCGGGCCCCGGTCTGGGCGAGCACCGCAGCCTGGTAACCCGACCCCGTGCCGACCTCGAGCACCCGCATACCCGCTCGCGGGCGGACCAGCTGCGTCATCAGCGCGACGACCACCGGCTGCGAGATGGTCTGGCCGTGGCCGATGGGCAGCGGCGCGTTCTCGTAGGCATGGAGCCTCTGGTCGGCAGGGACGAACTCGTGGCGCGGCACCGCGCGCATCGCGGCGAGGGTGAGGGAGTCGCTGATGCCCTGGGGAACCAGGTGCTCCGCCACCAGGCGCTCCCGGGCGGAGCGCCATCGGTCGTCGTCGTGCTGGGCCTGGACGGGGCACGTGATCGCCGCGGCGAGCAGGAGCGGGAGGAGCTTCGGCCCGTTCTTTCCGCCCGGGGGGCCACGACTCCCCGGCCTCACGCCCGCGATTCCTTCACGTAGATCTCACCGCCGCGCTCCCGGAACTCTCCGGCCTTTCGCTCCATCTCGGCCGCGTACTCGCGCACGTCGCGGGTGATCTGCATCGAGCAGAACTTGGGTCCGCACATGGAGCAGAAGTGCGCGACCTTGGCGCCCTCCGCCGGGAGGGTCTCGTCGTGGTAGGCGCGGGCGGTGACCGGGTCGAGACTCAGGTTGAACTGGTCCTCCCAGCGGAAGTCGAACCGCGCCCGGCTGAGCGCGTCGTCCCACGCCCGGGCGCCTGGATGCCCCTTGGCGATGTCGGCCGCATGCGCCGCGATCCGGTAGGTGATGACACCGGCTTTCACGTCGTCGCGGTCGGGCAGGCCGAGGTGCTCCTTCGGCGTGACGTAGCAGAGCATGGCGGTACCGTACCATCCGATCATCGCCGCGCCGATCGCGCTGGTGATGTGATCGTAGCCCGGCGCGATGTCGGTGGTCAGCGGTCCGAGGGTGTAGAACGGCGCCTCGCGGCACCAGTCGAGCTGCTTGTCCATGTTCTCCTTGATGAGGTGCATCGGGACGTGCCCGGGCCCCTCGTTCATCACCTGCACCTCGTGCTCCCATGCGATGGCGTTGAGCTCGCCCTGCGTGCGAAGCTCGGCGAACTGCGCCTCGTCGTTCGCATCGGCGATGCTCCCGGGCCGGAGCCCGTCGCCCAGAGAGAACGAGACGTCGTAGGCCGCCATGATCTCGCAGATCTCGTGGAAGCGGGTGTAGAGGAAGCTCTCCTGATGGTGGGCGAGACACCACTTCGCCATGATCGACCCGCCGCGGGAGACGATGCCCGTCAGTCGCCCGGCGGTGAGCGGTACGTAGCGCAGCAGCACGGCGGCGTGCACCGTGAAGTAGTCGACCCCCTGCTCCGCCTGCTCGATCAGTGTGTCGCGGTAGATCTCCCACGTCAGATCCTCCGCCACGCCTCCCACCTTCTCGAGCGCCTGATAGATCGGCACGGTGCCGATGGGCACGGCCGAGTTCCGGAGGATCCACTCGCGGGTCTCGTGGATCTGCTTTCCGGTGGAGAGATCCATCACCGTATCGGCGCCCCACAGCGTGGCCCAGCGGAGCTTCTCGACCTCCTCCTCGATGGAGGAGGTCACGGCGGAGTTCCCGATGTTGGCGTTGATCTTCACCCGGAACCGGCGGCCGATGACCATCGGCTCGAGCTCGGGGTGGTTGATGTTGGCCGGAATGATGGCCCGTCCGCGCGCCACCTCGCTCCGCACCACCTCGGGCTCCATCCCCTCGCGAATCGCGACGAACTCCATCTCCGGGGTGACCTCGCCCCGACGGGCGTAATGGAGCTGGGTCACGCAGGAGCGGCCGCGGACGGCGGCGGTCCACGCGCGCCGCACCGACGGCAGTCCCTCGCGGACGTCATGCCCCAGGGGCCCGCTGGTGTCGTACACTCGAAGCGGCGGCTCACCGCCCGAGAGGGCGATCTCCCGCATCGGGACGCGGATGCCGCGCGAGCCCTCGACGTAGACCTTGGCGGAGGCGGGAAACGAGTCGCCGTACGAGTCGGCGGTGGGTCGCGCGGGAAGGGTGGCGGTCATCGCGGAAGGCTCCCTCTGAGAAAGAAAGGGAGCGAGGACGTGCGACGTCCAGTCGCCCGCGCCGCGCTCCCTTCGCCGGTATCAACCGGATCAGGTTCCAAGGGTACGATCTCAATCAGGCATATCGCTCCTGATGCCCCTGGCGGCAGATGAAGTGTATCGCCTTGGCGGCTCCGATGAAACGCCTCGTCTGCCGGCGCGGATCACCCGGACGTCTTCCCGTGCAGGTCGCGCGGGCCGGCGAGCCGCCCGCCCTGGTATCACGCTAGGGGGCCGCTCTCGACCTCCATCCCTCAAGTCGCTGCCCCCAAACACCTTACACTGAGTACTCCGTTTCCCCTACCCCCTTATCCTTGCTCGCCCCACCCCCTCACCCTTATCGAACGGCGTTTGGCGCGGTACATTGGCTCCGCCCAGTAGACAGCATGTTCGTCTCTTCATCCGACTAGGAGCCTGCCAATGCCCCGTTCTCTCCTGCTTCCCCTCATCGCCGCGTTTGCGCTGGCGGCCTGCAGCAAGCAGGCTGACACCGGTGCCGCCCCGGCGCCCGAGACTGCCGAAGCGACCGACGCCGCGGCCGCCCCGGCCGACACCACGACCGCCGTCATCGAGGACACCACCGCGGTCGAGACCACCGTTCCGGCCGACGAGCCGGTGCTGGACGAGACCGTGCCGGCCGATGAGCCCATGGCCGATGAGCCCATGGCCGATGAGACGTACGACGACACGGTGGACACCACCACGGTCCCGGCCGACGACACCACCTGGCCGAGCGACAGCGCGGCCGCGGAGTAAGCTGCTGTTGACAGCCGGCCTCTCGCGCGCTAGCCTGGAAGCATGAGCCATCGTTGCGCTCGTCCGTTCCGGTTGCACACCTCCGCTCCGCAGATGAGGGCGGCGGCGTGTTGTTGTATGACCGGTAATCACCCCGACGGGACGACCTAGCGCGCCTCAGAATCACATGTTGTACCTGGCCCGCAGGAATGTCCTGCGGGCCTTTTTGTCATGTGGTGCTGAACACCTGCCGCACTACCGGAGCGAGGATGCAGATCGTACGCGACATCGATACCGAGATCGGCGAGGACTCGCCCCCCGAGCGGGTCGTCGCCTGGATGCTGAACCGGTTCGCCGGGCGGCGCCTCGTGGTCACCACGGCGTTCGGCATGGAGGGCTGCGCGCTCATCGACATGATCGCGCGGCACGGCGTGCCGGTTCCGGTGCTCTACCTCGACACCGGCTTCCTGTTCCCCGAGACCCTCCAGCTCCGCGACCGGCTGGCGCGGCGCTACCCCCACCTGAGCTTCGAGAATCGGGGCACGTCGCTCACGCCGGAGGCGCAGGAAACACTGTACGGCCCCGAGCTGTGGGCCCGCGACCCCGACACCTGCTGCAACCTCCGCAAAGTGGATCCGATGCGGCGCGCTCTGGGGGACGTGGATGTCTGGGTGACCGGTCTGACCCGCAGCCAGTCGCCCTCTCGAGCCGGGCTCCGGGTGGTGGAGTGGGACTGGAAGTACCAGCTCCTCGGCGTGCATCCGCTCGCGACCTGGGACCGGAACAGGGTCTGGGAGTACGTGCAGCAGCACGGCGTGCCCTACAACGAGCTGCACGGCCGGGGCTATCCGACGCTGGGGTGCACCCACTGCACTCTGCCCGTGGCGGGCAACGTCACCGGTGAATACACCAGGGAGGGGCGCTGGCGGGGCATGGAGAAGAACGAATGCGGGTTGCACCAGATCGTCGGGAAGGCGTCGTGATGCCCAAGGAATCCAAGGTCGAGCAGGCGAAGCGGCAGGGCCGCCATCTCCGAGGCACCATCTCCGAGACGCTGGTGGCTGAGGTCACCCATTTCACAGGAGACGATCTCACGCTGCTCAAGTTCCACGGGACGTACCAGCAGGACGACCGCGACCTCCGGCGGAGCCGTGACGAGGGGGCGGAGAAGGCCTTCTCCTTCATGGTGCGGGTGGCGCTGCCGGCGGGGACGCTCGATGCCGGCCAGTACCTCACCCTCGACGAGGTGGCCGACCGGTACGCCAACGGCACGCTCAGGGTGACCACCCGGCAGGGCTTTCAGTTTCACGGCGTGCTGAAGCACGAGCTCAAGGAGACGATCGCCGAGGTGAACCGCCGGCTGATGACGACGCTGGCCGCCTGTGGGGACGTCTCCCGCAACGTGATGGGCTGCCCCGCACCGGTGGACGACCCGGCGCACGCTGCCGTCCGCGCCGCGGCCCGCGGCATCGCGGAGCAGTTGCGGCCGGCTTCCAGGGCCTACCACGAGATCTGGCTGGACGGCGAGAAGCAGGTGTCCACCGAGGAGGAGCCCTTCTACGGCGACGTCTATCTGCCCCGGAAGTTCAAGACCGGTGTCGCCCTCTCCACCGACAACTGCGTGGACATCTGGTCGCAGGACGTCGGTCTCGTCGCGATCGTGGACGGGCGCGACGTTCGCGGATTCAACCTGCTGGTGGGCGGCGGGCTCGGCATGACCCATCACAAGGCCGACACATCCGCACGGCTCGCGCAGCCGCTGGGCTTCGTCGAGACGGAGCACGCGGTCGAGGCGGTGCGCACGGTGGCCGCGATCTTCCGGGACTACGGCAACCGCGCGGACCGGCGGCACGCGAGGCTCAAGTATCTGGTAGCCGAATGGGGAATGGAGAAGCTCCGCGCCGAGTTCGAGAGCCGGGTAGGGGTCCGGCTCGCGCCGGCGGTCGAGCTTCCCGCCCTGCCCTACCACGATCATCTCGGCCGCCACCGCCAGCCCGACGGCCAGTGGTTCTATGGGGTCTTCGTCCAGAGCGGCAGGATCACCGACACGGACGGACACCGGCTCAAGACGGCGCTGCACGAGATCGTCACGCGCTTCGGCCCGGGCGTGCGTCTCACCGGCCAGCAGAACGTGCTGTTGACCGATCTGGACGACGTCGCGGTGAAGGCGACGGAGACCATCCTGCGGGACCATGGTGTCACGCCGCCACAGGAGCTGTCCGCCACCAGGCGATTCTCCATGGCCTGCCCCGCCCTTCCCACCTGCGGGCTTGCGGTGGCGGAGTCGGAGCGGGCGATGCCGGAGATCCTCGACCAGATCGAGGGCGAGCTCACGGCACTCGGGCTGCGGGACGAGCCGCTCACGATCCGGATGACCGGCTGTCCCAACGGCTGCGCTCGGCCCTATACCGCCGACATCGCGTTCGTGGGCCGTTCACTCGGGCTCTACAACATCTACGTCGGCGGCGGACTGGGCGGCGACCGGGTCGTGGATCTCTTCCGGGCCGACGTGCGGATGGGCGACCTGCTCGACGCGCTGCGGCCGCTGCTGCTCCGGTGGGCTTCGGAGCGCTGGCCGGGCGAGGGGCTGAGCGACTTCTACCAGCGGCTGATCGGGCGTGCCGCGCGCCGGACGTTCATCACTGGACGCGAGGAGCCCACCGCCGACCTGGTGACCCTGACGGTGGGATCTTGAGCGGCGGCGCGCTGGTTCTCGCGGCGCACGGGTCCCGGCGGGATCCCGCGGCCAACGCGCTGGTGCGGCGGCTCGCCCAGGCGGTGCGCGAGCGGCGGCTCTTCGACGAGGTGGCGGTCGCGTTCCACCAGGGAGAGCCGGGATACGATACCGTGCTCGACGAGCTTGGGTCGGAGGCCGTCACCGTCGTGCCGGTGATGACGAGCGCGGGCCACTACGCCGACGTGGTATTGCCCGAGGCGCTGGCCCGAAACCGTCGTCATGCCGGGTTGCGCCTGCGCCTGACGCCGACGGTGGGGTCGCACGCGGGCATCGCGCCGCTGGTAGCCCGGCGGGTGAGCGAGCACCTCCGGGAGTACGACCTGCGACGACCCGAGACCACGCTCCTCCTCGCCGGCCATGGCACCAGGCGCCATGCCGCGAGCCGGGACGCCACGCTGCAGCTGGCCGAGACGCTGCGCCGGCGGCGGGTGGCCGGCGACGTGATCGCCGGATTTCTGGATGACGAGCCCGGCCTGCTCGAAGCACTGGGCTCGGCACCGCCCGGCCCCGTGATCGTGCTCCCCTTCCTCATCGGCGGCGGCCATCACGCCGCGGAGGACATCCCGCGCGCGCTCGGGCTCGAGCCCGGGGAGGCGCCGCTCGCGGGGCGGGTGAACCGGCACATGATCGTGGTGGATCATGCGGTGGGCATGCTACCCGGCATCGTGGACGTGATCGTGGATCTGGCTCGACGGCATCCACCCGCCCCGCCCAGGCTGGGGCGCCGCGGCGGCCGGGATGCGCGGGCCACGCCCGGCACCGTGCGCCTAGTCGGTGCCGGGCCGGGGGATCCGGGGCTCATCACCGTGCGCGGCCTCGAACTGCTGCGGCGCGCCGACGTGGTGGTGCACGACCGGCTGATCGGGCCCGAGCTGCTGCACGAGGTCCGCCCGGGAGCGGAGCTGGTGGACGTCGGCAAAGGGGCGGGGCACGCCGCGCGAACTCAGGAGGAGATCAACCGATTGCTGGTGGAGCGCGCCCGCTCCGGCCGGCAGGTCGTGCGGCTCAAGGGCGGCGACCCCTTCGTGTTCGGCAGGGGGAGCGAGGAGCTCGCCGCGTGCCGCGAGGCGGGGGTGAGCTGCGAGATCGTGCCCGGCGTCTCGAGTGCCATCGCGGGCCCCGCGGCCGCGGGAATCCCGGTGACCGCGCGCGGGATCGCGCGGTCGTTCGCGGTGGTCACCGCGCACCAGGCGGGCGAAGGCGCCGATCACGACGTCGCGCCGCTCGCGGCGGTGGACACGATCGTGGTGCTGATGGGCCGCTCGAGCCTGCCGATCTTCACCGCGCGGCTCATCGCCGCCGGCCGCGACCCCGGCACCCCGGCGGCGTGCATCCAGTCGGCCACCACCCCGGCGCAGCGCGTCACGCTGGCGACCCTCGCCACCATCGCCGAGGCCGCGGAGCGCGACGGGCTCGAGGCCCCGATCGTGACGGTCATCGGTGAGGTGGCCAGTATGGCAACCGCCGGCTCGCTGGCTGGCGTGCCGGCCATCCAGGAGGCCGTGGCGCTGGCTGGGGCCTAGCTACCTGCTCCTCGGCCTGGTCACCAGCACCGGCAGCTCGCCCCCGCGGACCAGCTTGTCGGCCACACTGCCGAGCACGAGGCGCCGGACGCCGCCGCGGCCGTGTGTTGCGAGCGCGATCATGCCCGTGCCCGGCGCTCGTGCGGCGTCCTGGATGGCGTCGACGCGCGGCTGCCGAGCACCGCGGCGCTCGAGGCGTCCACACCTCCTTCCGCGAGCTGCTCCACGATTCCATCGAGATAGTCCTGAGCTTCCTGCCGCGCGAGACGTGAGAGCTCCTCGTCGAAGCCCAGCGGGAACACCGTCGGCGGATCGGTCGTCAGGACGAAGGGATGCACCACCTGGAGCAGGACGAGCCCCACACCCTGGCGAGCGCCGCCGCGGGCGCCGGCACCGACTCGGCACGCCGCGACCCATCCAGCGCCACCAGGGTTTCGCGCACCGGGGGCGCCTCGCCCGGCGTGGTCTCCTCCCGCGGGCGGATGAGGAGCATCGGAACCTCCAGGCTGCGCACCAGCCGGTCGGCGACGCTGCCGAGCCAGGCGCGCCGGATACCGCCCAGCCCGTGGGTGGTCATCACGCGTCCACCTCCCGCCACCGGCCGGCGCATCACTCTCGCCCGCGCCACCTCCATCGCGACCAGCGCCTCCATCCACGGTGAGGACGAGGACCGCGGCGATGGCGCCCGCGTCGATCGGATCGCCGGTCAGCAGTGCCACGCCTGCGGCCGCCGCCAGCAGCCCGACGACCATGTTGCGCGATTGCCGGACGAGAATTCGCCAGGGCGACGCGGGCGGGGTGCGCTCGAAGCGGTTGGCGCCGAAATGGATCGGACGCCTGTCGGCTTCGGCGTCGTCCAGGCCGCTAACGGCGGATCCATGCCGGCGCAGTACCTCGTCCGTGGGGAGTGCGTGCCAGGGGGCCGCCGGAGGACTGCTCACCGACGCTCGTCTTCGGCCGTGCCGGCGTCCTCGCGGATCACGGACCCGGCGTCCCGGCCGCGCCGGACACCCGGCGGACTACCGTGACGGCAGACGACTCGCCGATCAGCTCCGTGACGGCGTCGCGGGCCTGCTCCCGGCACTCACGGTGGTACCTGGCGCGTGCGGAAGCCTTGCGACGCCCCGAAGCAGTTGGGTTGATCTCCGCCCGCGGGGCGAGCGGGAGATACCGTAGCCGGCTGAGCGCCGTCCCGGCGCCCGCGGAGAAATCGGTCGCCACCAGCACGTGGCGTAAAGTCCGTGCGACCGGGGGCGCGGCTCGACGCATGAGTGCCTCCTGTAGAACGAGAGCGTCCGGTTCCCGGTGTAGCCGGCTCCGTGTGAAGAAAGTATGAAGGTGCGTCGAAGCGAGCGCCGTCGGAATGTCGCTCTTGGCGGACCTCGCGATCACATGTACTCTTGTATCTCCCCTACAATTCGTAGCCCTGATGCCGGCGGTCCGCCGATCGGCGGCCGCCATCCCTATCGCCCCGAGAGAAGGATGCCAGGTATGCGACGTGATTCGTCCGCACCGCTCCGCACCCGCCTGTTCGCCGGTCTCGCGCTCGCCTCGTTCGCTTTTCTCCTCGTCCCCGGGATGGTCGCCGCGCAGGAGACCGGCACCGTGGCCGGCAGGGTCACCCGGGCGGCCGACGGGGGTGAGCTGAGCAGCGTCTCGGTGTCGATTCCGGGTATCGGCCTCAGCACGGTGACCGGGACCGACGGCAGGTACACCTTGCGCCGGGTGCCGGCAGGACCTCAGACGATCGTCTTCCGCTGGCTGGGCTACCGCCCCACCGAAGTGCAGGTGGTGGTGGAGCCTGGGGCGACCGTAACCGCCGACGCCGCCCTCGAGGCGGTGGTGATCTCCCTGGGCGAGATCGTGGTCGAAGGCGCCTCGCGCGCGCCCGAGCGGATCGTCGAGGCACCCGCCGCGATCTCCGTCGTGCCGCAGGAAGTCCTCCAGAGCGTCGCCATCACCGGCCAGGCCCCGCTCGCCCTTCAGAGCGTGCCCGGGGTGGACGTGGTGCAGAGCGGCGTCAACGACTTCAACGTCAATGCCCGCGGCTTCAACTCCTCGCTCAACCGCCGGGTGTTGACCCTCCAGGACGGGCGCGACCTCGCCATCGCCTTCCTCGGGTCGCAGGAGTGGGCCGGACTCACCCAGCCGCTCGACGATCTAGGCAGAGTGGAGATGGTTCGCGGCCCCGGCTCGGCGCTCTACGGCGCCAATGCGTTCAGCGGCGTCATCAACATCACGACACCGACCGCGCGCGAAGTCCTCGGCAGCCGGATGACGATCGCGGGTGGCGAGCTGGAGACGTTCCGGGTGGACGGCCGGCACGCCGGCCTCGCCGCCGACGGCCGGATCGGCTTTCGGGTCAATGGCGGCTTCAACCGGAGCGACACGTACTCCCGGTCGCGGACCCTCCGGAACGGCACGTCGCTCCGGCAGGAATACGAGGAGGCCACGGACGAGCCCGTGCCGGTCACGGTGGAGGCGATCCCGCTGAACGGCGAGCGCATCGATCCGGTGACGGGCGTAGTGTCGGGCGACCGCGACCCACTTCGCAACATCTACGGCAGCGGCCGGCTCGACTACTACCTCGACAACGGATCGGTGGCCTCGGTGGACGGGGGCGTGTCACGGGTCGAGAACGAGATCTTCGTGACCGGCATCGGCCGGGTCCAGGTGGACCAGGCGGTCAAGCCGTACGTGCGGGCCGCGCTCGCCGCCGACCGCTACAACGTCTTCGGCTACTGGAACAGCCGCACGTCGCTCGAGCCGCAGCTGTCCCTCACGTCCGGCCTGGAGATCGAGGAGCGGTCGGACATCTTCCACCTCGAGGGTCAGAACAACTGGAACTTCCTGGAGGACCGGGGCCGGGTGGTGTACGGCGCCTCCTACCGGAACACCAAGGTCAACACCTCCGGCACGCTGATGAACCTGGCGAACGACAACCGGAGCGACGATCTCTACTCCGCGTACGGCCAGGTGGAGTACAGGATCGCGCCCCAGGTCCGGCTGGTGGGCGCGGCCCGCTTCGACGATGGCGACCTGATCGAGAGCCAGTTCTCGCCCAAGGGAGCCATCGTCTTCAGCCCCAACGAGAGCCACTCCTTCCGCGTGTCGGTCAACCGGGCGTTCCAGACGCCGAACTACTCGGAGTTCTTCCTCCAGGTTCCGGTGGCCGCGCCGACCGCCGGCCCGCGTACGCTCGAAGGCTCGATCGAGACCTACTACGCCGCGGTACGGCAGAACATTCCGCCGCCGTTCCTCGCGGACCTCACCATCACCGACGATCTGCCCTGGCAGTTCGCGCCGCTCACCAACGCCCTGGCGCTGGGGAACGCGAATCTCGAAGTGGAGAAGGTGACCGGCTGGGAAGTCGGGTACAAGGGCAGCCTGGGCGACCGGGTGTACATCACGGCCGACGCGTACATCAATCAGCTTCGGAACTTCGTGACCGACCTGCTGCCGGGGGTGAACCCGGCCTACCCGTCGTACGCGCTCACCTCCGAGGTGAACGTGCCGGACGAGCTGACGGCGCTCGACGCCCGGCTCGCGCAGCTGGGTCTGCCCGAGAATCACCCGCTGCGGGCGCCGATCCCGCTGCTCCTGGGCGGACACGGCCAGCTCGAGCAGGGAACCCGGATCCAGGGCGGCAACGCGCTCGCCACGCTGCCCGATGGCAGCCGCGCGATCGTGCTGTCGTACACCAACGCCGGCTCGGTGACCGAGCGCGGCATCGAGCTCGGCATCGGCTACCAGTTCACGCCCGAGATCAGGGGCGACGTCTCGTTCACCGGCTTCAGCTTCGACGTGGACGAGGAGGAGCAGGCCGCGGGCGATCAGCTGGTGCCCAACACGCCGAGCAAGAAGGCGACGTTCTCGCTGAGCTACGCCGGGCAGCAGGGCTTCGACGGCAACGTCACCTTGCGCCTGGTGGACGGCCACGACTGGGCCGCCGGCATCTTCCAGGGG
>JACDHV010000266.1 GCA_013820855.1 Gemmatimonadales bacterium | reverse complement strand
TGGCGCCGTCGTTGATCTATCTCTTTCGGGTGTTCCAGAGCGGCCCGGCGCACGAGGAATGAGTCTCATGATCGAGGTGGCCTACATGTCCAACGCCCTCGTACGCACCCCGCGCCTCGATCTCACGCCATTGAGTGCCGAGGCCATCGACGCGCTGCTGACCGGCGACGGCGCCCGGCTCGACGCCATCACCGGTGCCCGTTTCCGTGATCCGGCGCCCCCGCCCTACATGGCCGACGCCCTTCCGGTGGTCCGCGACCGCCTGCGGGCGCATCCATCCGAAGCGCCGTGGTGGAACTGGCTCATCGTGGACCGCGAGTCGGGAGAGGCGGTGGGATCGGTGGCGTTCGGCGGTCCGGTGAATTCGGAAGGCGCGGTGCTCGTGGGGTACGCGATGTACGCCGAGTACGAGGGGCGGGGCTACGCCACCGAGGCGGTCCGGGCGTTGGTCGCGTGGGCGTTCGGCCAGCCCGGCGTGCGCGAGGTCCGGGCGCTCGCGCCGGTGTGGAACACCCCGGCGCTCCGGGTGGCCGAGAACGTCGGCATGCGTCCCGTGGCCGCCGACGAGGACGACGACGTGGGCGAGGTGCTGCTCTACGCCCTCACCGCTCCAGCATCCGTCTGATCGGTCTGATCAGGAGCGCGAGCACGAGTGCGGCGCCCAGGGCGAAGAGGGCCACGGCACCGAAGAGTCCCGGCAGTGAGAATGACTCGTACAAGCCACCCATCCGGCCGCCCAGGTAGTTGCCCACCGACGTCGCGAGAAACCAGACGCCCATCGTGAGACCGGCGATCCTCGCCGGTGCCAGCTTAGTCATGGCGCTGAGGCCGACGGGGCTCAGGCACAGCTCGCCGATCGTGTGGAGCAGATAGGTGGCCGTGAGCCAGAGCGGGCTCACCAGCACGCCCTGCTCCGCCTGCTTCGCCGCGAACACCAGGATGGCGAAGCCGGCGGCCACGAAAATCAGGCCGAACGTGAACTTGGTGGGGCTGGAGGGATCCCGCTTGCCCAGCTTGATCCAGATCCAGGCGAAGACCGGCGCGAGCATAATGAGGAACAGCGAGTTCAGCGACTGGAACCAGGAGGGCGGGAAGTCGTAGCCCAGCACCACGGTGCGGGTGTCGCGGTCGGCGAACAGGTTGAGCGTGGAGCCGGCCTGCTCGAACACCGACCAGAAAACCGAGGCCGCCAGGAAGAGCACCAGCACCACCAGCAGCCGCTTGCGCTCGTCCCGGGTCCACGTGCCGACCGTGAAGAGCCAGACGAAGAATCCCACCGTCGTCAGCAGGAGGAACACGCCGAGTCCGTTCGCGACTCCCTGGGCGCCGACCCTTCCAGTGGCCGCGCCGGCCGCCAGGAGGGCGAGCACCACCCCGACGATCGCCAGCCCGATGGCCAGCCAGCGGCGCTGGCGCGCGTGGGCCTCGGGACTGTCCGGCTTCACCGGGTACATGCCCGCCTCGCCGAGGTACTTCCACCCCGCCAGGTACTGCACGATGCCGAAGAACATGCCCACCGCCGCCATGGCGAAGCCCCAGTGCCACGAGCTCGCCGGGGAGAGGCCGAACGACGCCAGGATCCCGCGGAACTCCGCGCTTTGCGCCAGCCAGCCGCAAAGCAGCGGCGCGGTGAACGCCCCGAGGTTGATCCCCATGTAGAAGATCGAGAACCCCGCGTCGCGCCGCTCGTCGTCCCGGTCGTACAGCTCGCCCACCATCGTGCTGACGTTCGGCTTGAGGAGCCCGGTGCCGATGACGACCAGCAGCAGGCCGAGGTAGAACGTCACCATGCCGGGAATGGCGAGGGAGATGTGACCCAGCATGATCACGACGCCGCCGTAGAGCGTCGAGCGGCGCTGGCCGAGGAACCGGTCGGCGATCCAGCCGCCGGGAAGCGACGTGAGATACGCCAGGGCCACGTACGTGCCGTAGATGGCCCCCGCCTTGGCCGTGTCGAAGCCCAGGCCGCCGGTGGCGAGCGGGGCGGTCATGAACAGAATGAGCAGCGCCCGCATCCCGTAATAGCTGAAGCGCTCCCACATCTCGGTGAAGAAGAGGGTGGAGAGCCCGCGCGGATGACCGAAGAAGCTGGTGTCGCGCGCCCGGGAGGAGGTGGGACGAACGGCGGCGGTGGCCAAGTGCTACCTCGTCTGACGGATGAAGCGGCGGAGAAGCAGCGTCAACGCCCGCTCCTTCTCTTGGCCAGGATGTCCTGCAGCACGACCCGGTCGATCTTCCCGTCCATCCTCACCCGGACGTCGTAGTTCTCCCAGTACATGAAGTTCCGCAGCGCCTCGAGAAACGCCTGGTTCGCGCTGCCCTGCGTCCGGGACAGCCACTTGTCGGCCTGATCGGCGGGCTCGGCGAGGAGGATCGGCTCCAGCTGGGCGACGATGGCGGGCGTGATGGGGGCCAGGTCCTGCCGCTCGCTTGGGAAAAAGTGCAGCTTGTGCAGTGCCAGCAGGCGCTCGAGCTCCGCGATGGGATCGGAAGCGTCGTAGACGCGGATGTCGATGAAGCGATCGTTGGCGCCGAGGTATCCGCCGTTCTTCCGGACCACGAGCAGCGAGGCCGACTGCATGCCTCGCTTGTCGCCACCACCCGCCTGGCCGGCCTTGAGCGCCGCCACCAGCCGGTCCGCCAGCCCGCCGCGAGTGCGCTCGAACGTCTCCGCGAGGTTTCTGACTGTACGTTCCGAAACGATGATGTTGCCCTGGGCGCTGAAGGTGCGGCCCACCAGCACCGCCCCCTTCCCGCCCGCCACGCTCCCCCTCCCGCCGCTGGCCCCCACCCGTCCGCCGCTCCAGTCGAAGGTGTTCGCGCCGCTGAAGCTGGCGGCGTTTCCTCTGGCGTCCACCATGCCGACCTGGCGGTCCTGCAGCATCGTGTCCGAGCGCATCACCGCGCGCAGGGCCTCTTCCGCGGTGGCGCCCCCGGCCATCAGGTCCACCCCCCCCTCCCCGTAGGCGGTGTTGCTGAGGCTCTGTGTCGCCACCGCACCGACGCCCGCTCGGGCCCAGGGCACGATGCCGCCGACGTTGGGAAACTTGGACTGCACCACGACCCCGAGATCGCCCGTCGCGGAGTCCCAGGCGACGATGCTGTAGGTGTGGGCCAGTTTGCGGAAGTGCGGAGGGGCTTCGGTAGGCGTTTGCGCGGACAGGCGTGAGGCGTCGAGAGCGAGAAGCGCGGCGGCGAGGCAGACCGCGCGACACGACCGGTGGCGTCGGCTCGCTCGAATCATCGATTGTCCCTCCCCATCTTCTTCTTCAGGTACGCCAGTTGTGCCTCCACCGCCTCGTCACGCTTCCGTCGGTCGAGCTCGTCGGCCATGCGATCCGAGTCGCCGCTGGGCCGGGAGCCGCCGGCCGCCTCGAGATCGCGCCAGGCCGCCTCGAGCGACTCGGAGCGCGCCCCGGGCTGCGAGGCCGAGCGCCATTGAGCGGTCATCTCGATGACCTCGCGCTCCGCCAGCGCCAGCTCGTCGCGTTGGACGGCGACCTTGCGCTCGAGCACCTGAATCCGGTCGCGATGCCGTACGGCGAACCGCTCCGCCACCGCGACGGTCTCCAGGTCCGGCACCGCCGCCGCGAGACGCCCCCGGCGCTCGGCATCCGAGAGCTGCTTCCGCTCCGAGGCCAGCTCGGCCTCCGAGGACGCGAGCGCCCGTCGCATCTCGGTGATGCCGAGCCGCGCCTCCACCACCGCCTCGCGCAAACTCGCGGCGTAGGCACGCGGGTCCGCTCCCCGATCGCGCAGCAGTCTGTCCAACCTGGCCTTCAAGCCGTCGAACACGACCGGCGACCACCTCTCATGACCTCGGGGAATCGGACGCCGGGCCCGGCGTCCGTGTCTCGGGAATCGAATGCTAGGCCCAGCGTCCGGGAGCGTCAAGCGACCGCCTGCTCCCTGGGGCCGCACTTCCCCGGGCGGCGGCCGGCGCATAGCGTACGGTTCGCACTTCACCGAGGCCCTCTCGATCATGCCCGCTTCTCCGTGCAGCATCTGCGATCAGGTCGCCGGTCGAGTCACCGCGCCCGGCGGCCCCATCCACGATGACGGTTTCTGGCTGGTCAGCCACCACACCGGATCCCACACCGATCCCGGCGAGCTGATCGTACAGGCGCGCCGCCACTGCGAGTCCCTCGGCGAGCTCACCGAA
>JACDHV010000082.1 GCA_013820855.1 Gemmatimonadales bacterium | reverse complement strand
GCCATGCCCCCGCTACCTTTCACGGGTGATCGCTCCCCCGGCCACCTCCTCCAACGCCGATGCTCTCGAGCGCGCCCTGCACGAGCGGTTCGGCCTGACCAGCTTCCGCCCGGGGCAGCGTGAGGCATCGCTGGCGATGCTCGAGGGCCGCGACATCGTCGCGGTCATGCCCACCGGCGCCGGCAAGTCGCTCTGCTTCCAGCTCCCGGCCCTCCTGCTGGATGGCCCCACGGTCGTCGTCTCGCCCCTCATCGCGTTGATGAAAGACCAGGTCGACGCGCTCCGTAGTCGCGGGGTCGCCGCCGCAGCGCTGCACTCCGGCCTCACCGTACCCGAGCGGCGGGCCGCCGAGGCGGCGCTGGCGGCCGGGGAGCTCAAGCTGATCTACGTGGCGCCGGAGCGGTTGGTCCACTCCGGTTTTCGTGCGGCCCTGGCGCGGGCGGCACCTTCCCGGCTCGTGGTGGACGAGGCGCACTGCATCAGCCAGTGGGGGCACGATTTCAGGCCGGACTACCGCCGCCTGGCCCGGTTTCGCGCGGAGCTCGGCGTGCCGGCATCCGCGTTCACCGCCACCGCCACGCCCGAGGTGCGGGCCGACATCGCCGACCAGCTCGGGCTGCATGCACCGCTGGAGCTGGTGACGGGATTCGAGCGGCCCAATCTCACGCTCGCGGTGGAGCGCTGCCGCGGCAGGGAGGAAAAGCGCAGAGTCCTCGAACGGCTGGTGCGAGATATCGGCCTGCCGGGCATCGTCTATTCCGCCACGCGCAAGTCGGTCGATCTCTGGAGCGGCCTGCTGGCCGGCATGGGGCTCCGCGCCGGCCGCTACCACGCCGGCATCGGTGACGAGGAGCGCACCCGCGCCCAGGACGATTTCCTCGCGGGCCGCCTGGACGTCATCGTCGCCACGAACGCCTTCGGGATGGGTGTGGACAAGGCCGACATCCGTTTCGTGGCCCACGCCGAGCTGCCGGGGAGCATCGAGGCCTACTACCAGGAGGTCGGCCGCGCCGGACGCGACGGGCTCCCATCGCGGTGCACGCTCCTCTTTTCGCCCGCCGACGTGCGCACCCAGGAGTTCTTCATCTCGGGCGCCAATCCGACGGCGGGCACCTTCCGTGAGGTGTGGCACCAACTCGGCACCGGGCTGAGCGACGACGAGATCGAGGAGTTGGCCGGAAGCGAGGGTGCGGGCGCGATGGCCGCGGCCACCGCCGCGCGGCTGCTGAGGCGCGCCGCGGAGCATGCCGGCATCTCCCTCGGAGAGGGCGCGCCTCCGATGGACATGGAGGGCCAGGCGCTCAAGGCCCGCCGAGACCGGGAGCGGCTGGACACGATGGTGCGCTACGCCTTTTCGCGCGGCTGCCGCACGCGGTTCGTCTACGACTATTTCGCGGGCGGTGCCCGCGGGGGCGCCGCGCCACACTGCGGCGTTTGCGATGTCTGCCTCGGCTGGCGGCGGGGCACGGGCCGGGCGCTGGACGACGACGAGCTGCTTCAGGTGCGGATCGCACTGTCCGGGGTGGGGCGGCTCTCGGGCAGGTTCGGGGTGGCGCGGGTGGCGCAGGTGCTGGTCGGCAGTGAGGTGCGGGAGGTGCTCGACCGGGGTCTGGATCGCATTCCCACCTACGGAAAGCTCTCGGGCGTGCCGATCGACAGCGTCAAGGACTTGCTCGGCGTGCTGGCCGACGCCGGCCTGATCGAGCGGAGGGGAATCGAGGGAGGCCGGCCCGGCGCCTTCGTGCTGGCCCTCACTCCGGAGGGAAGGGCGGTGGCCCGCGGCGAGGTCCGGCCCGAGCTCGATCTGCCGGTTCGAGGAGGGGCCTCGCGTCGCCGCGCCAAGCGGGGGCCGGGCCGGGCACCGGAGCCCGATTCGGGGGAGGTTGCACTGCAGGAAGCCGCAACGGAGCAGGCCGATCCCGAGCTGCTCGCCCGATTGCGGGCGTGGCGCACCGAAGAGGCGCGGCACCGCAGCCTGCCGCCCTACGTCATCTTCCACGATCGCACGCTCGCAGCCGTGGCCGCGGCCCGGCCGACTACCCCGGCCGAGCTGGCTCGAATCAAGGGCATCGGGCCGGCGAAGCTCGCGGCTTATGGTGAGGCACTGGTTCGGCTCATGAGCTAGCCGCTCCGTGGGGCTGGAGCACCTCGAGGAACTCGGTGGGTGGCGAGGCGATCGGACCGCTCACCGGTTTCGGGGTGAAGGTGTTCTCCCACCACTGCCGGGCATCGCGCTGACTCCAATCGTTCGCGCCGGCGTGCGTGAGCCCCTCGGCCAGGGTCGCGGCGTCCGCGGGCCGGGCGCTCGGCGCCTTGGCGAGGCAGGCCATAATCAGCCGCTCGAGGGTCTCCGGTACCGGCCGGCCCAATCGCACCGACGGAGGCACCGGCGGGCTCTGAATGTGCTTCAGCACCAGCTGCATCGCGCTCTCCCCCTCGAACACGAGCGATCCCGTCAGCAGGAAGTATCCTACGCAGCCGAGGCCGTAGAGATCGGCCCTCGCGTCGACCGGCTCTCCCGCCGCCATCTCCGGCGCCATGTAGGCCGGGGTTCCCGACATGGACTCGGGGGCCGTCAAACGAACATCCTCCCCGAGCGATCGGCCGTCGCGCTTCACCAGGCCGAAGTCGAGCACCTTCACGAAGTCGTACTCCAGCCCGACGCGGCCGAGGTGAAGGTTGGCCGGCTTGATGTCACGATGCACCAGACCCCCGGTGTGAGCCTCGGCGAGCGAGCGACAGGCTTGGCGAAGAATGCAGGCCACCCGGGCCGCGGGTTGGGGCCCATAGCGTGCGACGAGCGACTCGAGGTCGGTCCCATCGAGCAGCTCCATCACGTAATAGAGCCGGCCGTCACGGGTGATGCCGAAGTCGTAGAGCTGGATGGTGTGCGGCGACCGCAGCCCGGCCGCGGCCTCGGCCTCCCGGCGGAACCGCTGCGCCGCGACCAGTCCCGAGGCCTCCAGCATGCCATGGCCCGCGATCAGCTTGATCGCCGCCGGCCGGGCGAAGAGCTGGTGCTCCGCCTTCCAGACTTCGCCCATGCCCCCGCGGCCGATGCGCTCGATCAGACGATAGCTGCCGAGCCGGCGGGCCCGGCTCACCTTGCTGCCCAGGTGGGTGATGATCTTCGATGGCAGCACGGCGAGGCCGGCGCAGATGTAGTTGGGCAGATAGGTCCACACCAGCAGCGGCAGCGGTGGGAGCTCGAGTCCGCGGGCCTCGGCTATGAGCAACCCGACGGGATCCATGGAGGCAGCCAGCAGCGAGCCGACGAGAACTTTGCGCGGGGGAGCCGGAACGATGGACGGGAAGATCAGGATCAGGACGCAGAGCCACGAGAGACGGCCCGCGAGTGCCTGCGGCTGCCACTGGTTGATGACCCCGATGGCGAAGGCGATCGCGACCTCGTAGGCGATCGCGAGGGTATACAGCCGGTGGCCGGCGAGGGCATCCGCGGGCGCTCTACGGTACACCACGACCGAAAGGGCAAGAACGCCGACCGCGAGCGCGTCCGCGATGGGGGGCCATGCGATCGCCTGATCCGGCCGCATGTTCAGGAATGGCGCGACCAGGTGATTCACTGCCAGCATGGTCGTCCAGAGCGCCAGCATGACCAGGCAGGCGACACGGAGCCGGCCGGCCGCCTCGAGGGCCAGTTCGTCGGGAAGGGGCTCGCGGGCTGATGGCCCGCCGACCGGCCCGGTGAGGGGGCGGGGATCGACGAGCCCGGGATTGCTCATGTGGGGTATCGGGAGGCCGGGTACGTCTCAATCTCACGCAGCGAACACGGTTTGCCAATGGTGGCGGGCACCTTGACTGCCCCTGCGACCGGTCCATCTTTCGGGCACCAACACCGCCAATCGCCGGAGGGAGGTAGGACGTGACGGACGACGGCCGCCGGCCCCTGGCACGGATCGGTGAAGATCCGGTAGTCCGGGTCGCCGCATACTACGTGCTGCTGGCCGCCGGCACCGCGCTGCTGTGGCAGGTCTTTCCCGGGATCGCCGCGGTGTTCTCCGCGGAGCGCCTCGATGCCATCAACACTACGGCCGTGCAGGCCGACCCGCTGCTCGAGGCGCTGGGCGCCTCGGCGCCGGCGATGGGCCCGCCCGTCGCCCTCGCCATCACGACCGCGCTGTGCATGATCGGCGCGTTCCTCCTGATGCTCCCCGTGAGCTGGGTGTACATCCTGACCCGCCGCAAGAAGGGGTTCCGCCAGTCCGTCGTGCAGACGTTGATCATCCTGCCGATCGTGGTGGCGGGCGTGGTGCTGCTGGTCAAGAACAGCATCGCCCTCGCGTTCAGCCTCGGCGGAATCGTGGCCGCGGTGAGCTTCCGCAACACGCTCCGGGACACCAAGGACGCGGTGTACATCTTCCTGGCGATCGGCGTCGGCCTGGCGGCGGGGGTGCAGGTCATGTCGGCCGCGGCGGTGATGTCGTTCCTCTTCAACGTGATCGTGTTGATCTTCTGGTTTACGGACTTCGGGCGGGCGCCGTCCCATCTGGAGGGACCCCGGGCCGCCCGCCGACTGGAGCGCTCGCTCGCGCTGGCCAACCGGACCGGGGCCTTCGTCGCCCAGCTCGACCGCGAGATCCTGAAGTCCATGTCACCCGAGCAGCTCCAGGCGCTGGCATCCCGCGCCCGCCGGCGGGTCGGCGAGGGGGTGAACGCGGCACCCAAGGCGCCCAAGCCGCTCGCCACCGTGATCCGGGTGCAGAGCCCGGACCCCGAGCGCGCGCGGCCGGACATCGAGGAGGTCCTGGCGACTCAGGTCAAACAGTGGAAGTACACCGGAACCCAGCGTGACGCCGCGGGAAGCGCGGTGCTGGAGTACCGCGTACGACTCCGGAAGAGCGTGCCGGCCCCGGTTCTCGCCGGAGAGCTGCGGACCCGCCTGGGGGCGCGAGCCACCGGAGTCGAGACGAGGTAATCACCAGCCCGCGTGAGTGAACTCCTCGATCAGATCCAGCAGATCCTCGGCGACCGCTACATCATCGAGCGGGAGGTCGGCCGCGGGGGGATGGCGTTCGTCTACCTGGCGCGCGATCGCCGCTACGAGCGCCCGGTGGCCATCAAGGTGCTCGATCCGGATATCGCCACCGCGGTGGGCGCCGAGCGGTTCCTGCGCGAGATCCGGATCACCGCCCAGCTGCAGCACCCGCACATCGTGCCGCTCCTCGACTCGGGCGAGGCGCGCAATCTGCTGTACGCGGTGATGCCGTTCGTGGAGGGCGAGTCCCTTCGCGACCGGCTGATGGCGAGCTCGCGGCTCTCCACGTCCGAGGCGGTGACGATCGCCTGGGAAGTGGCCGACGCCCTCGACTACGCCCACCGCCGCGGCGTGGTGCACCGCGACATCAAACCGGAAAACATCCTGGTCTCGAACGGCCACGCCCTGGTGGCCGACTTCGGCATCGCGCGGGCGATCGGGCTCGCCGGCGGCGCCACCCTGACCGGTGTCGGCTTTCCGATCGGGACGGCCGCGTACATGAGTCCGGAGCAGGCCACCGCGGCCTCGCCGGTCGATGGCCGCAGCGACATCTACAGTCTCGGCTGCGTGCTCTACGAGATGCTCGCCGGCCGCATGGCGTTCAGCGGGCCGAGTCTCAAGAGCGTACTGACGCAGCAGCTGACCACTGATCCACCGCTGGTCCACATCTCCCGGGCGGACGTCCCCCCGGACGTCATCGCCATCGTGCGCCGGTGCCTGAGAAAGCAGCCCGACGAGCGCTACGAGACCGCGGGTCAGCTGGCCGAGGATCTCCGGGGCGCGCTGAGCGAGCTGCCCCGCCTGTCCACCCCGGTGCCGAGAGTGGCCGCCGCCGATCCCGCGCCCGACGGCGACGGGCTCCTCGCGGCGGCGGGCCGCTGGATCGTGCCGGCCGCGGTGCTCGCGCTCGTGCTGCTCGGCATCATGTTCGGCTACCGGCGGCGCGGGGCCGCGGGGATCTCTCACGACCAGACCGGTCCCTATACCGCGTCGGTGGCGGTGCTGCCGTTCACCAATCTGAGCGGCAACACGGGTCATGACTATTTCAGTGAAGGTATCACGGACGAGATCATCAGCCAGCTCGCCCAGGTCGAGAGTCTGAAGGTGATCTCCCGGACGTCGGTGCTCGCCCTCAAGGGGAGCCCGCTCACCCTGCCGCAGATCGCCGAGACCCTGGGCGTCCGGCACATCGTCGAGGGCTCGGTGCGCCGCCAGGGAAGCCGGGTGCGGGTCACGGCGGAGCTGATCGAGGCCGTCAGCGACGCCCACCTGTGGTCCGGCAGCTTCGAGGGCGATCTGGCCGACAGCTTCAGGGTGCAGGAGGAGATCGCCCGAAAGGTGAGCGGGGAGCTTCTCACGAGCATTCGCGGCGTCCGTCCGATGCGCTCGAGCGCCATGCCCACGCAGAGCGCGGCGTTCGACGCGCTCCTCATGGGACGGCATCTGCTGGAGAGCAGGTCGCCCGAGGCCGTGGAGGGCGCCACGCGCGCATTCCGGGAAGCGATCCGCGCCGACTCGGGCTACGCGCCGGGGTACGCCGGGCTCTCCTCGGCGTACGTGCTGCACGTGGTATACGGCTTTCCGGGCGGCGTGAACGCCTACGTCGCCCTGGCCCGGGCGCTCGCCCTCGCCGATCGCGCCCTGGAGCTCGATCCGTCGCTGGGGGACGCGTATCTCGCGCGCAGCGATGCGCTGCTCATCAGCCTCGCGCCTCACGACGAGGTGCTGCGGACGCTGAGGGACGCCCGGCAGCTCATGCCGGGATCGGTGGCGGTGTACCGCTCGGTGGCCCACGCACTCGAGCACATGGGCCGGTGGGACGCCGCGCTCCAGCAGGCGCAGCGGGGCCTCGCCCTCGACCCGCTCTCGGCGGGCGTCCGCCACTCCACGATCGCCCTCGCCCTGGGGGCGCGACAGTACGACGTGGCGCTGGAGGAAGCCCGGCGGGCGCGGGCCTTCGATCCGAACGACCAGATCGCCGAGATGTTCCAGGGAAACGCGCTGCTGCTGAAGGGGGAGGCCCAGACCTGTGCCGGGCTCGGGCTGGGACCGTGGCTCGGCACCAAGGCGATCTGTCTTCACGAGGTGGGGCGGATGGCCGAAGGGCAGGCCATCGCCGACTCGCTCGCAGGGCTGCTGAACCGGGGCGAATACGCCATCGTCCCCCAGTTCGCGGCGCTCGCGGGATACCGCGCCTGGGTGGGCGACGCCGCCGGCTCCGTGGCGTGGCTCCAGGAGGCGGCGGAGATCTCGCCGATGCTCCACTACTGGCACCTCGAGTCCGGGCTCTTCGATCGGGTGCGGCGCGACAGCACCTTCGTCGCCGGGCTCGCCCGGATCGAGCGCGGGATCCGCGACCGTGTCGCGGAGGCCCGGCGCGAATTGGGGGACCGCCTGGAATGACCGGGGGCACCCGGGGCGAGGTGAGGTGGGACGTCGCCTCGCTCGAGCTCCTGAAGGAGCTGATGGCCTCGCCTCCGCCTCCCGGCCTGCGAGTGAGACGGACCACCCAGGGGTTCCACCGCGACATCTACTACGACACCGCCGACGGCGCACTGGGGCGCCGCGACGTGACCTGCCGATTCCGGCTCGGCGCGGACGACCGGCGGGTGCTGACGGTCACCATCGCCTCGCCCCGCCGCAGCTTCAGCTCGCCCGTTCCCGAGCTCGAGGTGGGCGCCGCCCTGCGCGGGGAGAGGGAAGCAGCCCGGCGGCTGCGCGGCCTGGTGGACCCGACCGCGCTGGAACCGCTGGTGGAGCTGGAGGTCGAGCGCACCACCCGCCTCGTCAGCGGCCGCTGGCCGTGGAGCGCCCGCTACGAGCTGGTCTACGACGCAGTCACGGTGCGCCACGGACGCCTCTCCCGCGAGTTCTACGAGCTCGAGTTGCGCCGCCTGCGCGCGGGAGCGCCCGACCTGGCGCAGGTGGCGGGAGCCATGCGTGCCGTCTCGGGCACCCGATCGATCCTGGAGAGCAAGCTCGCACGGGCGCAGCGGATGGTTGCCACGCTCGAGGGCGAGGCGCTGGCGCGCTCGCTCGGCACCGGACGCGCGGTGACGCTCCTCGCGCTCGACAGTGGCGCCATCGCCTTGCGGCGCAAGGGCGACTCCCTGACCCTGCCCATCGCCGACGGGCAGGGCGAGGCCGCGTCGCGTCATCTGCTGCGCGCCACCTTCGGGAGCGCGGTAGGCGACCTCGCGCTGCTGGGCACCGCGAGCGGGCGCGGCGCCGCCGGCCGGCTGCAGGAGGTCTGGGTGGTGCGCCGCCTCCGCCTGGACGGCGAGCTGGCGGACGGCATCGAGTGGGTGCCGCAGTCGGAGGTCACCGGCCGCGCGGGGTCCATCGGGCTCCAGGATCCGGACACACTTGCGGCCCTGGCGGTAGCGATGCGGTCCGAGCTCTTCCGGAGCGGCGGGCCGGAGGCACGGATCCGCCGCTCCGCCCCCTCGCTGCCACAGCCGCTGGCGCCCGAGGATGCCCAGCTTCTGCTGGACGCCGATCTCAGCACCCTCGAGTTCCACAGCCGCGTGCTGTCGATGGCGGAAGACCCCGCGACACCGCTCCTCGAGCGGCTCAACTTCCTCGCGATCGTGAGCGCGAATCTCGACGAGTTCTACATGGTGAACGTCGGCGCGCTCAAGGAAAAGAATTCGGAGGAGCACGAGGTCGCGCTGGAGGCGATCGGGATCCGCGTCCGGGCACTGCTCGAGCGACAGGACCGCACGCTCGCCACGTGCCTGACCGCGCTGGCCGACGCGGGAATTCGTCTCCGGAGCTGGCGGGACCTGGCGCCGACCAGCCGGGCGCTGCTCGAGGTGCAGTTCCAGCGCGAGATCTTTCCGCTCCTTACGCCGCGGGCGATTACCGTGAGCCCGGGTTTCTCGGTGCCGGTGATGCCGCACCTCACACCGCTTCTCGCGGTCGTCCTCCAGGACTCCCAGACAGGGCCCCTGCACTTCGCGTATCTGCGTCTGCCGGAGCGAATCCCCCGCTTCCTGCCGATCCCCGACTCGAGCGACTTCATCCCGCTGGAAGACGTGGTGCGTGCCAACCTTCATTTGGTCTACCCGGACCGGCAGATCGAGGGCGCATGGGTGTTCCGGCTCACGCGCGCCGCGGAGCTGGATCTCTCCGACGAGGACGCCGGGAACCTGCTGCAGGCGATCGAGGAGTCGGTGGGGCGCCGGGCACTCAATCCGATCGTGCGAGTGGAGGTGGAGCGAGTGATGCCCCAGCCACTCAGGGAGCGGCTGCTCTGGGAGCTGCGCTTCGAGCGAGGTGCCGACGCCGCGGCGGTGCGCGAGCAGGATCTGGTGGAGATCGAGGGCATGCTGGACCTCCGCGCGCTGCGTGAGCTCCTGGGCGCGCCGGTCCCCGGCGGCCGCTACCCGCCGTTCGAGAGCCGCAATCCCTGGGCGAGCGAGCGCGATCTCTGGGGCAGGCTGCGTCGGCACGATGCCCTGGCGTACCATCCCTACGAAGGATTCGCGGACACCACCGCGCGCTTCTTCGCCGACGCAGCGGACGATCCGGCCGTGGTGGCCATCCGCCTGACGCTCTACCGTGTGGGGGAGCGGTCGCCCATCGTGGACGCGCTCACCAAAGCGCTCGAGCGCAAGAAAGAGGTGGCGCTGTTCGTCGAGCTCAAGGCGCGGTTCGACGAGACCCGCAACGTCGGATGGGTGCGGCGGCTGGAGGAAGCGGGGGCCACCGTCGTCTACGGTGTCGTCGGTCTCAAGAACCACGCGAAGGTCGGGCTGGTGCTTCGCCGGGAGGAGGACGGCCTGCGCCGCTACGTTCACATCGGGACCGGCAACTACAACGCGGCGACGGCGAAGGCCTACACCGATCTCTCGCTCTTCTCCGCCGATCCCGATCTCGGCGCCGACGTGCACGATCTCTTCAATCAGCTCACCGGCTCCAGCCGCGGACCGGCGGGATCCTTCCGGCGGATCGCGGTTGCGCCCGACGGGCTGTTGCCGTGGCTGCTCGGGTGCATCGCGCGGGAGGCCGAGCATGCCCGGGCCGGACGTCCGGCCCGCATCCGCGCGAAGCTCAACGGGCTGGCCGACACCGAGGTGGTGCAGGCGCTCTACCGCGCCGCGCGAGCGGGCGTGACGATCGAGCTGGTGGTGCGCGGACTCTGCACGCTCCGCCCCGGCGTGCCCGGGCACTCCGAGCGCATCCGCGTCGTGAGTCGTCTCGGACGATTCCTCGAGCACGCCAGGATCTGTCATTTCGGCAACGGCGGCGCGGACGACTACTTCATCGGCTCGGCGGACTGGCGCCCGCGCAACCTGCGGCGGCGAGTGGAGGTAATCGCCCCGGTGACCGGCGAGGAGATACGCGCCAAGCTCGATGCGCAGCTCACCCGCGAGCTTGCCGACCCCGATGCATGGACGCTGGCATCCGACGGGAGCTACTCCCGCGCGGGCGAACCAGCCGAGACCTGAGAAGCTACTTCGGCCGTCGCGCTGAAGTGGGCACAGGTCTTGAATTTACCCTCCGGACCGGCGATCTTCTCCGCCTGCCGGCGCATCCGCGCCCGCACTGCCGGAATGGGGACGCATGATCAGGGTGACCGCGGTACAGCCCGATTCGATCGCCAGCGAGCTGGGGCTCCGCGAGGGCACCGAGCTGCTCTCCGTAGACGGGCGCGAACTGGAGGATTTCCTCGACTGGGAATTTCTCACGGCCGAGGAGCGATTCCTGCTCCACGTCCGGCAGCCCGACGGCGAGGAGATCGAGTTCGACATCGAGCGCTCGCTCGCCGAGCCGATCGGCGTGTCGCTCGAGCCCGCGCGGATCCGCCGTTGCGCCAACCGGTGTGATTTCTGCTTCGTGGACGGGCTGCCGGACGGGCTTCGCGACGTGCTGTACATCCGGGACGACGACTACCGCCTCTCCTTCCGCTACGGCAACTTCGCGACGCTCACCAACCTGAAGCCGAAGGACGCGGCGCGGATCATCGAGTATCGGCTCTCCCCGCTCTACGTGTCGGTGCACGCGACCGATCCCACGGTGCGCCGCTACCTCCTCCGCAACCCGACCGCGCCCGAGATCCTTCCCCAGCTTCGACGCTTCGCCGACCACGGCATCGAGTTCCACACCCAGGTGGTGATGTCGCCCGGCATCAACGACGGCGAGATCCTGCGGCACACCCTGCGGGAGCTCTACGAGTTCGGCCCCGCCATTCTGGGCTGCTCCGTGGTGCCGGTGGGGCTCACCGAATTCAGCAAGCACCACCTGGTGCGCGAGCCCACGACGGCGGAGTGCCGCGCCGCGATCGGGTTGATCGAGGAGCGGGCCGCCGTCGCACTGACGGAGCGCGGCGCGCACTGGGCGTTCGGCGCCGACGAGCTCTACCTGCGCGCCGAGGTGGAGCTTCCGCCGGCCGCCATCTACGACGGCTTCGATCAGGTGGAGAACGGGGTGGGGGCCGTACGGTGGCTGCAGCAGCGGATCGAAGCACGCGCCGACGCGATCACCGGGTGGGAGGGACGGCGCGTCGGTGTCGTCACCGGCACGGCGATGAGCCGGCTCATGCCGATGGTGCTCGAGCCGCTGGCGCGGGTGACCGGCGCCCGATTCGAGCTGCTCCCCGTCGGCAACACGCTGTTCGGCGCCTCGGTCACCACCGCGGGGCTGCTGCCCGGCACGGCGGTCCAGGAGGCGTTGCGCGACCGGGGAGACCTCGACCTCGCGCTCCTGCCCGGCGAGTGCGTGAACGACGACGGCCTGTTCGTGGATGGGATGAGCGCGGAGCTGCTCGCCGTCGCCTCGCCGGTGGAGATCCGGTTCTCGAAGGACTTCGCCGACGCCCTCGAGGCGGGAGTGGCGGCATGAGCAAGCCGACGGTGGCCATCGTGGGCCGGCCGAACGTGGGCAAGTCCACCCTCTTCAACCGGATTCTGGGCGGACGTCCGGCGATCGTGTCGGACCGGCCGGGCACCACCCGAGACCGCCACTTCGGCGATGCCGAGTGGCAGGGCCGGCGCTTCTGGGTGGTGGACACCGGCGGCCTGGTGCCGGAATCCGACGACGCGATGGACCGCGCGATTCGCCAGCAGGTGGAGTTTGCGCTGGCGGAGTCCGATGTCGTCGTGTTCCTGGTGGACGGCAAGGAAGGCGTGCATCCGGTGGATCAGGCGATCGGTGAGCGGCTCCGCCGGGCGCAGGGCTCGGTGGTCCTCGCCGTGAACAAGCTCGACGATCTCGAGCGCAGCACGGCGCACCTCGACTTCTACGAGCTCGGATTCGGCGAGCCCCTGGGCGTCAGCGCGGCCATCGGGAAGGGGAGCGGCGACCTCCTCGACGCGGTGGTCGAGCGGCTGCCTCCCTACGACCCCGCGGAGTCGGAGGACACAATCGGCGTCGCGGTGGTGGGGCGACCCAACGTGGGCAAGTCCTCGCTCGTCAACCGGCTGCTGGGCGAGGAGCGCCACGTCGTCGCGCCGGAGGCCGGCACCACACGCGACGCGGTGGACTCCCTCTTGCGCTATCGAGGTAAGAACCTCAACTTCATTGATACCGCAGGGTTACGCCGCAAGGCTAAAGTACAGGATGACCTCGAGTTCTATTCCACCCTTCGCACCGAGCGCGCGGTCGAGCGGGCGGAGGTCTGCGTGCTCGTGGTGGATGCGACACTGGGGCTCCACAACCAGGATCTCCGGATCGCCACGGAGGCGTGGGACCGGGGCTGCGGGCTCGTCATCGCGGTGAACAAGTGGGATCTGGTGGAGGAGAAAGAGGCGAACACCGCGTACCGGGGGCAGGAGGAGCTCGTCGCCAAGGCGCCGTTCCTGCGCCATGTGCCGTTCCTCTACGTCTCGGCGCTCACCGGCCAGCGCGCGCGCAAGGTGCTCGATCTGATCCTCGAGGTGGCCGAGGCCCGTGAGCGACGCATTCCCACCGCGGAGGTGAATCGCGTGCTGGCATCCCTGCTGGAGCGCAGCGGTCCGCCTCAGAAGCCCGGGGAGGAAGTGAAGCTGCTCTATGCCTCCCAGATCGACACCGCGCCTCCCACGTTCGCGATCGTGAGCAACCGTCCGGACGACGTGCCCGAATCCTATCAGCGCTACCTGGCCAATGGATTCCGCGAAGTGTGGCCGTTCTCCGGCTCGCCGCTGCGTCTGAAGTTCACCAGCCGGGGCGCGCGGCGGTGAATGCCGCCGCGGCGCTGTGGCTGCTCGCCTCCTATTTCCTCGGCGCCATCCCGACCGGTTATCTGGCAGGCCGGCTCCTGCGCGGCATCGATCTTCGGGAGCACGGGAGCAGGAACCTCGGCGCCACCAACGTCTATCGGACGCTCGGCTGGCGCTACGCGATTCCCGTCGGTCTCTTCGACATCGCGAAGGGCGCCGTGCCGGTGCTGGTGTTCGCGCCCCGCGGGTCGGAGTCGCAGCTCTTCGCGCTGGCCTGCGGGATCGCGGCGATCCTGGGACACGTGTTCTCGGTGTTCGTCCGGTTTCGCGG
>JACDHV010000081.1 GCA_013820855.1 Gemmatimonadales bacterium | reverse complement strand
GACTTCATGGGCACCGACGGGCCCGGCGGCGGAAAGTTCCCCGATCCCGCGTCGCTGGCCAAGGCGGTGGCCGCGGCATGGCCCGCCGATGCCCCCGGGGGCAGACGCCTGGTGGTGTGCACCGGAGGAGAGCCGCTCCTCCAGCTCGACCCCCCGCTGCTCGAGGCCCTGCACGCCGAGGGGTTCGACGTGGCGGTGGAGACCAACGGCACGGTGGAGCCTCCGCCCGGCATCGACTGGCTCTGCGTCAGCCCGAAGGCAGGCGCCTCCCTGGCCGTGCGGCAGGGAAACGAGCTCAAGCTGGTCTACCCTCAGGACGGTGCCGAGCCCGAGCGGTTCGAGGCGCTCGACTTCGAGCATTTCTTCCTTCAGCCCATGGACGGCCCTGCGCGGGACGCCAACACCGCCGCCGCGCTGCGCTACTGCCTGGCGCATCCGCGCTGGCGACTGAGCCTTCAAACGCATAAGCTTCTCGGCATTCCTTGAGGCGGGACAGGGGGCCGCGGGACAGCGGGGCGGTTTGCTCCGGTGAGCCGGAGCGCGCCTGGACCCGGATTGCCCCGCCGACCTGTCGCCTTCTGCCCCGCTGAGCATGCACGGCTATTCCGACCGCATCAATCACGCGCTCGCCTTCGCGGCCAAGTACTATGGGGCCGTGGCGCCGGCCGGCGCGGGCATGGACTACCTGGCCCACCCGGCCAACGTCGCCATCATCCTCGCACGCTACGGCTGCGAGCAGGTGACCGTCGTCGGCGGCATCCTCCATCACGTGCTGGAAGAGACGGGTCCCGACCGCCGCCCTCCGCTGGAGCGGAAGATCGCGGACAAGTTCGGGCCGGTTGCGCTCGCGATCGCGCGCGACGCCCTCGAGCCCAAGTACGACCGGCGCGGCCGGGAACGGCCCTGGCAACCCTGCAAGCAGGAGTATCTGGGCCAGCTCGCCACCGCCGAGCCCCGCGCGCTCGACATCTGCGTCGCCGACGAGCTGCACGCCTGCGGCTCCACCATCACCGGGCTCCGGCGACTCGGCGTGGAGTACCTCCGCACGCTGTCGCGCGCGGGCTCGGAGCAGACCGTCTGGTGGTACCGCTCCATGCTGGAAGTGCTGGAAGCCCGGTCGGACTGGCCGCACCGGGACATGTTGTCGGAGCTGCGGCTGATGAGCACCGATCTGGTGCGCAGCCTGCGGCTCAGCGAGGAGGAGATGTGAAGTCGATGTCATGGTGGGGACTCGGTGTGCTGCTCGTCGGGGCGTGCGTGCCGGGCGCGAAGGCGCCGGAGCCCCTCAACCCCGTTCGGCTCCTTCTCATCAACGACGTCTACGTCACCGATACGTTGTCTGACGGCAGCGGCGGGCTCGCCCGGGTGGCCACGGTGCGCAACCGGCTGGCCGACCAGGGGCCGGTGCTCTTCGTGCTCGCCGGTGACTTCCTGAGTCCGAGCCTGCTCTCCAAGTACTACGGTGGGCGCCAGATGGTGGAGGCGCTGAACGCCGCCAAGCTCGACTACGCCACCTTCGGGAATCACGAGTTCGAGCTGCCCCGTGACACCCTGATCTCGCGGATCGACCAGTCATCCTTCAAGTGGGTCTCGACCAATTGCACCCTCGCGGACGGGAACCCGTTCCCAAAGGTACTGCCGTGGGATACGGTGAGAGTCTCGGGGCACTTGGTCGGGCTGTTCGGCCTGACGCTCGCGGGCGACTACCGGAGCTACGTGCGTTGCGCCGATCCCGACCGCGCGGCGACGACCGCGGTGGACACGCTGACGGGGCTGAAGGCGGATCTGATCGTCGGCATCACCCACCAGACCGCCGCGGCCGATCGCGACCTCCTCGCCCGGGAGCCGAGAATCGACCTGATTCTCGGCGGGCACGAGCACGAGGCGCTGGACTCGCTGGTCTCCGGGAGGCACGTGCTCAAGGCCGACGCCAATTCGCGGTCGGCGCAGTTCGCCACCCTCTGGGGCGGCAAGGGCAAGTGGCGCCAGGCGGTGGGGCTGGTCCGCATCGACTCCCGGCTCCCCGACGACACCGCGACCGCCCGCGTCGCCGAGGCATGGGCCGACAGCCTGCGGAAGCGGCTCGGGCCCGAGCGGGCGGTCGGCACGGCGGCCGCACCCATCGACGCGCGGGACGCGGTGTCCCGCCGCCGCGAGTCGGCCATCGGCGCGCTGGTGACGGACGCCTTTCGCGCGGGCACCGGGGCCGATGTGGCGCTCCTCAACGCCGGCGCGATGCGGCTCGACGATGTCATCCCCGCGGGGCCGATCAGCAACTACCAGCTCGAGAGCATCTTCCTGTTCGCCGACGAGACCCGGATCGTCACCTTTCCGCTTTCGGGAGACCGGCTCCGGGAGGTCCTGGAGCATGGGGTCTCCGACGCGTCGCTCGGCAAGGGAGGCTTTCTGCAGGTATCCGGCGTGCGGTTCACCGTCGAGCGCTCGCGCCGGTCGGGGACCCGGCTCCCCGGCGACCTGCAGCGGCCCGGCGGGGGCACCATCGCTCCGGCCGACACCGTGCAGGTGGCGATGGCGGCCTATCCGGCGTGCGACGCCGGAGATGGTTACCGTGTCCCGGAGGCGGCGGAGAGCTGCGGCCGGGCGGGATCGGCGCCGCGGGCGGCGGACCTGCTGATCGGGTACATCTCCGACTCGCTCGGAGGCAAGGTCACCCTCCCGCCCGCGGGCCGAATCGTAGAGGTCGGAACGCCGAATCCGAGCTGACCGGTTTCGCCGCCTCCCTTCAACTCACGGGTCCGGGTATTATAGGACATGGCCTCGACGCCTGCCGCTCTCGTAAGTCTCCCAAGTGCTTTCGCCGCAGCGTGCCGGCTCTCCCGAACCGAGGGAGAGCTGTTCGAGCGCTGCCGGGTGGAGCTGGTCCGGCGATTTCAGAACGAGCGGATCTGGTTCGGGCTGGTCTCGCCGACCGAGAGCATGCCGCGGGTGGGGCCCCAGGAGGGGTTCGCCGACTCGGTGGAGGTCGCCCGGCTCGGCAGCGGCGAGACGGAGGTCATCATCCACGCCGACCCGGCGGTGGCGGGTGAGATGCGGGGTGTGGCGATGCCGCTCGCCCTCGGCCTCAGCGTCGTCCTGGAGCTTCGCAGTATCCTCCTCGAGCAGCAGGCGGCGCTCGACGATGCGGTCTTCCAGCTCCGCGCGCTCAGGCAGGTCGCCCGCCTGCTCTCCTCGGTCCACTCCATCGAGGAGACCGAGCAGCTGATCCTGGATTTCATGGCGGAGGTCTTCTTCGCCTGGTGGGCCTGCCTCTACCGACCGGACGCCACGGTCTACGCGCCGAAAGTCTTCCGCTCCCTCAACGATCGCCTCCGTCCCGCCCCGATAGAGAAGGCCCCCCTCGATCAGGCCCTCCCCGCCGGCAGCGCCTCCAGTGGCGCGGACGACGTGTCCGTGGCCTCGCTGGTCGGCCCGGGCGCCGAGCTGGTGGTGCCGCTCGACGCCGGCGCCGAGCGGATGGCGGTTCTGGTCCTCGGCTCGCGCATCAGCGACAAGTTGTACGGCCGGGCCGAGCTGGAGCTGGCCGGGACGCTTTCGTTTGCGGCGGCGATCGCGCTCAAGAATTCCGAGCTGGTGGAGCAGCTCCACAGCGCCGCGACCACGGACGAGCTGACCGGCCTCTACAACCGCCGGGCTCTCGAGGAGCGGCTCGCGGCCGAGATCTCGCGAAGCCTGCGGCACCAGCTCCACACCAGCGTGCTGCTGCTGGACCTCGACCGCTTCAAGGACGTGAACGACACGATGGGCCACGCCGCCGGGGACCGGCTCCTGATCCAGGTCGCGCGCATTCTCCGCCAGCAGTGCCGCGCGCTCGACGTCGTCGGCCGGCTCGGCGGGGACGAGTTCCTGGTGATCCTGCCCATGACGAAGCCCGCCGAGGCCCAGGTGTTCGTCGCGCGGGTCCAGAAGAGCCTCCGGGAGATGGAGGACACCGGCCCCGAATTCGGTCCTTGCACCTTGAGCATGGGTATCGCGGAAACGCCGCGCCATGGAACCACGGTAAGCAGCGTGCTCGCCGCGGCGGATACCGCCCTCTACAAGGCCAAGCGTGCCGGCCGAAACGCTGTCGAGGTCGCGGACGGCTAGCACGATGGTCCACCCGGAGTTCACCCTGCTCGGCGATGCCGTCTGGCTGGACTTCGTCAACTCGGCGCGGGGGCGCACCCCCGCCCCGCCCGACCTGCTGCCCGACGCCGCCGCCTTCGCTCGCTGGACCCGCGCTCAGCGACTGATGCAGCTCGACGGCGGCGCTCCCTACCCGACCATCCGCGATTTCCGGCGGCAGCTCACCGCGCTCGCCAAAGCCCTCGATGGCGGTCTTCAGCCGCCCGCCGGACCGATCGCGGCGATCAACGCCGTGCTCGCGGCCAGTACCGGAAGTCACCGCCTCACCCGGATCGGCGGCGAGTGGCGCCTGCAGTTCGCGCCGGCCAGGCCGCTCGCGCCGCTGGAGGCCATCGCACGCTCGGCCGCCGCCACGCTGGCCGACCCGGCGGTGGCGGTCCGGCGATGCGCCGGCGAGACCTGCTCGCTCTTCCTCGCCGATTCCTCGCCCAATCGAAGCCGGCGCTGGTGCACCCCCGCCATCTGCGGCACCACCCTGCGGGTCGAGCGGCGGCGAGGTCCGCTCCGCTGAGCGGTCCCGCCCCGCGGGTGGCGTTCGACCGCACACGTGAGGCACTGGGACCGCGCTACCATCTGGAGCGCATCGTCGCCTCCTCCCCCGAGCGGGTGCTGTTCGAGGCGCGGGACCAGACCCTCAGGCGCCGGGTGGGCGTGCGGGTCCACTTCTATGTCAACGACCCGGTCCGGGCGTGGTTCATGCGCGAGTCGGAGGCACTGGGCCAGCTCGACGATCCGGCGATCATCCATGTCTACGATGCGGGCCAGGCCGGCGACCTCTCCTACCGGATCGGCAACTGGGTGGAGGGCGAGGGACTGCAGGAGGCGGTGCGCCGCGGTCCGAGGCCGATCCCGACCGTCTTCGCGCTCGCGCGCGACCTCCTCGGCGCCCTGGAGCACTCCCATCTGCACGGGATCATCCTCCGCGCGATCTCGCCGCTCTCGGTACTGGTGAGTGCCGGCGGTCGGGCCACCGTGACCGACCTGCGCTACTGCAGCTACTGCCTGCCCGCCGTGCCGCCCCACGCCTCCCCCCCGGCGCTGGCGTTCGTCGCGCCCGAGATCCGAGCCGGGGGCACGGGGGATCCGGCCTCCGACATCTACACGATCGGCGCGATCCTCTATTTCGCCGTGACCGGCCAGGAGCCCCCGGTGGATCCGGCGCATACGCGTCGGCCCACCGAGTTGCGGCCGACCTGCCCCCGGGTCATCGAGCGCATCGTGCTCCGGGCGCTCCAGGCCGCGCCCGAGTCACGCTACTTCACCGCCGCCGAGATGCTGGAGGACTTCGCCTCGGACGCGGGCGATTACGATGTCACTCCACCCACGCTCGGCGGAGCCGCGGCCGCGGTCGACGAGGATCGGGCACGGTGGGAGAAGCGGCTCAGACGCGCGCTGGGCGACGACTACGAGCTGCTCGAGCTGCTCGGTACCGGTGGCTTCGGACGCGTATACCGGGTGCGCGACCTTCAGCTCGAGCGGCTGGTCGCGCTGAAGGTGCTGCATCCTTCGCTGATCCGTGATCCCGGCGTCGTGGAGCGCTTCCGCCGCGAGGCCCAGCTCGCGGCCAGGCTGGACCACCCCAACATCGTGAACATCTTCGATATCGGTGGTCGGTCGGGGCTGATCTGGTACACGATGGAGTTGATCGAGGGCCCCAACCTGGCGCAGCTGGTGGAGCGGGACGGTCCGCTGCCGCTGAACCGGGTGCTGCGGCTGTTGCGGGAGGCGCTATCCGCACTGGCTCACGCGCACGGGTTCGGGCTGGTGCATCGCGACATCAAGCCGGAGAATCTGCTCATCGCGGGGGATGAGAGCCTCCACATCACCGACTTCGGCCTGGCGCTGGCGCTTCGGGGAAAGTTCGGTGGCGCCACCAGCCAGAGCGGCACACCTCAGTATGCCAGCCCCGAGCAGCTCCTCGGCGAACGGGTGGACCAGCGATCCGATCTCTACAGCCTGGCCGCGGTCGCGTACTATGCCCTGCTGGGCCTGGCTCCCTTTCCCGGCCTCACCACTGAGCAAGTGCTCGCTAAGCAGACCACCAACCAACTACCCGATGCCAAGCAGAGGGAAGACGTGAGCGAGGCGCTCGAGGAGGTTCTCGAGCGGGCACTCAGTGCGGACGTCGAGGCGCGGTACGCATCCGCCGCCGAATTTCTCCAGGCGGTGAACCGCGCGGCGGACGACGGGCCCAGAGAGCCGGTCGCGGACTGGGCTCGGGTGGCCGCCCGGTGGCTTCGCGGCTCCCCTCTTGACTAAAGGCCGCCGCTGTACAGATTTGTCCCCGCGACAGCCCCTTCGGAGCCTCCTGACGAGTCAACCTCGATTTTTAAGACCCGACATCCTGTCCCACGGGTCTTTCATTTTTTATGGACGCGGGACGGGCCCGCGCTCATAAAAACTCGGTGCGCCGGAATCCGGCCCCGACGCAGTCAAACAACAATGGAGTAGGACCAATGGCTCGCACCCTCGGCACGGTGAAGTGGTTCAACGACGCAAAAGGTTTTGGATTCATCACTCCGGAGAATGGGGACAAGGATTGCTTCGTCCACCATAGCGCCATCAAGGCGGACGGCTTCCGCAGCCTCTCCGAGGGTGACCGGGTGGAGTTCGACATCGTGCAGGGTGCGAAGGGGCCCGCCGCCGAGAACGTCACCAAGGTCAAGTAGGACGGCAGGGCCAAGAAAACGAAACGGGCTGCCCTTCGGGCGGCCCGTTTTCGTTTGGAGAGCGAAGGTGATTCCCTCCGCTGCACCAAGGGTGACTCGGCGCTCAGCGCCCGGTCACTTGTGTCGGTAAATCACCCGTCCCCGCGTCAGATCGTAGGGAGAGAGCACCACGCTCACTCGATCGCCCTCCAGCACCCGGATCTTGAACTTGCTCATCTTCCCGGCGGCGTACGCCAGGATTTCATGGCCATTCTCCAGCAGCACCCGGTAATTGCGGTCGGGCAGAACCTCGGTGACGACGCCCTCCATCTCGATGCCTTCTTCTTTCGCCATCCACTCTCTCCGCTGCGGGAACCTGCACACACGGCACCCAAGACCCGGGCCGGACGGCAGGGAATCTTGCCCAGCGGGGGCCGGGAAGCAACCTGGGCTTGCGGGCGGTCGTGGAATTAGGACGTGGGAAGCTCGGCGCGGACCCGCTCGATCTCCGCCTCGATCAGCCGAACCAGCTCGCCGATCTTGACCGCGTCGAACGTCAGCTCGGCCCCGGCGGCCCGGTAGATTTCGGGAAGACCGTGGACCGCGCCCAGGGCGAGGGCCTCACGGTACTGGGCGACCGCACCGGCGGAATCCCGGCGACTGTTCCGCCACACCTGGAGCGCACCGATCTGAGCGATGCCGTACTCGATGTAATAGAACGGATACATGAAGATGTGGAGCTGCCGGTACCAGCGCGCCACGCGCTCGCGATCGAGGCCGGTCCAATCGACGCCGCGCTCGAACCGCCGGCGAAGGTGGAGCCAGGCGGCGTCCCGCGCCGCCGCGTCGCCCCCCTCGCCGCTGGTGTAGATCCAGGTCTGGAACGCGTCCACCGAGGCGATGTGGACGAGGCTGAGCAGGATGTCTTCCAGGTGCTCCAGCCAGGCGCTGCCATGGTCCTCCGGGGTGAAGTATCCGACCGGCTGCGACAGGTGGGCGCCCGCGAGCAGCTCCATGGACATCGAGGCCAGCTCCGCCGCCTCGGCCCCGGGATGGCGCTGCCAGATGAGCGGCTGCTCGTGCGACGCGAAGGCATGGAACGCGTGCCCGGCCTCGTGCAGCAGCGTCATCACGTCGTCCACCAGTCCGACCGCGTTCATGAAGATGAACGGCCGCCCGCGATGGTGCAGCGTCTCGCAGTACCCGCCCGGGGCCTTCCCTTTTCGGCTGTCGAGGTCGAGCAGCCGCCCGTCGATCATGGTCTGGAACTCCGAGCCAAGCATCGGATCCACCCGCTCGAACACCGACCGCGCCCGGCCGACGAATTCCTCGGTGGTCGAGAACGGGCGGAGCGGTGTCTTCCGGTAGGGATCGACCGCCAGGTCCCACGGCCGAAGCACGTCGAGGGAGAGCCGGCGCCTCCGCACGGCGAGCATGCGCTCGACGGCCGGCGCCACGGTCGCCTCGATGGCGTCGTGGAAGCGCTCGCAATCGGCCGGGGTATAGTCGAAGCGGTACTTCGCGGGAAAGATGTAGTCGCGGAAATTGGCGAAACCGGCATTCCGCGCCGCGCGCTGCCGCAGCTGGTACATCCGGTCGAACAGGCCGGCGAGCTCGTCGCGCTGGTCGGCGTAGGGACTCGCGGCGGCGTGGAAGGCGCGCTCACGCACTGCACGGTCCGGACTCTTCAGAAACGGCTGGAGCTGGGGGAGAGGGCGCTCCTGCCCCTCCCACTCCACCGTCATGGAGCCGGTGATTCGCTGATACCGGGCGCTCAGCTCCTCGAGCTCCGAGAAGATCGGAACATTGGCCTCCCGAAATATCTCGATCGAGGTTCGGAAGCGCGCCAGCGTGGTCTCTAGTTCCGGCGTGCGATAGCCGGAGTCGACCAGCCGCTGCGCCAGCTCGACGCTCCGCTCCTCCATCCTGGGCAGGATCTCGGTGGAGAAGCGGAGGTGATCGGCCTCCTTCTCGGGGTCGGAGGTGTCGATGGTGTACGCGATCATGGCGAGCGCGGCGGCCTCGCTCACCAGCTCTTCCAGCGACGACCAGTTCTGGAGCCAGCCCTCGATCGTCGCCTCGTCCAGCGGCCGTTCGGCGAGATCGTCGAAATACGGGGCGATGTCCTCCCAGCGTGCTTTCGAGAGGGCGCCGGGAGTCGAGGGAAGGGCCAGCACGTTCACGCTGAACTCCTGATCCGGGTGGGTGTCAGCGACGGGCCTCGAGCCTGCCCGCGGCCTGCGGCGTATGCCTGCAGGTCATCCCGAGTGGAGCGAGGGATCGGGCCGCCACACGAGTGCGGCCCCGGGCTCACGCTCATGCCTGAGCCGATCCCTCGCTCCGCTCGGGATGACCTGGTCAGCGATCTCGGTCAGGAGATATAGGCCCGAACGCCGCGGGTCACAATCCCGGTGGACGCAAGCGGTGAAAATTCGTGCGCTCCTGGTAACGACGGCCGATCGCGAGCAGGGTGCCCTCGGCCAGGGCCCTGCCAGTGAGCTGCAGACCGGTGGGAAGGCCGCTTTCGCCGGTTCCGTTCATGAGGAACACCCCGGGGACGCCGCAGAGGTTGGCGGAACCGCTGATATTCGTCCCCCCCGGGTAGTCGGGATACACCTTGTCGAACGCCGCGTCGATCGGCCAGGCGACCGTCGGCAGGGTGGGCGCAACGACCGCGTCCACCCGGGCGAGGAGCCGGTCCAGCGCCAGCGCGGCCGGGCGCCGCGCCCGCAGCGCCCGGATGTAGTCCTTCGCCAGCACCACCTGGCCGGCGTAGCCGCCGATGCGATCTTCGGGTGCGGTGAGCTCGGTGATTCGCCCGCTCTCGAAGAGCGGCTCGAACGCGCTGGCGGCCTCGGCGTCGATCACGATGGAGGCCATGGCCTCGTAGGGAAAGTCCGGCAGCTCGAGCCCGTCCTCCACCTCCGCATACTCACGCAGCACCCGAAGCGACTCCTCGAAGTTGCGGCGGACCTCGGGCTGGGTTTTGTCCAGCGTCCCCTCGAGGATGCCGAGGCGGTAGCGCCGGCGGGAGCCGGTGCCGGCGCGGTACGCGAACGGGCGGTCCAGCGTGGAGGGGTCCGCGGGATCGGAGCCGGCGATCGCGGCGAGCACCGTCCCGCAGTCATCGGCGGTGCGGGCGAGCGGGCCGAGCTTGTCCATCGTCCAGCTCAGCGCCATGGCTCCATGGCGGCTCACTCGGCCGTAGGTGGGGCGCAAACCGCTGACGCCGCAGAACGCCGCCGGATACTGGATCGAGCCCCATGTCTCCGAGCCGATCGCGAACGGCACCAATCCCGCTCCCACCGCCGCGCCCGACCCGCTCGAGGAACCGCCGGACCATCGGGCCGGATTCCAGGGCGATTTCCCCGGTCCGGTGAAGCTGGCGAACGCCTGGTTGTAGCCCATCCCGCCGGCCAGCTCGACCATCGCGAGCTTGGCGCACAGCACCGCACCGGCGCCGCGAAGGCGCCGGACGACGGTGGCGTCGCCACTGAGCATCTGGTTTCGGTAGGGCTCCGCGCCCCAGGTGGTGGGCGCGCCCTCCACCGCGAGGAGGTCCTTGGCACCATACGGGATGCCGTGCAACGGGCCGCGGTCCCGCCCCTTCGCCAGCTCCGCGTCCCGAAGCCGTGCCTCCGCGATCGCAGGCTCCCTGAGAACCGTGACCACCGCGTTGTAGGCCGGCCCGAGTCGCTCCAGACGGTCGAGGAAGTGCTGAGCCAGCTCCACCGACGAGGCCTTTCGGCTCCGCACCAGTCGGCCGAGCTCCGGGATGGTGAGCCACGTGAGTTCGCTCACCCCACGTTCTCCGGCCGGATCGCGGAGAACACGAAGTCCGGCTCGTCGCCGTTATCGAGCACCACCTGCGTGACCTTCTCGGCCCGCTCGAGTCCCGCCTCGATCTGTCGAGTCACTACGTCGAGATCGGCCTCGCTGAGCCGGTCCCCGTACTGCACGCGGATCGCCTCGGCCAACGCTTTGGCGAGGGCGCCCGGCTCGTTCACGGCGTGAGTGGTCGTGGGGGAGCCCGTCGCGACGGGGAGCGCCCAACGGACGGGTCCGGCGGAAGCTCCGAGGATGGGGACCAGCGCGGTCAGCGCGATCGCTTCGGCGAATTCCCGTCGATTCATCTCGGACACCGAGCCTCCGGAGTTTGAGGCCTGCACCTAGGGCGCCGGCTCCGAGCGGTCGTTGCGGTAATAGAGATAGGCGAGCGACAGCATGACGAGTCCCAGCAGGAAGACGGAGCCCACCCGGTAGAGCGCGTCGAGCGAGGAGAGATCGAAAAAAGTCACCTTGATCACGGCGAGCCCCGCGACCGCGAGGCCGGACATCCGGAGCGGCTTGATCGAGCGCCCGAAGCCCACGAAGACGAGCGCGGCCGCGAAGATCAGCCACCAGGCGCTCACCGCGAGGCCCGCGGCGAGATCCGCCGTCGCGCGCGAGGGGCTCTCCAGCTCGAAGTAGCGGCGAATTTCCCCCGTGACGCCGAACAGCGTCAGCAGGCCCGAGAAGGCCCACAACCCCGAGCGCACCAGTCGCGCCTCTCCCTCCTCCGGCCCGGCCCTGAAGAGGCCGGCCGCGAGGGCCAGCCCCGCCACGATCGCTCCCCACATGGCGAGCGCCCACGGCCCGACGAACGCCGCGTCCGCGGTGGGGCGCTGCTGAAGCGCGTCGCCGACCAGATGCTGCATCGCGGCGCCCCAGGTGAGCACGCCGTACCAGCGGCCGTCGGAGCGGGCGAGCCCGTGATCCAGGGCCGGCCACAGCGTTGCCAGCGCGAGCAGCCCCCAGACTTCGGTGCTGCCGTCCCACTGTGCCTGCGCCGCCACCGCCATGGCGGCGGCGCCGACCAGCGCGAACGGCGGACGAGGCCGCAGGTACCCGGCGGCCAGGTAGGGACCGGCCACCAGAAGCGGGAGCAGTCCCGGAGCCTCGTCGAAGCGGCTCGCGGCGAGGCCGTAGGCGGCCCACCCGAGGAGCAGCGGCGTGGTGAAGAAGTAGAGCGCCTCTCCCGCCGACCATCCCGCCGCGCTCGGACCGGTCGGAGTGGCGGAATTTCTCGCGCCGACCCGGATCGGCAGGACTCGGGGATTCTTCAGGGCGTGCCACCAGACGGGAGCGGACAGGATGAGGCCCGCGACGAACACCGGCCAGTGGGCGGCCATCCGTTCGCTCACGGCGCCCAGCAGGGCCCAGCCGCCCGAGAAGGTGAGCAGCCTCGTCTCCCACCACTGTTCGCGCAGGCCGACGTAGAGCCCGGCCGTCCCCCCGATCACCCCGTAGAGCAGGAGCGCCCAGGGCACCGCCTCCCGGGCGGCCCCGGCGATGCCCACGCCGAAATAGCTGGCCGCCACGACGAACATGGCCAGCCGCCAGCCCTGCCGCGCGGCTACCAGGCCGAGTCCGGCGGCCATGCTCGCGAGGTAGAGCAGCAGCAGGTTGGCATTGGCATCGTTGCTGCCGAGCAGCACCGGGGCCATGAACGCGCCGAGCGCGGCGGTGGTGCCGAGCGCCTCCACGTCGATAGCGTAGGCGATCATCGCCAGCGCGACCGAGACCATCGCGAGTCCGACGTTCCCGGTGGTGGGCGGGATCACCTCGTAGAGCCGGCACGCGGCCCACACACTGAGGTAGACGATACCGCCGCCGCACCCGATGAGGGCGGCGCCATAGGTCCGGTATCGCTGGTGCAGCCGCCAGCCGATCGCGCCCACCACGGCGCCCAGCAGCGCGCCGCCGGTGCAGCGCATCACCGGCGAGATCCAGCCGCGCTCGAACGAGAGCTTGAGCAGATAGCCGGTCGCCATCAGAAGGGCGATGACGCCGACCGCCAGCAGGCCGCGCTGGCCGATCCACTGCTCGGTGAGGTCGGGTATGCGAGACGGACGTGGGGCGGCGGATCGAGGACGCGGCGGGGACGCCGGAGACGGCGCGGCGGCGACCATGGAGACTGGAGCCGAAGGAGCCTTCGCGGCGGAGGCCAGCGGCGCCATGGCGTCTTCCCGCTGTCGCGCCCGCAGCAGCGACTCCAGGACCTCCACCCGCCGCTCCAACCGCTCGAGTCGCTCGTCCGTGCTCATGAGACCCTCGCCTTTTCCTCCACGGTGGGTTGCGCGGGGACGTCGGGAGTGGTCCGGATCCGGAACGCCAGCACACCGGCGACCGCCATGCAACCGCCGGCGAGATAGAACGGCGCTCCGTGGCCGAGACGCTGAAACGCCATCGTCGCCAGGAGTGGTGCCGCAACTCGCGCCAGCCCGGCGAAGGTCTGGGCCACTCCCATCGTGGTACCCAGCTCGCGGGGGTCGGACTGGCGGGACATGAGAGAAGTGGTGGATGGAAACAGCAAGGCCGTCCCGATCGGCACAAGGGGGATCACGGCGAACAGGGTCCAGAGCGACTGGGGGGTCGGATAGAGCCAGAGACCGATCGCGAGCAGGGCCGTGCCGAGCCGCGCCGTCCACAGCTCGCCCAGGCGGTCCACGATCGGGCCCAGCAGCACGCTTCGCATGACGAACGACAGTACCCCGATATAGGTGAAGACCGGCCCGATGCTCCGCTCGTCGAGCCCGAACTCCGCGCCGAGATAGAGCGCCAGCACCGAGGTCTGCGAGGCGAACGCCACCATACCGATGCCGTAGATCCAGAGCAGCCGGGAGAGCGGCGCGCCCGGATGGCGCAGCGCGGTCCATGCC
>JACDHV010000265.1 GCA_013820855.1 Gemmatimonadales bacterium | reverse complement strand
GCAGAGACGCGGGTCCCGGGCCGGCGGGCCAGCGCGGAGCGGCACCGGCTGGACCGCCGCGACGCAGCCGGCCACAGGGTCAGCTCGACCGTGACGCCGATCGGGGCCTCGGCGACATCCAGCGCGAGCCGCGCGGCCTGGCTCGGGGTGGAGCTCGTCCCTCGCCCCGCCGGCGGCGCGACGGCAACGAGCCGGCCGTGCCCGACACCGGCGAGCCCAGAATCGTGCAGAAGGTGCGCGGCCAGTTCGCGAGCTGGGCGGCGGTCTCGCTGGGATGTCTGGGCATCAACGTCGCCACCGGCCTCGACACGCCGTGGTTCCTCTTTCCGACCTTCGGCATGGGCCTCGGCATGATGAAGAGCTACGCCCGGCTCTGGCAGTCGGGATACAGCTGGCGCGACGTCCTGACCCGTCCGCCTGCGCCCGACGCGGTGGAGACCACGAGGCTGGTGAAGGGCGCCAGGCTGCCGCGCCGGCTGCCGCAGCCCACCGCCGACGAGTTCGGGGACCAACTGCCCCAGGTCCTCCAGGTGCAGAGCGACCGCTTCGCCATCAGCAAGCTGATGGAGAAGCTGCCCCCGTCCGAGCGGAAGATGCTGCCCGAGGTCCAGCAGACCGTGGACTCGCTCTACGAACGAGCCATCGACTTGGCCCGCACGCTCCACGCGATGGACTCCAACCTCGACAACGAGGGCCTCGGCTCCATCGACGACCGCATCGCGGCGATCGGCAAGGAGGCCGACGACCCGGAGCGGTCGCGGCGGCTCAACCTCCTCCAGCGTCAGCGCCAGACGATCATCGACCTGCGGAGCCGCCGGGCCCAGGTGGCCAGCCACCTGGAATCGTGCGTGCTCGCGATGCAGAACGTCCGGTTTGACCTGCTGCGGCTCCGGTCGGCCGGCGTGGCAGCCGTGCTGGGCGACCTCACCCAGGCGACGCAGCAGGCCAAGGCGCTCTCGCGCGACGTGGACAACGCCATCGCCGCCGCGGGCGAGATCCGGGAAGCCATGAAGTAGCGGGGAGTCGCGCAGCCGGCGATTTCTTCGGGGTTGACAGCGGAGTCCGCCCTTCCTAGTGATGAAAGTGCACTTGTGAAGAGAGGAGGGTCAGCGGCATTCGCCGAGGTCAGGGTACCCCCGAAGCGAGCGCCTGCTTATGGACCGATACTTCCAGTCGCGCCTTCAGAGACCGCCGAGCTGAGCAATCCCCGGAAGCAGATCGAGCAGAAGCCACTCTTCCGGACAAGCGGCACGACCGCCGCGAGCCAATCAGGCGCCGGGGACCAGATGTCAGGGTCCCCGGTATCTTTTGCGGGGCGCCTTCGCTACAATTTCCGGCCCACTCCTGCCCTCAACACTCACGGAGTTCGTTCGAGATGTCGGATCACGGAAGCCGTCTGCTCGCGCGCGTCGTCCGTCTCGCGCTGCTCGCCCTGCCTCTCGCGACGCCGGCACTCCCGGCCCAGTCCAGCGGCGATGCCGATCTGAAGGCTATCAGCGCCCAGACCCTCACCATGCCGAAATTCAAGCAGTACCTCGACGCCACGGTCAATCTGGCCAACGTCGCCGCCAAGAATCCGCAGCTCGCCGAGCGCCTCGACGGCTATGGCAACAAGTCGCTGGCGGAACAGGTCAAGCTGTTGGAGGGAATACCCCAGATTCGGGGCGCGATCACGGCGACCGGCCTCGGCACCCGGGACTACGTGCTCACACAGGGCGCGCTGCTCCAGGCCGGGATGGCGTACGCGATGACGAAGGACGGGTCGGTGCCCGCGGACAAGGTGATCAAGGATGCGGGGGTCAGCCGGGCCAACCTCGAGTTCTACCAGAAGAACGAGGCCGAGATCAACCGGCTGGCCAAGGAGGCGCAAGCCCGAGCCCCGCAGCCTCCGGCCGACGAGGACGACGGCGGTGAGGAGGACCTCGGCGACGACGAACTCGAAGAGCCTGCCGAGGAATAGCTAGAAGGCGGCGACCTCCTCCATGGCCCGCCGGAGGTCGGCGACCTGGGGGAGGATCACGTCCTCCAGCTCCGGGGCGTAGGCCACGAACGTGTCGGTGGATGCCACCCGCACCACCGGCGCGTCGAGCCAGGTGAAGAAGTCCTGGGCGATGCGGGCCGCGATTTCGGAGCCGTAGCCCCACGAGAGGGAGTCCTCGTAGGCCACGATTACCCGGTTGGTCTTCCTGACCGACTGGCCGATCGTGTCCCAGTCCACCGGCGAGAGCGAGCGCAAGTCGATCACCTCCGCGCTGATCCCTAGCCGCTCCTCCGCCTCCTTGGCCGCCCAGAGCGTGCGCTGCACCAGCGCGCCGTAGGTCACCACCGTGAGATCGCTGCCGGGCCGGACGACCTTCGCCTTCCCGAACGGGATCATGAAATTGGGACCGGGATTCGGCGCCTTGTTGTAGGTCTGCCGGTAGAGATGCTTGTGCTCGAGGAAGAGCACCGGGTCTTCGCACCTGATCGCGGTGCGGAGGAGGCCGTTCGCATCGAGGGCGGTCGCGGGGCAGACGACGCGGAAGCCCGGCACGCCCGTGAACACCGCCGCCCCCGTCTGCGAGTGGTAGACCGACCCGCCCTTCAGGTATCCGCCGTAGGTCACCCGCACCACTACCGGCGACGCGAACGCGTCGTTGGACCGCCAGCGCATCAGCGCCAGCTCGTTCCTGAGCTGCATGTATGCGGGCCAGATGTAGTCGAAGAACTGGATCTCGACGACGGGCTTGAGTCCGCGCGTGGCGAGCCCGATCGCCCGCCCGATGATGTTGGCCTCCGCGAGCGGCGAGTTGTAGACCCGGTCGCCGCCGAAGGCGCGCTGGAGCCCCCACGTCACTTTGAAGACGCCGCCCTTCCCCTTCACCTCCGCGAGGCTCTCCTCCCGGCTGGCGTCGGCCACGTCCTGGCCGAACACCAGGATCCGCGGGTCGCGCGCCATCTCGTCGCGAAGGCACACGTTGAGCAGGTCCACCATGGTGGTCGGGTCGCCGGCGAACCGCGGGTCGTCCTCGGTGTCGAACTGGTCGGAGGTCGGATCCACGTCGGGGGAGTAGACGAACCGGTACACCGAGTCGGTGGACGGCTGTGGCGCGGCGAGCGCGACCTCGGACGCGACCTGCACCTCCTCCTCCACCTCGCGCACCACAGCGTCGAGCTCGGCCCGGGTGACGATGCCCTGTTCCAGCAGGTGCGCGGGAAAGCGGGTGAGCGGATCGCGCGCCGCGTCGGCCTGCCGCTCGGCGGAGGTGCGGTAGTGCACCTCGTCGTCCGAGAGCGAGTGGCTGTAGGGCCGGATGACGTGGGCGTGCACCAGCGCGGGGCCCTTGCGCGCGCGGGCGTAATCCACCGCCCTGGCCATGGTGTCGAAGGAGGCGAGCACGTCGCAGCCATCCACCTCCTGGATCAGGAGGCCGGGGAATCCGGTCAGCAGCTTCGACACCGAGCCGCCGGCGGTGTTGACCTCCACGGGCACCGAGATCGCGTACCCGTTGTCCTCGACCAGGAAAACGACCGGGAGCTTGAGGTTGCAGGCGGTGTTGATCGCCTCCCAGAACTCGCCCTCGCTGGTGGTGCCTTCGCCGGTGGTGCAGAGCACGACCTCGTCACCCTTGAAGGCCTGGTCCCGCCCCTCGATGCCCTCGATGCTGGAGTAGCGCAGCCCCGCCTCCGCGCATCCGACGGCCTGGAGGAACTGCGTGCCGGTGGGGCTGGACGCGCTCACGATGTTGAGGTCCTTGTGGCCCCAGTGGGACGGCATCTGGCGGCCGCCGGAGTTCGGATCGTCGGCCGCGCCGACGGCGGAGAGGAGCTGCTCGGTGGCGGTCATGCCGAGGCCGAGGCAGAGGGCGCGGTCGCGGTAGTAGGTGTAGAACCAGTCGTAGGCCGGGCGGAGGACCTTGGCGGCGGCGGCGAGGACGGCTTCGTGGCCGGCGCCGGAGATCTGGAAGAAGATCTTGTTCTGCCGCTTGAGCTGGATCTCCTTGTCGTCGATCCGGCGGGCCAGCAGCATCGTCTTGTAGATGTCGAGCAGGTCGGCCTTCTCGAGCTTCGCCGAGGCTCGGGCGCGGCTGGTTCTGGTGGCCATGTCGCTCGGGGTTCGGGTCTCGGGAGCGGTGGTCGTCGTCGGGCGTAAGATAGCTTCGGCGGGCGGGTTGGGGGACGGGTGGGGTCGGTGCTCGCCGCGTGGACGTGGGGGG
>JACDHV010000080.1 GCA_013820855.1 Gemmatimonadales bacterium | reverse complement strand
CGCAGGGTGAGATGCATCGGGCCCTCCTTCTCCGGGAAAGCGGCCTGCATGGGGATACGCTCACCGAAGAACGTCTTGGCTCGCCGGATCACCTCGGCGCCATCCAATGCCGTCACCGCCTCGAAGACCATCGCACGCTCATAGATTGGAGAAATCGGTCGAATCGCGGGAGAAATATACCTCGACCGCGCTCACGCTGGCCTGTGAGGGCGCGGGCTGACGCAGGAGATCGCGAAGTCCCGGCTTCCGGCGCAGGACGAGCACCAGCTCCCCCGGCGGACCATCGGCCACGCCATTCAGCGTGAGGAACGCTGGGAGCGTCACCGCGGCCGGCACCTCGATCCGATAGGAGCGGCCATGCCACTGCACCGTGGCCGCGGACGGCGGCTCGCTCACCAGCCGATCGATGAACACGTCGTCCTCGACCCTGAAGGCGTCCCGGCCTGCGGGCTCCCCATCGAGGTAGAAGAGCGGGTCGAACGGCTCGCCGTCCTGGCGCGCGAAGTTCTGCTCGACGGCCCGATCGAAGGCTTCCAGATCCGGAGCGCGGGCGCGCCACTCGAGATGATGCCGCACTTCATGGGTCAGGGTCTCCCAGGCCTCCTCCCGCCAGTCGAAGCCCTCCTGGAGCCGAGCCAGCGCGGCGAACGAGCCGTGGTACAACACGATCCGGCTCTGGATGCCCTCGACGGAGGCCGCGTCGGCCGCGGGGAGCGGGATGCACTCACCCAGGGTATAAATCTCGTGGCGCTCGGGGTGCGGGACGGCGCGGGACGAGACCGCGACCTCGGCGATGCCCTGCATGAAATCGGATGGGACCTCGTCGGCGATGCGGCGGACCATCGCCTCAAAGTCTGAGAGGCGCATCGGGAAGCGTCATCCGTCGGCCCGCTGGGCCACGAAATCCGCGACCTGGTCCAGCGAGACCCGCTCCTGCTGCATCGAATCGCGATGCCGTACCGTCACCGTCCGCTCCGAGACGGTCTCTCCGTCTACCGTGATGCCGAATGGGGTCCCGGCCTCGTCCATGCGGCGATAGCGGCGGCCGATGGCGCCGCTGTCGTCATAGAAGGACGGAAACCGGCGCTTGAGGTCGTGATACAGCGAGGTGGCAAGCTCGGGCATTCCGTCCTTCTTCACCAGGGGGAACACGCCCGCCTTGATGGGTGCGATGGCGGGATGGAAGCCCAGGACCACGCGGGTCTCCCCTTCGACCTGTTCCTCACGGTAGGCGTCCACCAGCAGAGTGAGGGCAACGCGGTCCGCCCCGGCCGAGGTTTCCACTATGTAGGGCAGAAAGCGCTCGTTGGTGCTTTGCTCGAAGTAGTCCAGCCTCTTGCCCGAGAATTCCTGGTGGCGGCCCAGGTCGAAGTCGCCGCGGTTGTGGATGCCCTCGATCTCCTGCCAGCCGAACGGAAACTCGTACTGGACGTCGAAGGCCGCCCGGGCGTAGTGCGCCAGCTCGTCGGGGCCGTGCTGGTGCCATCGCAGCCGGTCCGGGCTCAGTCCGAGGTCCAGATGCCATTGCATGCGCCACTCCCGCCATCGCTCGAACCACTCCGCGTCGGTGCCGGGCTTGACGAAGAACTGCATCTCCATCTGCTCGAACTCACGGGTGCGAAAAATGAAATTGCCCGGCGTGATCTCGTTGCGAAACGCCTTCCCTATCTGCGCGATCCCGAAGGGAATCTTCTGGCGCGAGCTCTGGAGGACGTTGAGGTAGTTGACGTAGATGCCTTGGGCGGTCTCCGGCCGCAGGTAGACGACGGCGGCCTGCTCCTCCACCGGGCCCATGAACGTCTTGAACATGAGATTGAAGAGCCGGGGCTCGGTCAGCGTGCCCCTGCTGCCGCAGACGGGGCACTGCGCGTCGGGCTGGCCGGGCGTGCCCTTGATCCGCGGGTCGTCCGACCGGAAGCGATTCTTGCACTGGCGGCAGTCCACCAATGGGTCCGTGAACCCCGAGACGTGGCCCGAGGCCTCCCAGACCCGCGGATGCATGAGGATCGCGGCGTCGAGCCCCTCGATGTCGTCCCGGGCATGCACCATGGCATGCCACCAGCGGTCCTTGACGTTCTTCTTGAGCTCCACGCCGAGCGGACCGTAATCCCAGACGGATCCGAGGCCCCCGTAGACTTCCGAGGATTGGAAGACGAAGCCCCGGCGCTTGCAGAGGGAGACCAGCTTGTCCATCAGGGTGGTGTCGGCCATTTTCGCACATCGAAGAGGGAAGGAGTGGCGGAACCGGCGTGCATTATAGGCGCTCCCGTTCCGGGCGGCCACCTTGCCGGCGGGCGCCGGATCAGGGCCCGGCACTCGCCGCCGACCGCCCAGCCGGACGGTTATGACGCAGGATGTTCCCCACGATCAATTCCCCGTGCCCGCGGGAGTTCTCGATGAAGAGCCGGTTGGCGTCGTTTCCGCTCGCGATCACGCCGGCGAGGTAGACACCCGGCACGGGCGTGGCCATGGTGGCCTCGTCATGCGCGGGAATGCCGGTCGCCGGGTCCACCGGCACGCCGAGCCGCTTCAGCATGGTGGTGTCGGCGTGGTAGCCGGTCATCGCGAGCACCGCGTCGGTGGGAAGACACTCCACTTCGCCGGTCGCGGACACGATCTCGACGTCCGTCGGCGTGATGGCTCGCACCCGGGAGCGCCAGCGCACGACAACGCTTCCCTCCTTGACCCGGTTCACGATGTCGGGGAGCACCCACGCCTTCACCGTCTTGTCGAATCCCTCCCCGAAGTGCACCAGGGTGACGCCCGCTCCCGCGCGCCAGCACTCGAGCGCGGCGTCCACGCTGCTGTTCCCCGCGCCGATTACCACCACCCGCCGGCGCCAGTAGGGATGCCCCTCGGTGAAGTAGTGAACCACGTGCGGGAGGTCCTCGCCCGGAATGCCGAGGTAATTGGGATTGTCGTAGTAGCCCGTCGCAAAGACGACGGCACCGGCGCGGTACGTCTTCTCGTCGTGCTGGCGACGGACCTCGACCCGGAACGCGCGGTCCGCCTCCCGCACGACGTCCACGACCTCCTCGGCCGGCCGGACGTCCAGTCCGTAGTGCTCGGCAACCCTGCGATAGTAGATGAGCCCGTCGCGCCGGGTGGGCTTCTCGTGGCTGGCGATGAACGGAATCTCCCCGATCTCGATCCGCTCGGGGGTGGAGAAGAAGGTCATACTCAGCGGGTACCGCTCGATGGTGGAGACGATCGTCCTGCGGTCGAGAAGCACGCAGGAGAGCCCCGCCTTCTTCGCGGCCACGCCTACGGCCAGCCCGCAAGGACCGGCTCCGATCACCACGAGGTCGGTCTGATCCAAGTGCATCTCTCCCCTGCGAGGACAGCAACGAACATCCAGGCGGTCGCGCCGGTTCCCTCGATTCACCCCGTCTTCACTTCGATGATCTGATCCCGCCGCGTCCCCACGCTCACATAGCGCACCGGCACTCCGGACAGCTCCTCCAGCCGGTCGAGGTAGGTTCGCGCTTCGGGCGGCAGGTCGCCCAGCCGTCGTGCACCGCCGGTAGGGCGCGCCCAGCCCCTGAGCACCTCGTACTTCGGTTCCACCTGGCCGAGCGTCTCGACTTCCGCCGGCATCTCGTCGCAGGCCGCGCCGTCGAGCCGATACGCGGTGCAGACCGGGATCTCCTCGAAGCCGTCGAGCACGTCCAGCTTGGTGACGGCGAGCCCGGTGAGCCCGTTCACCCGGGCGGCGTACCGCACCACGGTGGCGTCGAACCAGCCGCAGCGCCGCGGACGACCGGTGACCGCGCCGAACTCCCCGCCGAGCTCGCGCAGCCGATCGCCGTGGGGGCTGGGCGCCTCGGTCGGCAGGGGGCCGTTGCCGACTCGCGTGGTGTACGCCTTCACCACGCCCAGGACGCCCTGGATGAGCGTCGGGCCGATGCCCGCGCCCACCGCCGCCCCGCCCGCCGTCGTGTTGGACGAAGTCACGTACGGGTACGTGCCGTGGTCCACGTCGAGAAGCGAGCCCTGGGCCCCTTCGAGGAGCACGCGCTTGCCTTCGCGGACGGCCCGGTGCACCAGGAGGCCCGCGTCGGCGGCCAACGGGAGGATCCGGGGAGCGAGTCGCTCGAGCAGCTCCACATGCTGGTCGAACGAGGCGCGCTCCGGCGAGCCCATCATCTCGAGAAGCCGATTGGCCCGCTGGACCCGGTCGGCGAGCAGCGACCGGGCACACTCCAGCCGCCGCAGATCGGTGACCCGAATCCCCCGCCGGCCGTACTTGTCCTCGTAGGCGGGCCCGATGCCGCGCCCCGTGGTGCCCAGCTTCTGACTCTTCTCACTCGCCGCGTCGAGGAGCTTGTGGTACGGCAGCACCAGGTGGGCGCGGTCGGAGACCCAGATCCTCCCCGCGGTGGAGATACCCCGCTGGGCGAGCTGGTCGAGCTCGCCGAAGAAGGTCTCGGGCTCCAGCACCACGCCGTTCCCCACGATGCAGGTGACGCCCGGGTGGAGAATGCCGGAGGGGATCTGCCGCAGGATGAACTGGGTATCGCCGATCACGACCGTGTGACCCGCGTTGGCGCCGCCCTGATAGCGCACCACCAGGTCGGCCTGCTCGGCGAGCACGTCCACCAGCTTTCCCTTGCCTTCGTCGCCCCACTGTGCGCCGACGACCACCAGACACGCCGTTCTGCCGTCGAACATGTGCCCCCCAAGAGCAACGAAAAAGAGCCCCTCGCGGGGCTCCAGCGTCCTCCGGCAAACGTATGCGGGGCCGCGGCAAAGGTCAATTCACGCAATCGCTCTGCCGACCCGCTCAGCCGCCTCCAGGGAGAGGCCCTCGGGCACATCGGACGGGGTATGAATCAGTCGCAGCGTGCGCCGGGTGAGCCGCCCCACCGTGATCGCGGCGGCACCCGCCCGGGCGAGCGGCAGACTGTCCACCAGGATTCCCAGCGGAAGGCGCCGGCTCCGCACTTCGAGATCGAGACCGCCCAGCCTGACGGCGACTGTCTCGGCCGATCTCGAGCCGCGGGCATCGTGGCTCACGACGAACACGGTCCCTTCATCGTCGATGGTGTCGAAATTGACCACTTCGCGCCCCACGAGGTCTCCTTGGGCCGCGAAAATCCGTGCGCCCACCAGACCGAACTCCTCCGCTCCCGTGATCAGAACACCACTCGCCTCGTCACGGCACGCCTCGGCGAACGCGAGCGCGGCAACCACGCCGCTCCCGTTGTCTCTGGCTCCCCGTGAGGTGCCCCGGAGGCGGCCCCGTCCCGCCAGCGCACCCGCCACCACCGCGAGCACGACGGACGAGGCGCCGAGCCATGGGGAAACCGGTCCCCACAGCCGCGCGACGGCCAGAGTTCCGGTACAGAGGATTGCCCCCGCCAGCACCCATACCGCCACCAGCCGGCCGGCCATGGACTGGCCCTGGGCCTTGGTGTCGAGATGCGCCACGATCCACCGGCAGATGGGCGCCTCCGATCTGACCGCGATCAGGTTGGCGTCCTCGCGCCTCTCCCCGGGCGCCAGCCAGCCGGCGGCGACGCCCAGCGCGAGACAGATCGTGGCGCCGAGGAGGATCGACCAGACGGCGAGCGCACCGGCGGCCGGGACCCCGGGCAGCGTGAGAAGCGGGAGCGCGAGCAGCGCGGACGCACCGACGCCGGCGCCGAGTATCGGGAATCCGAGGAGGGCGGAAGGGTGAAAGCGGAATCGCTGGAAAGTCACGCGGTAACCGAGCCCGGTCAGATGGTCGGCCACCACGCCGCGTGCGCGCTCGGCTTCGGCGGTCCCCGCCTCGCGGTGCTCGACCAGGATCCGACGTACTGTCTCGTGGAGTGCGGTCACCGGCGCTCGCCGGTCAGCCGGAGGCCTGCTTGCCACCCCGCTTGCCGCCCGAAGCCGGCGGCGTGGTGAGGGCGAGTGCCGCCGTGGCCGTGTCCGACGTGATGAGATTGCCCTCTACCAGCTCGTCCAGATGCTGCTGGTAGGTCTGGCTGCCCTGCTGCTTTCGGCCGTCCGCCATGTGCTTCCGGACGTCCGCGGTGCGGCCGCCGTCCCGGAGGATGTCGCGCACCGCGGGTGTGGCGATGAGCAGCTCCACGGCCGGCACCCGTCCCTTGTCCTTCTTCTCGGGCAGCAGCTGCTGGGAGACGATCGCCCGCAGCGCCTCGGCGAAGCGCATGCGGCCGACTTCGCGCTCCTCCGCCGGAAGCGCCGCGATGACGCGCTCCACCGTGGCCACCACGTCGGCGGTCGGCATCGTGGCGATCACGAGATGCCCGGTTTCCGCCGCCTTGATGGCCGTGTCGATGGCCTCCGCATCCGCCATCTCGCCGAGCACCACGACGTCGGGGTCCTGCCGCAGGGCCGCCCGAAGCCCTACCACGAGGCTTTCGGTGTCCACCCCGACTTCCCGCTGGGTGATGGAGCAGCTCAGGTCCCGGTGAAGGAACTCGATCGGGTTTTCGATGGTGACGACGTGCTTGTGCTGGGTGCGGTTGATATGGTGCACCATGGCCGCGACGGTCGAGCTCTTGCCGCTGCCGCTGACGCCGGTCACGAGCACCAGTCCCCGCTCCGACTCCGCCACCTGGGTGAGCGTGTCGGGCAGGCGGAGCGACTCGATGGTGGGGACGGTGAACGGGATCACCCGCATCACGATCATGAACGAGGACCGCTGGCGGAGGACGTTCACCCGGAAGCGACCGACGCCGGGCATGCCCCAGGAGCAGTCGAAGTCGCGCAGCCGCTCGATCCGAGCGCGATCCTCGTCGCTGCTGATGAGCTTCATCGCGATGGCGCGGGTCTGGTCGGGCGTGAGCCGCTGCTTGGTCAGCGCCACCAGCTTTCCGTTGATCCGGGCGCGGAAGACGTCACCGGCCTTGATGTGAAGGTCGGACGCGCCCCGCTCGACCGCAGCCTTGATGATCTTTTCCATGGGTGCCCGTCGGATGGAGGAAGACCGCCCGGGGTGTCGTGCGATCGACGGTGCCGCTCAGGATGACAGCGCGCCCCGCAGCCGGGGCATGAGGCCCATCCGATCCCTGACCTCGCGCATGGTCTCGGCCGCGATCCGGCGGGCCGACGTGGCGCCATCGGCCAGGATCTCGTCCACCATCTCGGGCCGTTCCTGCAACGAGAGCGCCCGTTCCCGGATCGGCCCCAGGGCGAGGATCATGTTGTCGGCCAGGACCCGCTTGCAGTCGAGGCAACCCCACTTCGCTCCCCGGCAGTTATCCGCCACCGTCGCGATCGTCGCGGGGGGCGAGAAGTAGCGGTGGAGGTGGTAGATGTTGCACACCTCCGGGGTCCCGGGATCCTTGCGCGTGACCCGGGCCGGATCGGTCTTGGCCGGGCGGAGCTTCTGCCAGATCTCCTCGGGCGAATCGAGCAGCCCGATGGTGTTTCCGAGGCTCTTGGACATCTTGGCCTGGCCGTCCAGACCCATGATCCGTGTCGCCTCGGTCAGCAGCGGCTTGGGCTCCGGGAAATAGTCGGCACCATTGCCGAATTCGGCATTCCACCGCCGCGCGATCTCCCGGGTCAGCTCGAGGTGCTGGGTCTGGTCGTCGCCCACGGGCACGAGGTCGGCCCGGTAGAGCAGGATATCCGCCGCCATCAACACCGGGTAATTCAACAGCCCCGCCGGCACACTTTCGAATCGCTGGGACTTATCTTTGAACTGCGTCATCCGCTCGAGCTCGCCGATCGGGGTGACGGTGTTCAGCAGCCACTGCAGCTCGCTGTGCTCCGGGACGTGCGACTGCACGAACAGCACCGATCGCGCAGGATCGATGCCGCAGGCGAGAAGTCCGGTGGCCATTTCGCGGGTGCGGATCGCCAGGCTCACCTGGTCGTATTTGCCGGTGATCGCGTGCAGGTCGACAACGCAAAAAATGCAGTCGTAGGTCCGCTGAAGGTTCACCCAATTCTGCACCGCCCCCAGCCAGTTGCCGATGTGCAGCTCGCCGGAGGGTTGGATTCCCGAGAATATGCGCGCCATGCCCGGCAAGTTACCCGGTTCCGTCAGGGCCAACAAGATGGTGTCCTCCTTAGACTTACTGCATCTGGCCCGGACCGCCGCCGAGCGGGCGGCCGGGTACCTGAGGGGCGTGGAGCGGCCGGCGGATCCCGGTAGCTGGACCCTCAAGGGAAGCCGGGATTTCGTCACCGACGTGGACCGGAGGGCGGAGCAGATCATCGCCGAGGTGCTGCTGGCGGCGGAGCCCGGCGCCCGCATCGTGGGCGAGGAATTGCAGCCGGACGTGGTGACCGATGGCCTGGTCTGGATCGTGGATCCGCTCGACGGCACCACCAACTTCCTGCACGATTTTCCGAGCTATGCGGTATCGATCGCCGGGGCCCTGGATGGGGTGCTGGAGGCGGCGGCCATCGTCAACGTGCCGAGGGGGGAGACCTATACCGCGTCGCGAGACGGTGGCGCGTGGCACGGGGAGCGGCGGCTTGCCGTCTCCGCCATCCGCGACCCCGCCTTCGCACTGATCGGCACCGGCTTTCCGTTCAAGGACACGACCGGGATCGCGGAATACTTCCGCCAGTTCGAGCAGGTTGCCGGTCGCACCAGCGGCATCCGGCGTCCGGGCGCGGCGTCACTGGACCTGGCCGACGTAGCCGCCGGGCGGTTCGACGGGTTCTGGGAGCAGCAGCTCTCCGCCTGGGACATCGCGGCCGGAACGCTCCTGATCCGCGAGGCGGGCGGTGTGGTCACCGACTTCGCCGGGCGGGAGGTGGAGATCGAGCACACGGCGGTCGTGGCCGGGAATCCGGCGATTCATGGGTGGCTGTTGGACGTCATCGAGTCCGCGGGCGGCTGATGCCCGGCGAGAGCTCCCCCACGCGCACCGCGTCCGTAGCCGAATGGGCGCACGCCATTGCCCGGCCCACCATCTCCCCGGCGGGGGGCTCGGCAGCCGCCCTGGCCGCCGCGGCCGCGGCGGCGCTGGTGGAGATGGTCGCGAGCCTCACCACGTCGCGCGAAGCGTACGCGCCAGCGCACGAAGAGGCGAAAGCGGCGCGCGCCCGGGCGGAAGGGCTGCGGCAGGAGCTGCTGATCCTCGCCTCGGCCGACGCCGAGTCGCTGCAGCGATTCGCGCAGGCGCTGGCGCTGCCCCGTGGAAGCGAGGCCGAGCGCGAGCGGCGGGAGCGGCGGAAGCGCTCGGCCCTCCAGGAAGGCGCCGAGATTCAGCGCGACGTCCTGAACGGCTGCGCCGAAGTGGCGGCGCTGGGGCTCGACATGGCCGAACGCGGGCTCGCGAGCGCGCGAGGCGATGCGGGCACCGCCGTGTTCCTGGCCGCGGGCGCGGCCCGAAGCGCCTCGTGGGCCGTTCGGCTGAATCTGGGGGGAGAGCCCGGCGGGTCGGAGTTCGCCCGGTTGGTCGATGCGGCGGCCGTAAAGCTCGCGGAAATCGAGCAGGCGGAGCGGCGCGCGAAACGGCTGCTCGAAGGACACCAGCCCGAGTAGGTTCAGGCCGCGGTCAGAATCCGGGGTCCGTCCGCCGTGATTGCCACCGTGTGCTCGAAATGGGCGGAGAGGCTTCCGTCGGCGGTCACCACGGTCCACTTGTCGGTGAGAGTTCGGGTGGTCGGGTTTCCCATCGTGATCATGGGCTCGATGGCCAGGGTCATCCCCTCGAGCAGCCGGGGTCCCCGCCGAGGCGAGCCGTAGTTGGGCACCTGCGGCTCCTCATGGAATCGGGCGCCGATGCCGTGGCCCACCAGCTCGCGTACGATCCCGTAGCCCGCCCCTTCCGCGACCCGCTGCACGGCATGGCCGATGTCGCCGACGTGGTTCCCGACCCGAGCCTGGGCGATCGCCGCGGCCAGGCCATCCCGGGTCACCTGCAGCAACCGCTCGGCCGAGGGATCGACCCGGCCAACGGCGAGCGTGGTGGCGGAGTCGGCGTGGAGCCCCTCGAGCTGTACGCCCACATCCACGCTCACAATGCTGCCTTCGGAGAGCACGCGCCGGGCCGACGGGATGCCGTGGACGATCTCCTCGTCGATCGACGTACAGAGCGTCTTGGGAAAGCCGTACAGGCCCTTGAAGGACGGCACGGCGCCCTCGTGCGAGCGGATGAACTTCTCCGCGGCCGCGTCGAGGTCCTCGGTCGTCATCCCTGGCCGGACGATCTCGCGCATCAACGCGAGTGTCCCAGCTACGATGCGTCCGGCCCGGGCCATGATCTCGATCTCCCGGGACGACTTGAGCGTGATCATTTCCCCAGCGCGCGCCTCACCCGTGCGGCGATCTCCTCGATCGTGCCCACCGCCGGAATCCGCCGCACGCCTTCCCGGCTCTCATACCAGGACAACACCGGCGCGGTCTGCTCCCGGTAGGCCCGCAGCCGGATGGCGACCGCCGCCGGGTCGTCGTCGGCGCGGCCTTCGATCGACCGGCGCCGCTCGAGCCGGGCGAGGATCTCCTCGTCACTGACGTCGAAGAACAGCACCGCGTCCATCTTGCGCTGCTTCTCCGCGAGAATCCGCTCGAGCCCTTCGGCCTGCGGAATGGTGCGGACCACGCCGTCGAAGATCACGCCCTTCGACGCCTCCGGCTTGCCCAACTCCTCACGCACCACGCCCAGAATGATATCGTCGCCCACCAGGTGCCCGGCCTCCATCTCCGCGCGGGCCTCCAGGCCCAGCGGGGTCCCTCGCTTGACGGCGTCGCGCAGCAGGTCGCCGGTGGCGAACTTGGGCAGCCCCAGGGCCTTCCCCACAATCGCTCCCTGCGTACCCTTCCCCGCGCCGGGGGGGCCCAAGAGCAGAATGTCCATGACGCTCCTCGGTAGCGCGAAAAAGCAAAAAGTGAAAAGTGAAAGGGGATGTACCGCATCCAGTCCGTTTCACCTTTCACTTTTCACCTTCGCCGCAGTTCACATGTACCGCTGCTGCCGGCCTCGGAACTTGACTCGCCCCGTCTTCATGAAGCCATCGTACTTGCGCAGCGTCCGATGTTGCTCCACCTGGGCGATCGTATCCAGCAGCACACCGACCACGATCAGCACCGAGGTCCCGCCGAAGCCCGAGTTGGGAATGTTGAACCAGCTCGACACCAGAATCGGGAGGATCGCGACGCTCGCCAGGAAGAGGCCGCCGGGAAGCGTGATTCGGCCGAGGACCCCGTCGATGTAATCGGCGGTGCTGGCACCCGGTTTCACACCCGGGATGAACCCGCCCTGCTTCTTCAGGTTCTCGGCGAGGTCCACCGAGTTGAAGATGATGGACGTGTAGAAGTAGCTGAACAGCAGGATCATCGCCGCGAACGTCAGGTTGTAGGGCCAGTCGCCCGGATTGAAGAACCCGGCAAGGTCCTGCAGCACGGGATTCTGGGTGAAGCTGGCCAGCGTGCCCGGAACGATGATGATGGTCTGGGCGAAGATGATGGGCATCACGCCGGCGGTGATCAGCCGGATCGGGATGAACGTCTTCTGGCCCTCCCGGATCCGGCCCCGGCCCATGACCTTCCGAGGGATCTGGATGGGAATGCGCCGGGCCGCGATCGTCATCGCCACCACCGCGGCGATCATCAGCACCAGGATCGCCAGGAAGGTGATCGCGCCCAGCGCGCTCACCACCCCGGTGCGCACGAACTGGAGGAGCTGGAGGCTGCCGGGCCAGAGCCGCTCGAGAATCGAGAAGGTGATGAGCAGGCTCATCCCGTTGCCGATGCCGCGCTCGGTGATCTGCTCGCCGAGCCACATGACGAAGATGGCCCCGGCCGTGAGCATCACGACCATGATGAGCCGTGACGCGAAGCCGGGATTGTCCACCGCGCCGGGGATCGACTCGGTGAAGAGCGCGAAGGTGTAGGCCTGGGAGAGCGAGATGAACACGGTGAGATACCGGGTCCACTGCGTGATCTTCTTCTTGCCCTCCTCGTCCTTCTGCATCTTGCCGATGGAAGGCGCGATGCCTCCCGCCAGCTGGAAGATGATGGAGGCCGAGATGTAGGGCATGATCCCGAGCGCGAACACCGTGGCCCGGGAGAGGCCGCCGCCCAGCGCATCGTACAATCCGAAGAACCCCGCGGCGGCGGAGTTCCGTATGAAATCGGCCAGGGCGGTGACGTTCACGCCGGGCGCGGCGATGTGGGCGCCGATCCGGTAGATCACCAGAATGCCGAGCGTGAAGAGGAGCTTCCGCTTCAGCTCGTCGTCGATGGCCAGATTGGGAACACGGGGTGTGGTCATTACCCCTCGATCTTGCCGCCGGCCGCCTCGATCTTCGTGCGCGCCGACGCGGACAGTGCCACGCCTCGAACCGTATAGGACCGGTCGGCGTCACCGGTGCCCAGGAGCTTGACCGGCTGGTCGAGCTTGCCGATGAGTCCCGCCGAATACAATGTCTCGGGGCTCACCTCCGTCGCGCTCACCTTCTTGAGCTGCGACAGGTTCACCGCCTGTGCGGTCACCTTGAACGGGTTGGTGAACCCGCGCTTGGGCAGCCGCCGGTACAGCGGCATCTGACCGCCCTCGAAGCCGGGATTCGTCGCGCCGCCGGTGCGGGCCTTGTGGCCCTTGTGCCCCTTCCCCGACGTCTTGCCGAGCCCGGAGCCCGGTCCACGGCCGACCCGCTTGCGCGTTTGGGTCGAGCCCCGGCTGGGGGTGAGGTTGGAGAGTGTGATCTTCTCAGCCATTGATTGCTCCACGACGTGAACAGTAAAGGTAGACGGTGAACGGGGTGACCGGGGAGCCGTTCACCGTTCACGCCATACCGTTCACGCAGGTTTGATCTGGATCAGGTGCCGCACCTTGAACAGCATCCCCCTGGCCGAGGCCGTGTTGGCCACGCGGACGGTCTGCTGATGGCGGTGGAGGCCGAGCGCCTCGAGCGTGCGCCGCATGGTTTCGGGATGGCCGATAGTGGAGCGGATCTGCTTCACCTCGAGCGCCTTGGCCGTGTCCTCGCTGGGGATGACGGCCGCGTGGTGCCGGGGGCCCTGCCGCCCGACCGCTGGATTGCGCCCCATGATCAGGCCCCCTGCCTCGGCTTGTAGGCGATCTGGTCGAGCTCGACGCCGCGCTCCCGCGCCACCTGGCGGGCCGAAACCAGACTGGTCAGGCCGTCCATCGTGGCCCGCACCATGTTGTGCGGGTTGGTGGAGCCGAGGCTCTTGGTCAGGATGTCCGTGATCCCGGCGCACTCCAGCACGGCGCGCACCGGGCCGCCGGCGATCACGCCGGTACCGGTCGCGGCGGGCTTGAGCAGCACGCGGCCGGCACCGTGCCGGCCCACCACCTCGTGTGGAATGGTGGACCCGGTCCTGGCCAGGTCGACCATCGAGCGCTTGGCGGCCTCGACCGCCTTGCGCACCGCCTCCGAGACCTCGTTGGCCTTGCCGGTGGCGATCCCCACCTTGCCCTTGCCGTCGCCGACGGCCACGAGTGCGTTGAAGGAGAACCGCCGGCCGCCTTTCACCACCTTGGCGACGCGGTTGATGGCGATGACGTTTTCCACGTGGTCGCTGGCATGATCCCGGTCGCCGCGATCGCGCCGGGGGCCCCGGCCACGATCGCCGCCGCCGCGCCCGCCCCGGC
>JACDHV010000079.1 GCA_013820855.1 Gemmatimonadales bacterium | reverse complement strand
TCCCGCTGCGAGTACACGAAGATCAGGTGGTCCTTCATCTCCCGGTCTTCGAACCAGCCGTACAGCGGCGCGAGGTCGGCCAGGGACGCGCCGCCCTGTCCGGCCCAGAAGAGGGCCTGCTTGCGGATTTCCAGGGGATGGGTGCGGTCGCGGGCGATGCCCACCAGCCACTTCACGCTCTCCGGATCGCCCATCTGCGAAAGAGAGAAGAGGATCTTCTTCCGGAGCTCCTCGTTCTTCGCGCGGCCGAAAAGGCCGCGGAGCCAGGCCGAGTTCTCCTTGCCTCCGCTTTGCCCGATCCAGAAGACCGCCTGCTCCCGCAGGGCGTCGGGGGCGTCGGCCCGCTCCGCATAGGTCCGCAGGGCCTGGCGGGCGCGGGGACTGTCCTGCTGGGAGAGCGCGAAGATCGCCTTGTCCTGGAGGCGCCGGTCGGTTGCCGTGCGGAGGATGGAATCCAGCGCGCCCACGGCCCGTTCCGATCCCACTTGGGACAGCCAGAAGACCGCCTGCTCCCGCACCTCCGGATCGGGATCGGTGCGGGCCGACGCGAGCAGGATGTCCTCCGCGCCCTCGTCTCCACCCTGGGAGATAAGGAAGACCGCCTTGCGCCGGAGACACACGGATGCCCCGTCGCGGCGGGCGAGCACCCGGCGGAGGATGGGTCGGGCCTTTTCGCTGTTCATGTGGATGAGCGCGTTGATGGCGGCGATCCTCATGTCGGCGCCATACTCGTCGCAGCGGCCGTCGGCGGGGCCGGCGAGCTGTGCAGGCTCCGGGGGCTGTGCAGGCTCCGGGGGCTTCGGGGGCTCCGGCGCCGCAGCGGCCGCCTCCGCGGCGGCCGCCACCTCTCTCGCCGCCGCTTCGTCGCCTCGGCGGGCGAGCACGCCCTGGATGCGCTGCTCCAGCGCCGCGGCGTCTCCGCGGGTGCCCGCGTCCGGGAAACGTTCGCGCTGGAGGCGCAGCGCGTCGAGTGCGGTGCGCAGCTGCGGCTCTCCCCCGATCCGGTAGAGCGCGAAGGCACGCCAATAGAAGGCGTCGGGCGCGTAGCCGGAGCGGGGGAACCGGTCGGGAATCTGTGCGAAGACATCGGCGGCTTGTCGGTAATCGCGCCGGCTCAGCGCCGCCCGCCCGGCGCGATACAGCGAGTCGCCGGGGTCTCCCTGGATCCACGCGGCGCGCGGCGTCTCCGCCGGCTCGACCGCGCTGCCCTGAACGGTCTGGGCCGCACCGGCATCGCGCGCCGGCGTGGACGAGCTGACGGCGCCGAGCGCCGCTGCCAGGGCAAGGCCGAGTTGCATCCGGTACATCACAGCACTCCTTGCGTTGGGGCCGGGCCCGCGGGCACGGCGGTCCGAAGGCGGGGCATCATGTCGCCCCGGTCGAGGCCTTCGCGGATGAGCTGCAGGTCCTCGTCTCTCGAGCCCGGCGAGAGCTGCGCGATCTCGGCGAGTACGAGCTCCAGATCCTCCAGCAGCAGCCGGGTGGCCGGCTCGGCCGCGGCGGGTGAATCGAGCAGCAGGCGGTTGGTGGCGAGGAGCTGCCGTGCCGATGCCGATGCCAGCCGCTGGTCGGGCGTCTGCCGCACCGACATCCGGAACAGCGTCAGAAAGGCTTCCGACTGGCTCAGGTGCTCCTGCGACGCGAGCCGATAGGCGGTGGTGTTGGTGGCCGCGCCTTCCCACATGGTGGCTTCCGGCGCCACCGAGAGGCGGCCGATCCCGATTCCTACGGCCAGCACGGCCGCGGCGGCGATCGGCCAGACCGCCCACCGGTTCCAGGGGCCGGCAACGCGCGGGCGCTTCCGCCGGGCGGCCCGTATCCCGACCCACATTCGGTCGCGGGGGGTCTCCGGCGGTGCGTTGTAGGAGCGCGCCGCATCGCGGAGCCACTCGTCGAGCTGGTCGTCGTTCATCGGTCTCGATCCCCCGCGAAGTCGGCGAGCGCATCCCGCAGCTTGGCTCTCGCCCGGAAGAGCTGCGCCTTCGACGTTCCCGTCTGCACTCCCAGGGCTCGCCCGATCTCCTCGTGGGTGAACCCTTCCACGTCGTGCATCACGAACACCGCTCTGTACCCGTCCGGCAGGCCGTCGATGGCCCGGGCGAGCCGCGCCTTGAGGTCCGGATCGGCTTCGCGCGGGGTATAGCCCAGTGGCGGGGCGTCGTCCAGCGATGTCTCCCGTTCCCGGGACCGCTTCACCTTGCGAAGGCCGTTCAGCGAGACCGACATGGCGATCGAGCAGAGCCAGGTCGAGAGCGCCGACTCGCCACGGAAATCGCCGAGCTTCTCGAAGGCCCGGATGAAGGTTTCCTGCACCCAGTCCTGGGCCCGGTCCAGGTCCCCTGCCATCCGGTAGACCAGACGGAAGACGCGGTCCACGTGCGCGTCGTACAGCGCGCGCTCGGCCTTCGGATCACCGGCCAGAACTCGATCGATCAGCTCAGCGTCGCTCACGGGCTCCGGCGCGTAGGGGTCGACGACCTGGACATGGGACAAGGTCCGGGATCAAAGGGTTGGCCCGGGGTGCCAGCAACCTTTCCCGGCCGGGACGCATCTCACGTACGTTGCTGCCCGGATGGATGCTTCACATTGAGACGTTCAGGCGAGGTGCGGGATGAGAGCGCTGCTGCGGTGTGAGCCGGCGACGGAGCCGGTGAAGGAATACGAGCTTCGGGACATGATGGGCCGGCCGATCGGCCAGGTGCTCCGGCCGTCGGGAGTTCCGCGGACGGGGCGAGGGGCCGAGACGGTGCTGCTGGTTCGATCTTCGGCGGCAGCGGGATCCGGGAGGGTGTCGAGCGCCGCGTGACCCGGTGCACCGCTGAAACGATTCCGCGCCGGGGGAGGTAGTGCAGGGATTATTTTCCCCCTTCCCTCACCCTCGGGCGGTTGTTCATGCGCGGCGCCAGGCTTCTAGCGACTCTGATTCTCCCTCTCGCCGCGGCCTGCGGCGGCTCGACGACCACCGTCACGGAAACACCCGCCCCCCGGGGAGCCACCACGGCCGAGATCTCGGCCGCCGACCTCAAGAACCGGATCTCCATCTTCGCCGACGACTCGATGGAGGGCCGGCGGACCGGCACGCCCGGCAACGCGCGGGGAAACGCCTACATCGTGAGCGAGCTGCAGCGGCTCGAATTGAGGCCGGCCGGCGAGGCCGGGAGTTTCGTCCAGAGGGTCCCCCTCTCGAGCTACACGGCGGACTCCTCGCGCGCCACGCTCCGCGTCGGGTCGAGCGGGCTGGCGCTGTGGCACGATTACCACCCCTATCAGGCACAGTTCGAGGTGCCGGCTCGTCCGATCGACGGCTCGTCGCTGGTCTACATCGGCGGCCCCGCCGATTCGGCGGCCCTGCCCAGCCGCGAAGCGCTTCAGGGCAAGGTCGTGGTCTACAACAGCGAGGGTACCGGCAACACGCTCGGTACGCCGAACCTTCACCCCGCGGGCCCGCTGGGCCTGATCTCGGGCATCATGGTCACCGGGGTGGATACCCTGATCGCCACGTTCGAGCAGGTCTTCCGCACACCGAGAATCGTGGTCAGGGAAGACGTCGCGATCCCTCCCGGCCTCACGCAGCCGCGCCTGATCATCCTGCCGTCGGCCACGGTTCCCAAGCTCTTCGCGAAGCCGCTCGACCAGCTCCGCCCCGGCGATCCCGGCGGCGTCATTCAGGGTGACGTGACCTTCGACCCGAGCGACGTCGGCGCCACCAACGTGGTCGCGGTGCTGGAGGGATCGGACCCGGCGCTCCGCGGAGAGTACGTGGCGCTGGGCGCGCACAACGATGCCATCGGCATCGTGCCCGCGGTGGACCACGATTCGCTTCGGGCCTACAACACCGTCATGCGGCCCCGCGGCGCCAACGACGCGCCGGGCGAGCCCGATGCCGAGCAGTCGGCCCGTATCCGCGCGATCGTGGACAGCATGCGAGAGCGGCGGCCGGCCGCGCTGGATTCGATCGTGAACGGAGCGGACGACGATGGCTCCGGCTCGATGGGCCTTCTGGAGATCGCGGAGGCGCTGAGGAGCGGCACCCGGCCCAGGCGCTCGGTCCTCTTCGTGTGGCATACCGGTGAGGAATCGGGCTTGCAGGGGTCCCGGTGGTTCACCGACAATCCGACGGTGCCCCGGGACTCCATCGTGGCCCAGATCAACGTCGACATGATCGGCCGGGGGGGTCCCAACGACGAGACCACGCGCGACCCGGCGTACATGCAGGTGATCGGCTCCCGGCGGCTCTCGACGGAGCTGGGCGACCTGGCCGAAACGGTCAACCGGGAAGGGAAATTCGGCTTCGCCTTCGACTACAGCTACGACGCGGACGGGCACCCGGACAACTTCTACTGCCGCAGCGACCACTACATGTATGCTCGCTATGGCATTCCGATCGCCTTCTTCAGCACCGGAGGGCACCGCGACTACCACCAGGTGACCGACGAGATGGAGTACCTCGACTTCGACAAGTTCGCCCGGGTGACGAGGTTCGTCGGCGCGGTCGCGGAACGGGTGGCCAACCTCGATCACCGGCCGGTGGTGGACAAGCCGAAGCCGGATCCGGAGGCGCCGTGCCAGCAGTGAGCTGACCGATCCTTCCCGGGCGACGAACCCGCCTGGCCGGTTCCTGCGACGGCCGGACGGGCTCGGCGCTCGGGCACGAGGACGCGGTCGGCAGCCGCCGCACCCAGCCCCGCCGTCTCGCCTTCTAACTCATTATCCCCAAAGGTTTTTCCGCAACTGGCAACGGTTGCGTCCCACCCCGGTTCCCTGATATATTTTGGACTTCGGCCGAACCACCGGCCGCCCCCGTACTCCCCCTAGCACCCGACGGATATGACCGCACCCAACTCGCGCGAACGCATTCTGCCCAGGCTCATAGAAGAGGAGATGCAGCAGTCGTTCATCAACTACTCGATGAGCGTCATCGTCTCCCGGGCCCTGCCGGACGTGCGGGACGGCCTCAAGCCGGTGCACCGGCGGATCCTCTATGCCATGAACGAGCTGGGGCTGGTACCGGGGCGGCCCTACAAGAAGTCGGCGACGGTGGTGGGCGACGTGCTGGGCAAGTACCACCCCCATGGCGACCAGTCGGTCTACGACGCGCTCGTCCGCATGGTCCAGGAGTTCTCGCTCAGGTATCCGCTGATCGACGGGCAGGGCAACTTCGGCTCGGTGGACGGCGACCCGGCCGCGGCCTACCGCTACACCGAGTCGCGGCTCACCCGCATCGCGCTGGCGATGCTGGAGGACATCGACAAGAACACGGTCGTTTTTCAGCCCAACTTCGACGACCGGCTCCAGGAACCCACCGTCCTTCCCTCCAAGATCCCCAACCTGCTGGTCAACGGGTCCAGCGGCATCGCGGTCGGCATGGCCACCAACATCCCGCCGCACAATCTGCGCGAGGTGGCCAAGGCGGTCGAGCTGCTGATCGACGACCCCGAGGCGTCGATCGCCGACCTGCGCAAGGCGATCAAGGGTCCCGACTTTCCCACCGGCGCCTTCATCTACGGTCGCGAGGGGATCAAGGAGGCCTACGAGACGGGCCGCGGACGCGTGGTCATGCGGGCGCGAGCGCAGATCGAGGAGAAGGAGTCGACCGGCCGCTCCCAGATCGTAGTCACCGAGATCCCCTACCAGGTCAACAAAGAAAATCTGGTCAAGGCCATCGCCGAGCTGGCGATGGAGAAGAAGATCGAGGGCATCAGCGGGGTGAACGACGAGTCCGACAAGGACGGGATGCGGATGGTCATCGATCTCAAGCGCGATGCCATCCCCAACGTGGTACTGAACCAGCTCTACAAGCACACCTCGATGCAGTCCACCTTCGGCGTGATCATGCTCGCCCTCGACAAGGGAGCGCCGAAGATCATGAACCTCCAGCAGGTGCTCGAGCGCTACATCGAGCACCGGCACGAGATCATCGTCCGGCGGACCCAGTTCGACCTCGACGCCGCGCAGGCGCGGGAGCACATCCTCGAGGGTCTCAAGATCGCCGTCGACCACATCGACGAGGTGATCAAGATCATCCGGGGCTCCGAGGACACCCCCGAGGCCGACGCCCGGCTGCGGAAGCGCTTCGGACTGAGCGAGAAGCAGAGCGACGCCATCCTCAACATGCGGCTCGCCAAGCTCACCGGGCTCGAGATCGACAAGCTGGAGGCCGAGCTGAAGGAGGTGCGCGCCACGATCAAGGAGCTGAAGTCGATTCTCGCCTCCAAGCCGAGGCGGATGGCGATTCTCAAACAGGAGATGGCCGAGGTGGTCGAGCAGTTCGGCGACGAGCGGCGGACCGAGATCGTGGCCGACCAGGGCGAGTTCACGGTGGAGGACCTGATCGCCGAAGAGGACATGGTCATCACCATCTCCCATACCGGCTACATCAAGCGCATCCCGGTCACCACCTACAAGCGGCAGCGGCGCGGCGGCCGCGGCCTCACCGGGGCCGACCTCAAGGAGAACGACTGGGTCGAGCACCTGTTCATCGCCAGCACCCACGACTCCCTGCTCTTCTTCACCAATACCGGCCAGCTCTATTGGCTCAAGGTGCACGAGATCCCGCAGGCGGGCCGCGCCGCACGCGGCAAGCCGGTGGTCAACTGCATAGCGATCAAGCCGACCGAGCAGGTCGCGGCGCTGGTGCCGGTGCGGGAGTTCACCGACGACAAGTGCCTGATCTTCGCCACCCGCAAGGGCACGGTGAAGAAGACGCTGCTGTCCGCGTACGGCAACGTGCGGAGCAACGGGATCTGCGCCATCAACATCGACAAGGACGACGAGCTGATCGACGTCCAGATCTGCGACCAGAACAGCGACATCGTCCTGGCGACGCGCGACGGGATGAGCATCCGTTTTCACCAGGGCGACGTGCGCGAGATGGGCCGCGCCACGACGGGGGTGAAGGGCATCGAGCTGGAGAAGGGCGACGAGGTCATCGGCATGGTGGTCGTCCGGCGCGACGCCACGCTGCTCGTGGTGAGCGAGAAGGGGTTCGGCAAGCGCTCCGAGCTCACCGACTACCGGGTGCAGCGGCGCGGCGGCAAGGGGATCATCACCCTCAAGAAGACGGACAAGACCGGCCCCATCGTCGCGCTGAAGGAGGTCATCCCCGACGACGAGCTGATGATGATCACCCGCCATGGCGTCATCATCCGGCTGCCGGTGGACGGGATCCGGGTCATCGGCCGCAACACACAGGGCGTCAAGGTGATGAACCTTGATGCCGGCGACGCTGTGGTGGACGTCGCGCGGGTGGTGAAGGAGGACGAAGGCGGGGCCGAGGAAGTTGCCGGGGGCGATGCCGTGGCCCCGACCGCGGCGGCGGAGTAGCCCGGGGACCGATGCCGCTCACCGCCGATCGCGCGGCCGGAGTCACGCTCGAGGACGTCCGGGCCGCGGCCCGGGTCCTGGAGGGTGTCGTCGTTCGGACTCCGCTCGTGGAGGTGCCCGCGCTGACCGCGCGGGCGGGCGTGCCCGTGTTCCTCAAGTGCGAGCAGCTCCAGCCAGTCGGCGCCTTCAAGATCCGGGGCGCGTACAACGCGGTGTCCCGGGTCGCCCGGGCAGCCGGCACCCGCGGCGTCGTCACCCAATCGAGCGGAAATCACGGGCAGGCGGTCGCCTTCGCGGCCCGGGCCTTCGGGCTCCGGGCGGTCGTCGTGATGCCCGAATCCACGCCCGGCATCAAGGTGGATGGCGTCCGCCGTCACGGGGGCGAGGTGGTGTTCGCGGGCGCGGTCCGGTCGTCGGAGCAGCTTCAGCGCGCCGAGGCGATCGCGTTCGACCAGGGGCTCGCGATGATTCCGCCCTTCGACCATCCCGACGTGGTGGCTGGGCAGGGTACCTGCGGGCTCGAGATCGTGGAGCAGTGCCCCGGCGTAGACACCATCCTGGTGCCGGTGAGCGGTGGCGGGCTCCTCGCGGGGATCTCGGTCGCCGTGGAGGGGCTCAGGCCCGCTGTCCGCGTCGTCGCGGTCGAGCCTGCCGGCGCCGCCAAGCTCACCGCCGCCCTCGACGCCGGCGCTCCACGGACGCTGGAGCGGACGGAGAGCATGGCCGACGGACTCCTTACCCGGTCGATAGGCACCTTTACTTTCCCCATCATTCGGCGGATGGTTCGGGAGGCGATACAGGTGACCGAGGACGAGATCGCCGCCGCCGTCCGATTCCTGCACCGGAGCGCCGGCCTCCGGGTCGAGCCCTCCGGGGCCGTCACCACCGCGGCGATCCTCGCCGGGCACGCCCGGCTCGCCGGTCCCACCGTGGCGGTGGTGAGCGGCGGCAACGTGGATCCGGATCTCTTTCACCGATTGGCGGGATGACCATCGCTCCCAAGATCCTCGTCGCCGACGACGACCAGGCGCTCTCCCGGACGCTGTCCTGGATCCTCAAGGAGAACGGCTACGAGGTCCTGACCGTCCCGGGTGGCGAGCACCTCTTCGAGCACCTGAGCGCCGAGCAGTTCGATCTCCTGCTGCTCGACATCATGATGCCGAAGGTGGACGGACTGCAGTTGCTCCAGCGGGTGAAGGCCGATCCCCGGTTCAAGGACCTTCCCGTGCTCATGATCTCCTCCATGCCGCCCGAGGAGGCCACGGTCCGCTCCCTCGGCCTCGGCGCGTCGGACTTCATTCCCAAGCCGTTTCGGGTGCGCGAGCTGCTGGCCAGGGTGAAGGCCCATCTGCGGGTGGGCCGCGAGCTCAATCAGGCCCGTGCGGAGGCGCGGTCGCGCTCGGAGATGATGGAGATTCTCCAGGAGGTGACCGCCTCGCTGAAACCGGAGGAGATCTACCAGATCCTGGTTCGCCGGGTGGCCCAGGGCCTCAACATCTCCCGCTGCTCGATCATCATCGCCGGTCCGGACGACGACCACGGCACGGTGGTGGCCGCGTACGAAAACCCGATGCTGCACAATCTGGCCGTGGATCTCCGGCGTTATCCCGAGATCCAGCACGCCCTCACGACCGGCGAGGTGGTGCTGGTGCGCGACGTGCTCACCGATCCGATCTTCCAGCAGATGCGCGAAATCTGGGAGTCGGAGGGCCGGCCCGTGCCCGCCCGCTCGGCGATCGCCATCCGCTTTTCGCTCCGGCAGCAGCCGGCCGGCGTCTTCTTCCTGCGGACCACCACCGGCGACGCGCCGCTGAACGAGCAGGACGTCCAGTTCGCCGAGCAGGTGATCAACGCCGCCGTCGCGGCTCTGGAGAAGGCCTACGACCTCGAGAACGCGGTGATGGGCCAGGAGCAGATGCGACACCTGGCCGAAACCGACCCGCTGACCAACTGCTTCAACCGCCGCGCCCTGATGGAGAAGCTGGAACAGGAGATGGACCGCGCCGCGCGCTATGCCACGATGCTGACCGGCATGATGATCGACGTCGACAACTTCAAGCAGATCAACGACACCCACGGCCATCTGGTGGGCGATCGGGTGCTCAAGCAACTGGCGACCCTGCTCAAGCGGGAGCAGCGGTCGGTGGACCTCGTGGCGCGCTACGGCGGCGAGGAGTTCGTGGTGCTGCTGCCGGAGACCACCAGCACCGAGTCGCGCAACTTCGCCGAGCGCGTGCTGCGGCGCGTGGCCACCCACGACTTCGGGGAGAGCGGCCATCCGGTTCGCGTCACCATCAGCATCGGCATCGCGTCCTTCCCCGACGAGCGCGTCTCCGACGGGGAGTCCCTCCTCCGGCTCGCCGACACCCACCTCTACCGGGCCAAGACCGACGGCCGAAACCGGTTTCGGGATTGACCGCCCGGCGCTGTCCCCGCTGCCACCGTACGTACCCCGCTCCAGCCCGATACTGCGTCAAGGATGGGTCGCTCCTCGTGGAGGAGGCGGGTGTGCGCCGCTCGCCCCGCGAGCGATACCCCGATCCCGACGGTGACGCCGACACGATGCCGGGCGGTGCCGCGGCCGTGCTGCCGAACGACCCGCTCAAGACGCTCTCCGGTCAGGTGCTCGACCGGCGCTACCGCGTGGGATCCCGGCTGGGGGAGGGGGGCATGTCCTACGTCTATCGCGCCGAAGAGATCGGAACCGAGCGGATCGTGGCCCTCAAGATCCTGCTGCCCCGGCTATCCCGCGACCCGGCGTCGGTGGAACGCCTGCGCCGCGAGGCGACCATCGCCATGCGGCTCGACCACCCGAACGTCTGTCCCATCCTGCGGCTGGGCGAGACCGCCGAGCGCCTCATCTACCTGGTGATGCCCTTCCTCGAGGGCGAGCCCCTCAGCGAGCACGAGGCGCGCCGGGGGCCGTTCTCCGCCGCGGAGGGCGTTCCGCTGCTCATCCAGATGTGCCACGGCCTGCAGCACGCCCACGAGCTCGGGATCATCCACCGCGATCTCAAGCCCGAGAACATCATGCTGGTTCCGGTGGGCGGCGAGAAGACGGGCGCGCCGGAGTTCCGGGCCGTCGTCATGGATTTCGGCCTGGCGAAGGAGCGGCGCGCCGGCTCGGAGCTCGCCAAGCTCACAGCCACCGGCATCGTGCTCGGCACTCCGGAGTTCATGAGCCCGGAGCAGATCCGGGGCAAGCCCCTCGACGGGCGCAGTGACGTCTACGCCCTGGGGGTGCTGGCGTTTGAGCTCTTCACCGGGCGCCTGCCGTTCAGCGGCAAGTCCGCGCAGGAGACCATGATCGCTCGCCTCCGCGGACAGCCGCTCCGGCTGCGCGAGATCAAGGCGGATTTCCCGCCGAAGGTGGAGGCGGTGATCAGCCGGGCGCTCGCCATGGATCCGGTCGAGCGCTACGGCTCGATGACCGAGCTCGCCCTCGCCTTCGAGGCGGCGCACGCACCGGGGCTGCTGGCACGAATTTTCGGACGTTGACCTCGGTGGCGTGAGCGGCGACACCGAACCGCGCGGGGAGGGGCGGTTACTTGCGCGGATACCCTTTGCGGAGGACGTCATGTATCGCTCGGTCCGCTGGCTCTCCGTCCTCCTGGTTCTCGCCGGATGCCGGCAGACCCGCTCGGAGATCGGCCGCGACGAACGCCCCGACCTGGCCCAGCGAACCGGAAGTGCCGAGCTCCAGGACAACGAGGGAAGCCTGGAGTTCGAGGCGCCCCGGCTCGTCCCCGCCATTCGCGCTCAGATCAACGAGATCGAGGATCCGGAAGGAGCGACGGAGGGAAACCTCACCGCGTTCCAGAACGGTGTCGGGACGCTGGTGAACGCGATGGAGGCCGACCTGAACCGGGTCGGCGTGACGGACAGCGGGTACTTCTGGGTGCTCAGTGATTCCATCATGCGTGAGATCGGCGGCGGCTCCGGCGACGTGGCCGAACTTCCACCCGAGAAGGCCCGGCAGGCCGCCGCCCAGGTGAAGCGGCTCATCGGGATGTACGAGCAACGGATGCGGGCGGCGCAGAACTAGGCCGCCGCTCCGCTCCCGCCGTGTTTCACCCGCCTGAGATCGAACAGCGCCAGCGCCAGGCAGGCCACGATCGTCACCGTGCTCTGGAAGCACCAGAGGCAGAAGGTCTTCAGCACGAGCCACTCGGCGTATTTCAGGCGGACGGTGAAGAGCACCGCGGGCACGATGAGCGTCAATAGCAGGAGAGTGGCCGCCAGCGACGCCTCCCGTCTCGGGTGAGCGCCCCAGAGCGCCGCCCCCAGAATCAGCGCATAGCCCACCGCCCCGATCAGCGCGACGTCCACGCCCAGAAACCAGCCCCAGCCGCTGGTCATCGCGATCTCGCACCCGCGGTTGTCCGTGCAGGTGAGCACCCCTGCGAGACCCAGCTTCCAGAGGTGGAGATACAGCGCCACCAGCGCCGCGCCGAGTGCCAGAACCGCGATGGCCATCCGGTAGCGGAGGGGGTTCGACATGGCAGACATCTCCCGGCCGATCGCCGCCGAGGCACTCCAGGCGGCATAGGTGTCGGTCATTTTGGCAAGGAAAGTAACCCCGGATCGGGCACGCGGGCTGCTTCACGTGCCGCCGCGAGCCGCGACCGAAGGCGGCTTGGCGATTCACTCGAGCCTGTCGCGCGGAGGCGAACGATGTTTGTCACGACCACCCGGCGTCCCCACGAGAGCTTCCAGACACTGCGCCGGCTCAACAACATGCTGGACGAGGCGTTCGGCACCTGGCCGCTCACCCAGGACGAGAGCGGCGCGATCACTTCGGCGTGGCATCCCGCCGTGGATGTCTTCGAGGACAAGGATGCGGTCAGGATCGTGGCGGAGCTGCCGGGTGTGAGCCCGGAGGACGTGAAGCTCTCGCTGGAGAACAACCTCCTCATCATCCGGGGCGAGAAGAAGCAGGAGGCCGAGGAGCGCAACGAGCGGGTGCACCGCTACGAGCGCAGCTACGGCTCCTTCGAGCGGGCGTTCATGCTGCCCGCCACGGTAGATGGCGAGAAGATCGCCGCCGAGTACCGGAACGGGGTGCTGACCGTGACCGTACCCAAGGCCGAGCGGGCCCGCCCACGGGAGATTCCGGTTCGTACTGCCTGAAGGTGCCACCGGGCGCCGTGTCTCCGTAAAGATACGGGGCCCGCTCCGGGGCTTGTCGGATTGCAGTTGGGAGCCGCTCGGCGTACCCTACGCTCATGCTCCGGGACATATCGTTCCATGTCGTTGGCGTAAGCCATCATACATCTGGAATCGACCTGCGCGAGCGGCTCGCCTTCTGTCCTGCCGAGGTCGCCGCCTGGCTTCAGGGCCAGGCTGCGGCCGGCAGCGCGGCCGTGCTCCTCTCCACCTGCAACCGCACCGAGATCTACTGGACCGGCGACCTCGACCTCGAGGCGTGGTTCCGGGATTTCGCGCTGAGCCGTGGCGCCTGCCTCGACGAGGAGTTCCTGCGCCTCGACGGGGAGGAGGCGGTCCGCCACCTGTTCGACGTGACGGCCGGGCTCGACTCCCAGATTCTCGGCGAGACCGAGGTGCTGGCGCAGGTTCGCCGGGCCTACGATGCCGCCCGTGCCGCCGGCACCACGGACGGCGTGATCGATTCCATCCTGTCGGCCGCGCTGGTCGCGGGGCGTCGCGTCCGCCGTGAGACCATCCTGGGACGCCACCCCGCCTCGGTGAGCTCGGCGGCGGTGGACGTCGCCGCGTCGTTGTGCGGAGGCCTGGCCGATGCGCGGGCCCTCGTGCTGGGCGCGGGTGAGGTGGCCGACGGGGTATTGAGGGCCCTGCACGGCCGGACCGCGGGAACGGTCCTGGTCAACCGCAGCCCCGACCGCGCGGCGGCACTCGCGTCCGCCTGGGGCGCTGTTTCCGGCGCCTGGGACGAGCTGGACGCGCATCTGGCTTCGGCGGACCTCGTCTTCGTGGCCACGGGGGCCGGTCACCTGCTGCTCACCGCCGACCGGCTGGCGGGCGCGGAAGGGTTACACGGGCGCGAGCGCGCGATATTCGACCTCTCGGTGCCGCGGAACGTAGATCCGTCGGCGCGCGCGCTTCTCGGCATCCGGCTCTTCGACCTCGACGATCTGCAGCGGCTCCGCTGCCCGGTGGACGGGTTCGCGAACCCCGCGATCGACCACGTGCGCAACGTCCTGGATCAGGAGATCTCGCGTCTCGATACTGCCCTCCGCGCCCGTG
>JACDHV010000264.1 GCA_013820855.1 Gemmatimonadales bacterium | reverse complement strand
GCCAACACGCACTTCGTGGGGATCCCGTTCAACGCCGGTGAGACCGCCGGGGCGATGGTGGTGGCGAACTTCCTGCTCTCGCCCGAAGCCCAACTGGAGAAGCAGAAGCCCGAGGTGTGGGCCGACGGGACCGTGCTCGCGCGAGATCGGCTGCCGCCGGAATGGGCGGCGCGGTTTGCCCGGCTGTCCCGCGACCCGCGCGCGCTTTCTTCCGACTCGCTGGCCAGGTACGCCCGGCCCGAAGTCTCGCCGCGCTATCGCGAGCGGCTGTCGGCCGATTGGCGGGCCCGGGTGCGGCGGGCCGGCGAATGACCGGCGCTTCCAGACGCGGCCTGCTCGCGGCCCTGGCCGTTGCCCTCCCGGTACTGGTCGGGGTGGGCTACAGCGTGCTGGCGAGTCTCGGCCTCACCGGTCCCGGAGCGGCTGGCGGTGGGGCGGCCCGCCTCGCCGCGGTGCTGGGCGAACCGGTGGTGTGGAGCGGGCTCGCCTGGTCGCTCTGGGTGGCGGCCGCATCCACCGCGCTGGCGGCGGCGGGCGCGGTGGTGGTCGCGGCGATGTTCCGCCGTGGAGCGAGGACCGATCGCATGGCGCGCCTGTTCGCGGTACTGCCGCTTCCGATTCCTCACCTGGCCGCCGCCGTCGCCGGGCTGCTCCTGCTGGGGCAGAGCGGACTCCTCGCCCGGCTGCTCGCGTCGCTCGGTCTGCTCGAGAGCCCCGGCGGGATGCCGGCTCTGGTATACGATCGGGCCGGCCTCGGGCTCATCCTCACCCTGGCATGGAAGGAGTTCGCCTTCCTCGCGCTGGTCGCGTTCTCGGTGGTGGCCACCAGGGGCGAACGACTGGAGGAGGTGGCCCGCACGTTGGGCGCCAGGCCGGCCGCGGTCTTTCGCCGGGTCACCTGGCCGCTGCTCTGGCGCGGGCTTCTGCCTGCGGTGGTCGCGGTGTTCGTCTTCGTCGCGAGCACCTATGAGGCCACCGCCGTGCTCGCGCCCAGCGATCCGCTGGCGCTCCCGCTCCTCACCCTCGAGCGGTACACCGACGCCGACCTCACCCGGCGAGGCGACGCATTCGTGCTGGCACTGCTCGGCATGGCGGTAAGCCTGCTCGCGGTGGCGGCGCACGAGTGGGCGCGGAGTCGCTGGGACCGGTTCGAGCCATGACCGCGGGATCGCGCTCGCGACCGGCCGTGCTGGCGGCCCTGGCGCTCTCGGCGCTGGCTCCGCTCGCCCTGCTGCTGGTTGCGTCCGTCGGCCGCGACTGGTTCTACCCGGCGCCGTGGCCGCCCTCGGTGACGCTGGAGAGTTGGTGGGACGCCTTCCGTGGCGGCGGGCGCATGGCGGCGGCGCTCGGCACCAGCCTGGTGCTGGCGGTGAGCACCGGTCTCGCCGGCGCGGTGGTGGGATGGCCCATCGGGCGCGCGCTGGCGGATCTCCGCGGCTGGCCGCGACACCTCGGCGCGGCCGCCGCGTTCCTTCCAGTCGCGGTCCCGCCGGTATCCCTGGCGACCGGCCTCCATCTTTCCGCGTTGACCGCTGGTGTGGCCGGGACCGCGGGCGGCGTCTTCCTCAGCCACCTGGTGCCCGCGGCGGGTTACGCGGCACTGTACTTCCTCGGCGTCTTCACCCTGTTCGACCGCCGGGTCGAGGACGAAGCGCGAACGCTCGGCGCGGGGCCCTGGACCGTCCTGTGGCGAGTGACGATGCCGATGATGCGGCGGCAGATGGGAGAGGCGTTCCTGCTCGGCTTCCTGGTCTCCTGGGCCCAGGTCGCGACGACGCTGGTGATCGGCGGCGGGCGGGTGCGGACCCTGCCGCTCGAAGTGTTCGCCTACCTTCAGGCCGGGCAGGACCGCTACGCGGCGACCGGCGCGCTGCTGCTGGTGATCCCGGCCCTGCTGATGCTGGGCACGGTTCGACTTGCCGTAGAGCGCGCCGAGGCGACACCGCTGTGACGGCGCCCACACTCGAAGTGAGGGGCGTCTCGGTGCCGTTCGGCGATGCGCCCGGACTCCGGGACATCGGCTTCGCGCTGGATCCCGGAGAGCGCCTCGTTGTGCTCGGGGCGTCGGGGGCGGGCAAGACCACACTGCTCAGGGCCATCGCGGGGCTCGCGCCGCTCGCGGCCGGGCGGCTCACCGTCGGGGGGCACGACGTCACGGCGCGCCCAGCCGAATCGCGCGACGCGGTGTACCTGCATCAGACGCCGCTTCTCTTTCCTCACCTGAGCGTATTCGAGAACGTCGCGTTTCCGCTGCGCATCCGTGGATATCGGGACTCGGAGGTACGGGCATCGGTCGCCGAGCTGCTGGAGAGCGTCCGGCTGGAGGGCCTGGCCGGGCGGCGGCCGCACACTCTGAGCGGAGGCCAGAAGCACCGCGCGGCTCTGGCGCGGGCGATGGCGGCACGCCCGGCGGTCCTGCTGCTCGACGAGCCGCTCTCGGCGCTCGATCCCGCGCTCCGGGACGAGGTGCGCGCCACCCTGCTCTCGCTCCAGGCCCGCTACCGGCCAGCGATGGTGATCGTCACTCACGACCTCGAGGACGCCGCCGTCCTCGGCGACCGGATCGGCATCCTGCTCGGCGGGACGCTGGCGCAGCTCGACCAGCCGGGGCGGCTCTTTCGCCGGCCAGCCTCGCTCGCCGTCGCCCGATTCCTCGGCGTGCCCAATCTCGTCGCCGGGTCGGTGTCGGCGAGCCAGTTCGAGTCCGCGCTCGGACCCATCCCGGTCGAAGCAGAGACGCCCCGCGGCCCGGCAACGGCCGTGTTCGGCTCCGGCGCCCTGCACCCCGATCCATGTGGCTCGCTCCGGGGTGTGGTGCGGAGCGTCCACCACGGACCTCGCGGCGTGACGCTTCGGGTGGACGTCGCCGGCATCGAGCTGGAGGCGGCGCCGGGGGCGGGAGCGATACCTGATCCCGGCGACGAGTTCTCGCTCGGGCTGGAGCGCGACCGGGTCACCGTCCTTCCCGGGACCGGGGATGTTTGATCACTGGCTGCGGATGCTCAAGGATCGGCTCTTCGAGCCGATCGCGCCCGCGATCGGGCGGTGGCTCCATCCGAACCTGATCTCCCTGCTGGCGCTCTTGGCCGGCCTGGCTGCCGCCCTGCTCGCGGCGCGGGGACGCACCGGGCCGGCCTTCGCCGCCTGGGTGGTCAACCGCACGCTGGACGGGCTCGACGGCAGCGTGGCGCGGGCGGTCGGCTCGCAGAGCGATTTCGGGGGTTACCTCGACATCATGGGGGACTTCGTGGTGTACGCCGCGGTACCAGTGGGAGTCGTGCTGGGTCAGCCGTCGGAGTCGGCCTGGCGCGCGGGGCTGTTCCTCCTCGCCACCTTTTTCGTCAACGCGGCGTCGTGGATGTATCTCGCCGCCATTCTCGAGCGGCGCAGTCTGGGGGTCGCGGCAACCGGGGAGCGCACCACCATCACGATGCCGCCGGCCATCGTGGCTGGTAGCGAAACCGTGGTCTTCTACTCCCTGTTCTTGCTGCTGCCGGCCTGGGCGCCGCCGCTCTTCTGGCTGATGGGGATGCTCGTGGTGGGCAACATCGTGCTGCGGTTGGCATGGGCCAAGGGCCGGATCTGAGAGGGGAGACATGCGGTCTCGGTGGCGGCATTGCCGGCGCCTCGCGGCGCTGACGGTCGCCGTGGTTGGGCTCGGCTGCGGCTCGTCGGGTGGGGGAGTCATACCCAAGAGCCAGCACGCTCGCCTGGAGCAACGGGTGGGACGAGTCCTCGTCACGGTTGAGTACAGCCGGCCGGTCGCGCGCGGTCGCCGGTTGTTCGGCGGCATCGTGCCGTATAGTAAAGAATGGAATCCCGGGGCGGACGCGGCGAGCGCCATCGGCTTCAGCGGAGACGTCCTGCTGGAGAACCAGCCTGTGGCGAAGGGCACCTACAGCATCTGGGCCATTCCCGGCTCGGAGCGGTGGACCTTGATCCTCAGCCATGCGGCCAACGTGTTTCACGAGCCGTATCCCGCGGGGAAGGATGCGCTCCGAGTCTCGATCAGGCCGGAGACGGGACCGCACATGGAGACGCTGGGGTTCTACTTTCCGATGGTGGACGCCGACAGCGCGGTGCTGCACCTGCACTGGGGTGAGACGGTAGTACCGGTCCGGGTACGCGCGCGCTGATCTATAATCGGTTCTGTTGAATACCGCGGCACGGAGTCCACTTTATTCACATGGACAGAGATGCTGGGTGCGAGCGGCGTGAACGGTCCGGGGAGGCTGGGGTTGGCG
>JACDHV010000078.1 GCA_013820855.1 Gemmatimonadales bacterium | reverse complement strand
TCCGGGACGGCCGGGAGACGCTCCCCTTCGCCGAGGCGATCGAGCGGGAGGACGAGCGACTCGCCGGCGAGGAAGAGCGCCTCCGTGCCGATCCGGAGTACTACAGCTATAACCATCACCGGTACTCCTATACTCGCCGCGGGCACTATGTCGAACAGCTTCGCCGCTGGGTCGAGCACTTCCCGCGCTCCCGGCTGCTGGTGCTGCAGAGCGAATGGCTGTTTCGCGAGCCGGCTGCCGCGGTCGCGGCGGTGCAGGAGTTTCTCGGCCTCCGGCCGCACCGCAGCGAGATGTACAGGCCCTTCTTCCAGGGCACGTACGATCGCGAGCTGCCGCCCGACCTGAGGCAGAGGCTCGTCGCACATTTCGAACCGCACAACCGGCAGCTCTATCAATGGCTGGGTGAGGAGTACGACTGGACATGATCTGGCTCGCGTACGTCCCCCTCTGGATCTTCGTCTTCTCGCTGCCCTGGGAACGACTCCTCGTGTTGCCCGGCATCGCGATCATTCCGCGGGTCACCGGGGCGCTGGCTCTGGGTCTCGCCCTCCTCGCGGTCGTGGTCTCGGGACGGTTCCGGCGCTGGCATCCGTTCCATCTGGCGGCGCTGCTGTTCTGGATCTGGGCCGGGCTCAATCTCCTCATCTATCACAGCGGCGAAAGGCTCCCCGCCAAGTTCTGGACCTATGCGCAGCTTCTCCTGGTGCTGTGGATGATCTGGGAGATCGCCCCCTCGGAGCGGCGGGTGCGCGGCCTTCTCACGGCCTACGTATTCGGGGCCTATGTCGCCGCGTTCGATACGCTCCTGATCTATCGGAGACAGGCCGGGGCGTTGCGACGCTTCGCCGCGGGAGGCGCCGATCCCAACGACCTGGCGATGGTGCTCGCGCTGGCGCTGCCGATGGCCTGGTATTTGGGAATGACCTACCGCCAGCCGCTGCTGCGATGGGCCTGCCGGGGCTACATACCACTCGCCATCGTCGCCATCGGTCTCACCGGTTCCCGCGGCGGGATGGTGGCGGCGACCGTGGCACTCCTGATCGTGCCGCTGTCCATGACCCAGTTGTCGCCGGGCAGGCTGGTGTCCGCCATCGTCCTGGTCGGGGTGGCTGGAGCACTCGCGGTCATCTACATCCCGGAAACTCTGCTGCAGCGGCTCTCCACCATCGGTACCGAGCTGGAGGGCGGCCGCGTCGGCGGCCGAGGCAAGCTCTGGATGGCGGGGCTCGAGGCCTTCAGGGCCCACCCGCTGGGAGGGTATGGCACCGGCCACTTCAAGTCGGCCATCACCCCGATCCTGGGGCAAGCCGCCCAGGTGGCGCACAACTCCTATATCTCGGTGCTCGTCGAGCAGGGGATCGTGGGGTTCCTGCTGTACATGGCGATGCTGATTTCGGTGTTTCACTCGGTGATGAAGCTGCGGGGCTTCGAGCGACGATTCGCGCTGGTGCTCGTGGCGACGCTCGCGGTCACCATGCTCCCGTTGACGTGGGAGGACCGCAGGGCGGTCTGGGTGGTCCTGGCCCTCCTGATGGGATTCTCCCAGGCACGCATCGCACTGGCGGGTGTTGCGCGGCGGGTACCGTCGCCCGCCATGCCTGCCGCCGTCGCTCGCCCGGCGCGCTCCCGAACGGTGGGCTCACCGATCGTGGGGAACCTGAAGGACGCCCCGGAGCCCGCTCCGTGACGCCCAGGGTGAGCGTGGTCACCACCATCTACAACGGCGAGGCCTTCTTCGATCGCGCCATCCCCGGGATCCTGACGCAGACCTACGATGATTTCGAGTTCATCCTGGTCGACGACGGCTCCAGTGACGGCAGCCTCGACAAGCTCCGGGCGCTGGCCGCGGAGGACAGCCGTGTCCGGATCTTCGCGCCGGGCCGTCTGGGGGCCGCCGCGGCGTACAACTACGGGGTTGCCCAGGCCGCGGGCGAGTACGTCGCCCGCCAGGATTTCGACGACCGCAGCTATCCGGACCGGCTGCGCCACCAGGTGGCATTTCTCGACGCGCATCCCGAGGTCGGCATGGTGGGTGGGTACTACGTGCTGGTGGATGAGCGGCGTGGCGAGCGGTACGTGCGCATGCCCCCCACCGAGCACGCCGCCATCATCGCGGCCATGGCGCGATACGTCCCCATCGCGCACACCGTGGCGACCTTCCGCCGGCGGGCCTGGACCGAGGCCGGCGGCTACCCGCTGGTCAACAATCTCATCGACCTTCGCTTCTACCTGCGGGTGGCCAAGCTGGGGTGGCGGTTCGCCAACGTGCCCGAAGTCGTGGGGGAGCACCACGTGCACGACTCCAGCTGGTTCCACCGGACCTTGAAGTACGCCGAGCGGCAGCGGGATCTGGCGCGCGTGCAGGCGCAGGTCGTTCGAGAGCTGGGCCTGCCGCGCTGGATGTACCTGTATTCGCTCGGCCGTCACGCGTACGCGCGGATTCCGCCGGGCCTCAAGCGCATGGTGCGGCGGGGAGTGGTGGGATCGCAGGAACGCGACGTATGAGAGTGTGCTTTCTCTCGACCAGCATGGGCATGGGCGGGGCGGACAGCCAACTGCTCTCGGCCGCCCGGGAACTGCGCTCCCGCGGTCACGAGGTGCTGATCGTCTCGATGACCCCGCTCGGCCCCATGGGCATGGACGCGCGGACGGCGGGCATCCCCACCGAGTCGTTGGAGATGCGGCGCGGCCTTCCGGACCCGCGGGGGCTGTGGCGGCTGGCCCGGCTCGTGCGCGCCTGGCGACCCGACGTGCTGCACAGCCATATGGTCCATGCCAATCTGATGGCTCGAGTGCTTCGGCTCGTCGCGCCGGTTCCCGCGCTGGTCTCGACCATCCACAACATCTACGAAGGGGGCCGGCTGCGGATGGCCGCGTACCGGCTCACCAACTCCCTGGTGGACCACATGACCATCGTGAGCCAGGCCGCGTTCGATCGTTTCGTGGCGGAGGGAATCGTCCCGAGGGAAAAGCTGCGCGTGGTTCCCAATGGCGTGGACACCGAGCGGTTCCGGAGCGTTTTATCGGTCACGGGCCAGGCGGTGAGACGATCGCTGGGGCTCGACCGGGAATTCGCGTGGCTGGCGGTGGGCCGTTTCGAGCTCGCCAAGGACTATCCGACCATGCTGCGGGCCTTCGCGGTGGTCCGGCGGGAGCAGCCCGGGGCCATCCTGCTGCTGGTCGGCCGCGGCTCACTTCAGGAGGAGACCGAGGCCCTGGCTCGAGACCTGGGGCTCGGCGGCGCGGTGCGGTTTCTCGGGGTTCGCGCGGACGTGGCGGAGGTGATGAGCGCGGCCGACGGCTACGTGATGTCGTCCGCCTGGGAAGGGATGCCGATGGTGCTGCTCGAGGCGGCGGCCGCGGCACTCCCCATCGTCGCCACCGCGGTGGGAGGGAACCACGAAGTCGTGCGGCACGAGGACACCGGACTCCTGGTGCCGCCTCGTGATCCAGAGACGCTCGCGCTGGCGATGCTGCGAGTGACCCGGCTGCCGGAGCCGGCGCGACGCGCAATGGGCCAGCGGGGACGCGAGCACATCCGCGCCCATTACGACCTGGGGCGCGTGGCGCAGCGTTGGGAAGACCTCTATCGCGAGGTGCTGGCCCGCAAGAGGCCGGCCCTCGCGCCTCAGTTACCGCCCGGCTGACTCCGCTCCGTTCGTCGAAAGCCCCGGCGGACACCGGTACACCTGCAGATACTGCTGCCTGAAGTCCAGTCGGCCCCTGCCGAACGTGTTCCGCATTTGGCAGTGGGCGTACATCCAGTCAGCCAACCCCCCCGGCTTCAGATTGGTGCGCAGTGCGTGAGCGGGCGCCGGCGCGACGATCCAGAGCGCTTGGCCCTTCGGGCGCTCCAGGCCGCTCAGCGAGGCGCTGAGCGGCGCCGGGTCGGGACGCAGCTTCTGTACCGGGGTCCCCTCCAGGTAATGCGCCAGCACCATGGGTTGATCCGAGTAGACGACGTCTCCTTCGGACAGTCGCGGCTGCATCCAATGGGCCGCGCCCCGGAAATCGAAGCGCCGCCCGTTGCGGTACTGGGACAGGAGGGTGGGCGCGCCGACCATGATGAGGAGCACGAGGAGGGTGACCGGCATGAGCCAGCGCGGGCGCACGCCCCAATCGACCTGGAACACCCGCTCGAGAAAGATCCCGACACCGATGAAGAACACCGGTGCGGTGGGCAGCAGGTAGAACGTGGAAACCGGCGTGCGGGCCGAGATGAGGGCGATGAACGCCAGGGGGAAGAGCGCCAGGCTGGCGAGGAAGATTCCCAGCGTCCGGTCGCGTTGCCGCCAGAGCAGATAGAGGCCCACCAGGCCGCCCAGCACCACGGGGAGCGTCAGACTTTCCACGTACGCCGTCAGCAGGACTATCTGCTTGACCCCGGGGCCCTTCTTTGGTCCCCGCAGGAACTGCCCCATTCCAGGGTTCTGGTCGTGCATGGAGATCCAGTCCTGGAAGAGCGGGATGACCCGCGCGGTGATCACACCCACCACGACGAGCGCGAGCAAAGCTCCCCAGCGGAAGCTGCGGTGGCTCCATGCCTGGCGCAGGTAGTTGGGCTTGGCATAGGTCAGGGCCAGCCATATGGCCGGCCCGCCCACCAGAAGAATCGAGACCGGATGCGCGAGCACCGCCAGCACCGCGGCGACCATCCCGAGGGCCAGCGCCCGGCGATTGCCCTCCCGCACTCCCAGGTAGATGGCGTACGGATAGATGGCCGAGAGAAGGAACACCAGAGACCAGTACCGGGCGAACTGCGAATAGAAGACGTGCAGGCCGCTCACGGTCAGCATCAGGGCCCCGAACAGCGCAGCCCGCATTCCAATGAGGCGCCGGCTGACCAGATAGAAGGCGGGAATCGCGAGCACACCGAAAACGGCCGGCAGGATCCGGAGCCCGAGCTCGTCCAGTGGGCGGAACGGGCCGACCAGATAGTAGTTGAGCAGGTAGCCCAGGGGTCGCGAGTTGCCCCAGCGAGGATTGAGTGAATCCCGCCGCGTGAACATCTCGGTGGCTTCGAAGTTCCAGTCGCCGAGCTTCCAGAACCGGAGCGCGATGGCGAGCACCGTCAGCCCCGCGATCACGAGGCCGGGTGTCAGCCTGCGCCCTTCGGTGGAGCCAGCGGCCACTTCTTCTCCAGCGCTCATGTACAGCCCTCCTGCGGATTTCCGATTGCGCGTGTGCTTACCTGCGGCCGGCGGGCGGGGCGACGGAAGGTGAATGTCGCGGGCCGCGCCGGCCGCCGGTAGGGGCGTGGGTCACTCGCCGGCTGGGCCCGTGGGCCACAAGAAGAGTCTTGACAAAGGTGACGCTCGTCACCATTCTTCTCGCGGCGCAAGCTCAAGACAATGAGATGACACCACCTCGGTGTTCATTCCTTTGCGCCCTGGACGACTAGTTCGCTCGTCCCAGTCCGACCCCCGGATCCCATATACACATCCCTGGAGATAGGCAGACCTACTGCCGCGTCTCTGTGCGTCAGGACTCATCAACGATGAGCCGCCGACTCGGCCGTGCCGTGCGCTGGCCCCTCGCCTGCCGCAAACCATGTGTCCTCCCAAATCGACGTTCCGGAGAGGAAGAGCCCGCGTATGCTCGACAGCTTCAAATTGTCACGCAGGATCGCTCGCCTTCGAGCCCCTGTTCTTGCCACCCTCATTGTCGCGCTCGCCGCGTGCGACAGCGCCGAAACCCTGGATCCAGCTGGCGGCCTCGTGCCGGATGCCGTCAATGAAATCGTCGTGGACGCCGACGCCGCGCCAGACGCCGACGTGCAGGCCGAGCCCGTCGCGGAGCCGGCGCTCGCCTCCGCCTCGTTCGCGGGCGGGATTCCCTTCGGCCTGACGGCGCAGCCCATCACCCAATTCAACGGCCGGTACAACGGTTCCAAGCTGACGCTCGGACCGTCGCAGATCCTGGACCGGCTGTCGGCCGTCCGGTCGAGAGGCGGCAAGGTCGCGGTGATGCTCGCCGGCAACCCCCGTCACTACGTGGACGGCGACGGCCACTTCAGCCTGACCAAATGGAAGGGCCGCGTCGACCAGTTCAAGAAGCTCAACCTCGACTCGTACATCAACGATGGCACCATCATCGCGCACTACATGCTGGACGAGCCGAACGACAAGGCCAACTGGGGCGGCCAGCAGGTCTCTCCCTCCACGCTGGAGGAGATGGCCCGATACAGCAAGAGCATCTGGCCCAACATGCCGACGCTGGTGCGGGTGGAGCCCGACTATCTCAGCAGCAACCACCGGTATCTCGATGTCGCGTGGGCGCAGTACCTGGCTCGGCGGGGCAACGTCAACGACTACATCAGGCGCAACGTGGCTGATGCCCAGAATCGAGGCCTGGCCCTCGTGGTGGGGCTCAACGTCATCCATGGCGGAACGCCCAACAAGACCAGGATGACCGCGAAGGAGGTGGAGACGTACGGCTCGGCGCTGCTGAGCAACTCGTACCCCTGCGCCTTCATCATGTGGCAGTACAACTCCGATTACCTGTCATCCTCGGGGATCGGTAGTGCGATGGACGGCCTGCGCCGCAAAGCGGAGAGCCGGAGCGCCAAGAGCTGCCGAAGCTGAGCACGGCAGGTGGGTGAGCCAGGCGAAAACGACGACGGGGCCGCGGAATCTTCCGCGGCCCCGTCTGCTGCCAACCCGCTCCCTCACCAGCCGCCGCGGCGGAAGAGAATGACCGGGATGGTCCGCAGCATGATGCGGAGATCTTCCCACGCGCTCTGCCGGCGGATGTACTCCAGGTCGTAGCGCACCTTGGTCCGCACGTCGTCCAGCGAGCGGTCGTAGTGATGGTTGATCTGCGCCAGCCCCGTGATCCCCGGCTTGGCGCGCTGGCGCAGGGGGTACTCCGCGATGTGCCCCCGCAGCTCGGCGAAGATCGTGGGCCGCTCGGGCCGGGGGCCCACGATGTTCATCTCGCCCCGCATCACGTTGAGGAGTTGCGGGAGCTCGTCGAGCCGGTACTGGCGCAGGAAGCGGCCCACCGGGGTGATGCGGGGGTCGTTCTGGGTGGCCCACACGGCGCCGGTGCCGTTCTCCGCATCCTGCCGCATCGTGCGAAACTTGTAGATGATGAAAGGCCGACCGCCGAGATCGTACGTGCGCCGGTGATTGCCGGTGTCGTCACCGGGAATGCGCCGGTCGAGGCCGACACGCTCCTGCATGTAGAGCACCGACCCGCGAGAGGTCAGCTTGATCGCCACCGCGATGAGGAGCAGGACGGGAAGCAGGGCCACCAGCGCCACCAGCGCGAGTAGAAAATTCACCCAGCGGGTGAGCCGCTCGCCGATAGCGCTCTGCCGAGCGGGGACGCTCGCGACCGAGTCGCGTTCGCTTGCAATTGTCGGGGCAGTTTCCGCGCCCGATCCCACCCGTTCGACCAGCGCTTCCATCCATCGCATCACGTGGATCGTCCGATTCCCTGAGCGTGTGAAAAGGCCGAGTCGTCAGGCGGGTGCGGCCAGGCCGCGATGCTGGCGGCAGGATGCCGGGTGCCTCTGACCAATTTTTTCGCACGATCCATGCCCGGGAGGCGGGGTCGCGACATGGCCTCAGCAACGCCATGCATCTCATTACTGGTCAATGAGATATTCATGTCACCTAATCCGATTTCCAGGGCTCGAGGCGGGTGGGGCTTGTGGTAAATCGCCTACATCCGCAGTGGTGCGCGGGGACAGGGTCACCCCTGCAGGGCCCACCAGCGCACCAGGAGCGTCGCACTCAGCGCCAGCAGCAGATGCACCGCTCCGGCAGTCACCGACGTGAAAAAGGTCAGCCCAATCCACGCGAGTAACGACACGATCGCGGCGAGCAGAGTGAGCGGCATCGACTCCTCCGAACTGGATGGTTCGTGCACGTTGACGACCGGGGCACCGGTTCCTATCTTATCATTGGCGGTGACGGGGAGCCACGTTATTGAGCCAACAGGTCCGATGATGGGTCCGAATGCCGTGGCGGATGCCATGCCCCCCGGGGGAAGGCAGAAGTCAAGGTGAGGACGCCGAGCATTCTCATTGGGCTTCAATAATCCTCCTCGTCGCCGTCCTAGACGCCGATCTCCTCGCGAGGTCGGCGTTTTTGTCGGCACCGGAGCGCGTCGCGACGCGCCCTAGCCTCGGTTCACCGGACCCCCCATCTTTTCACCCATGCCCAGAGCGAGCGTCACCCGCAAGGTCCACTTCAACGCGGCCCACCGGGTGCACAATCCCCGATTCTCCGACGAATGGAATCGCGACACGTTCGGAGAGTGCAACAATCCGAACTACCACGGACATAATTACGAGCTGGAGCTCACGGTGGAGGGCGACATCGACCCGGACACGGGTTATGTGCTCGACCTCAACCGGCTCAAGCAGATCGCCGAGGAGCGGATTCTCCGGCGGCTCGACCACAAGAACCTGAACCTCGACGTGGAGTGGTTCAAGGACCTCATCCCCACCTCGGAGAACGTCGCCCTGGTCTGCTGGCGCGAGTTGCGGGCCGCGCTTCCCGAGACCCTCACCCTGCGGTTGCGACTGTGGGAAACGCCGAGGAACTATGTCGACTATCAAGGCGCATGAGAACCGGACCACTGTGACGCACCCGGAGCTCGGGCCGTCGCATTCGGAGCCGTTCGCCGACAAGGTCCGCGACATCCTTGCCGCCCTGGGCGAGAATCCCGGCCGGGAGGGCCTGGTGAAGACCCCCGAGCGTGTGGAATCCTCACTCCGCTGGCTCACGCAGGGGTACCGGATGTCGGTGGAGGACGCCGTGGGAGACGCGGTGTTCGAGGAGAGCCACCAGAGCATGATCATGGTGCGCGACATCGAGCTCTACTCGATGTGCGAGCACCACCTGCTCCCGTTCTTCGGCCGCGCCCACGTCGCCTACATCCCGGACGGAAAGATCCTGGGGCTGTCGAAGGTCGCACGTATCGTGGACGTCTTCGCGCGCCGGCTCCAGGTCCAGGAACGCCTCACCGATCAAGTCGCGGATGCGGTCATGGACGTGCTGCGCCCCACCGGTGTCGGCGTGGTCATCGAGGCGGCACATTTCTGCATGATGATGCGCGGCGTCGAGAAGCAGAACTCACGCACGGTCACCAGTGCTCTGCGCGGCATCTTCCGGGACGACTCCAAGACCAGGGTCGAATTCCTCCGCCTGGCCCACGGCGGGCGCGACAACCAGTGACTGCGCTCGCCGGCCGGCTGGCGCTCGTCACCGGCGCCACCCGCGGCATCGGCGCGGCGGCGGCGGCCGCGCTGTCCCGTGCCGGCGCCCGCGTCGTCCGCGTCGCACGGGCCTTTCCGGCGGGGCCGGATGTGCGGTACCTCGACCTCACCTGCGATCTGACCGACCCGGTCCAGGTCGAGACCCTCGCCGCCCGAGTGATCGGCGTGGAGGGCGTGCCCGCGGTGGTGGTCAGCAACGCCGGAGGCTTTCTGCTCCAGCCGCTCGAGCGCACCACCCCGGCCGACTTCGACGGGCAGGTGGCGCTCAACCTCCGCGGGCCGTTCCTGCTCGCCCGAGCGTTCCTGCCCGTCATGCGCGACGTCGGGACCGGCAGCTTCATCAGTGTGGGCAGCGTGGCGGACCACATCGGGCTGCCCGAGAACGCCGCCTACGCCGCGAGCAAGTACGGCCTCCGCGGGCTGCACGAGACCCTGGCCGCGGAGTATCGCGGCACCGGCGTCCGACTGACGTTGATCTCTCCCGGGGCCACCGACACCGCGATCTGGGATCCGATCCAGCCCGAAGGCCGCCCGGGTTTCCCCTCGCGCGCCGCGATGCTGCGCCCGGCCGATGTGGCGGACGCCATTCTGTTCGCCGCCACCCGGCCCGACCACGTGCATGTTGACTGGATCCGCCTCCAGCCCTCCGGACGCGCGCCGCCCGACTTCAACCACTCCGATGCCGATGCCTGAGTCGCTCCCGACCGCCAATTCGCGAGTCCGCCCCCGCCTGGGTCCGCTTCTGCTGTCCGCCTCCCTCCTCGCCGCGCCCCTCGGTGCCGCTCGCGGGCAAGCGGATCTTCCGGAGCTTCCCGACAGCTCGCAGTGGGGTGTCCACGTCCTCGCCGCCTCACGGGCGCCGGATGGGTCGCTGTGGCTGGGTACGTACGGGCGCGGGATCTATCGGCTCCCGCGGGGGCGCCGGGCCTGGGAGGTCATCCGCAGCGACACCACGCCCGGCGCGCTCTCGTGGGACTTCGTGCACGCCTTCGGCTTCGGACCTCGGGGGCAGATCTGGTACGGCACCCTCGGCAATGGGTGGGGATTGTCGCTGGACGGCGGCAAGACCTGGAAGAGCTGGACCTACGACCAGCTGGGCCCGGAGTGGCAGTACGTCGCCTCGGGCGGCCTCGCCACGCGGGGCGACACGACGGTGGTCGCGACCGCCGACGGCCTGCAGATCACCACCGACGACGGCGCGCACTGGACCGCCATCGTGGATGCGGTGGGCCCGGCGGCGAAGGGCCCGGCCGATAGCGCTCTCCCGCTGCTCGCCAACGAGTACGTTCGCCGGATCGCGACCGTTCCCGGAGGATGGCTGGTCTCCACCCTGCGCGGGGAGCAGCGGCTGCGCCACACCGGCGACACCTGGGTGGCGGAGCCCGCCGGACGCGTCGCCTTCCACCCGCCCGACTCGGTGCTCGTGACCGGACGTGCGTACCGGGGCGGCCCCTGCGGCCTGCGGCCGGCACACATCGCGAGCCCGTGTCTCACCGGCGACGCTGAGCCGGCCGACCATCCCGTCGCCCCGCTCACCGCCTGGCTGAAGCGCCCGATCTCGCACCGGGACAACCACTTCATCGATCAGACCTATCGCTACGGCTCGACCATGGGCGGCAATTTCCAGCAGCACCAGGGCGTCGAGTTCAACAATCCCGATGGTACCCCCGTCCTCGCCGCCGGCCCCGGCACGGTGGTCCTGGCCGGCCGCGCGGAGGCGGGGGCGCTGACCGTCACCATCCGGCACGACACCACCGTGACGAAGGACGGGACGGCGTACCGGCTCTACTCGACCTACTACCACAATTCGTCGCTGGGCGTGCGCGAGGGCGACCGGGTGCGCACCGGCCAGGCGATCGCCCGGGTGGGCAACACGGGACGGGCGACCAACGACCATCTGCACTTCGAGCTGTCGGCGGCCCCCACCGACTCGCTCCCGGCCATCGTGGACTCCTCGCAGCGGTTCCCGCCGTACACCACCAACGCGGAGCTCTGGCTCGAGCCGCTGCCGGGCACCGGCATCGTGGCCGGACGGGTGGTCGGCGCCGACGGAGCCCCCGTCCGGCAGGCGCGGATCTACGGGATCGTGAAGCGCCAGCCCACGGAAACGCCTTTCTCCTTCGCGGAGACCTACGGCGACAAGGGGCACTCGCATCCGCTCTACGGCGAGCATTTCGCCGTGTCCGACGTGCCCGCCGGGCGCTACGTGGTGGGCACCGAGATCGAGGGCAGGCGGGTGCTCCGGCAGATCTCCGTCGCCCCCGGAAAGCTGACCTGGGTGACGTTCCGGCCCTGATGTTCATCGAGCTCACCGACCATCTTCGCTGTCCCGTCGACCACGAGGAGAGCTATCTCGTCCTCCTGCCGGAGCGCATGCAGGAGCGCTCCGTGCGCGAGGGCCGGCTCGGCTGCCCTGCGTGTGGGCGCACCTACGAGGTGACCACCGGCATCCTCGACCTCGGTGGCGAGGTGCCCGACCCGCCTCCGTCGACGCTGCTCGAGCCCGAGCCGCTCGCGGCCCTGGTCGGCCTGAGCGGGCCTGGTGGCTACCTGGTGCTGGTGGGAAGGCCCGCGGCGCGCTGGCCCGAGGTGGCGGACCTCACCCCGGGAGTCGGGCTGGTCGCGGTGAACCCGGGTCCCGACGTGGCCGATGTGCCGGGGATTAGCGTGGTACGAAGCGGAATGCTCCCGCTCAAGTCGCGCTCCATGCGGGGCGTGGTGCTGGGAAGCCCGTACGGCGGCGAGCCGCGGTGGGTGGCCGAAGCGGCGAGAGTGGTGCTGCCAGGGCTCCGGGTAGCGGGGGAGGGCAGAGTTCCCGACACCGGCGTCATCGAGTTGATGGCGACCGCCGGCGGGGTGTGGGTCGGCACGCCCCGCCGCTGATCAGCGTCTCCGCCGCACGAAGCGCGTCACCAGCACCAGCGCCAGCACGAGTCCGATCGCCACGCCCATGATGATTTCGAGTCCCATCGGTCACTCACCATTCACTTCTCGCCGTAGAGCGCTTCGATCGCGGCCCGGTGGTGCTCCTCCACGATCCGCCGCCGCACTTTGAGCGTCGGCGTGAGCTCTCCCGCCTCCACCGAGAAGTCCTTCGTCAGGATCAGCAGCTTCTTCGGCATTTCGAACTGGGCCAGATCGCGCAGGGTCATGCGCACCTCGCGCTCGATCTTCTGCCGGACGTCGGCGTTGGCCACCATCCGCTCCAGATCGCCTGTGGGCAGGCCCTTGTGCTCCACCCAGCCCTTCACCTGTCCCTCGTTCGGTACCACCAGCATGATGGGGAAAGGTCTGCGGTCCCCGATCATCACCGCGTTGGACACGAACCTGCTCGTCTTCGCCAGGTTCTCGATCGGCTGCGGTGCGATGTTCTTGCCGCCGGCGGTGACGATCAGGTCCTTCTTGCGGTCGGTGATGCTGAGGTAGCCGTCGGCGTCGATGAGTCCGATGTCTCCGGTGTGAAACCAGCGCTCCTCGTCGATCGCCTCGGCGGTGGCCTCCGGCTTGTTCCAGTACCCGCACATCACGTTGGGCCCTCGGGTGACGATCTCACCGTCGGGAGCGATGCGGATCTCCACCTCCGGGATCGCCTTGCCGACCGTACCCAGCCGGTGGTGGCTGAAGGTGTTCACCGCCATCACCGGCGAGGTCTCGGTCAGGCCGTACCCTTCCAGGATCGGCAGGCCGGCCGCGTAGAAGAACCGCGCGATGTCGGGCGACAGCGGCGCGCCGCCGGAGATGAAGAACCGGACGCGTCCGCCGGTCCGTGCCCGGACCTTGGCGAATGCCAGTCGGTCCGCCAGCACGTGCTGGAGCCGGAGTGCCGGTGAGATCGGCCGGCCGGCGATCGTCGCCTCGGCCCACCGCTCGCCGACGTCGCGCGCCCAGGCGAAGATGCGCCTCCGAAGCGGGGAAGAGGTCCGCACGGTGTCCAGCACCCGGGCGTACATCTTCTCGTAGAGGCGCGGCACCGAGGCCATCAGATGCGGGCGGATCTCCCTCATGTCGGCCGGCACGGTCTCGACGCTCTCGGCGTAGTTGATCACCACGCCCACGTGGAACATGCAGTAGTGCCCGAACATCCGCTCGAAGATGTGGGACAGCGGCAGGAAGGAGAGGCACTCGTCTTCGGCGGTGAAGGTGAACAGGGCGACGCTGGTCGTCACATTCGAGGCGATGTTCCCGTGGCTCAGCATCACGCCCTTGGGATCACCGGTGGTGCCGGAGGTATAGATCAGTGTGGCCAGCTCGTCCTCGACCACCTCCAGGGCGGCCTCGCGCCAGTCCGGATGCCGGTCGCGAGCGGCGCGGCCGCGGCTCAGGACCTGGTCGAGGTGAACGACGTCCGGCGAGGTCGCGGCCTCGTCGAGAACGATGATGTGTGCGAGTGCGGGGAGGCGTGACCGGATGCCGGTCACCTTCGCGAGCTGTGCCGCGTTCGACACCACGATGGCCACGGCGCCGGA
>JACDHV010000263.1 GCA_013820855.1 Gemmatimonadales bacterium | reverse complement strand
ATCCCTGTCCCCACCAATCCGCCTGCTGCGCCTACGGTGTCACGCTGAGTGACGACGAGGCCGCCGCGATCACCGCCGTGCACGGCGCGGCGGTCGTGTATCGCACGCGCTGGGGCGAGTGGCGCACGCGCCGTCGCGGCGGCCGCTGCGTCTTCCTCAAGGACAACGTCTGCGGCATTCACTCCGAGCCGTACTATCCGGCCGTCTGCCGCGGCTTTCCCTGGACCGACGCGGAGACCGGTGGCCCTTACGAGTACGACCGCACGATCTGCCCCGAGTTCGTCCTGCGCCCCGAGCTGGTGAGCATCCATCGGTCCGCCTGAGCCCGCCGATTCCTCCCTCCCCGCCACGAGCCTGCCCATGCAAGCGGTCTCCCGCTCCGTGCTTCTGCTGTTGGCCCTCGCCATGACGTACGCGGCGCCGCTGGTCGCGCAGACCGATCCCGCGCTGGAGCGGGCCCGGAAGATCCTGCGGTCGGTGCCGCTGATCGATGGGCACAACGATCTGGCGTGGGAGATCCGGACCTCCACGACCGCGCCGCGCGACGTCGCGGCGTACGACCTCCGCGGGCGGGCTCCGGGGCACACCGACTTCGAGCGGACGAGAGTGGGGCAGGTGGGCGCGCAGTTCTGGTCCATCTACGTGCCGGGGGACGTGAAGGACAGCGGCTACGCCAAAATTCAGCTGGAGCAGTTCGACATCGCGCGGCGGACGATCGCCCGATATCCCGACCGCCTCACGCTGGCCCTCACCGCCGCCGACATCGAGCGCGAGTTCAAGCGCGGCCGTATCGGTTCGCTGCTCGGCATGGAGGGCGGCCACGTCATCGAGAACTCACTCGGCGCTCTGCGGTCGTACTACGATCTCGGCGCGCGGTACCTCACGCTCACCCACAACGTGACCCTCGACTGGGCCGATGCCGCCGCCGATTCGGCTCGCCACGGCGGGCTCACCGAGTTCGGCCGTGAGGTGGTGCGCGAGATGAACCGGCTCGGCATGCTGGTGGACCTCTCACACGTCTCGCCGGCCGTGATGAGCCACGCGCTCGACGTCGCCGAGGCGCCGGTCATCTTTTCCCATTCCTCGGCGCGGGCGCTCACCGAGCACGTGCGGAACGTGCCCGACTCGATCCTGCAGCGGCTGCCGAAGAACGGCGGCGTGGTGATGGTCACCTTCGTTCCCGCGTTCGTCTCCCAGGCCGTTGCCGATTGGGAAAAGGCGGCCGACGACGAGCGGGCGCGACTGGAGGGCGCGGCCTCCGACTCGCTCGAGCGGCGGCGCCTGATGGCTCAATGGGTCACCGCCAACCCGATGCCCGCGGCGACGCTCGCCCAGGTGGCGGACCACATCGAGCATGTCCGCAGGACGGCCGGCGTGGACCATGTCGGCATCGGGAGCGACTTCGACGGGATCGAGCACACACCGGTCGGGCTGGAGGACGCGTCCACCTTCCCTCAGCTCTTCGCCGAGCTGGTGCGCCGCGGGTGGAGCGACGACGATCTCCGGAAGCTGGCAGGGCGCAATCTCCTGCGGGTCCTGCGTGCCGCGGAAGGCACCGCCTCCCGCCTCCGCCGCGAGCGGCAGCCGTCCACCCGCACGATCGAGGAGCTCGACGCCAGGCCGTCGCCTCGCTCAGGCTGACGGGGGACCGCGGCCTGGAGAGGCCCTGGTCCGTCCCACCACCAGCACCGCGAAGGCGATCGCCATTCCGCCGAACAAGAACCACTGGATCGCGTAGTTCAGGTGCGGTCCATCGCCTAGCTCGGCGGCCGCGAGCCTCCGGGGCATTCGGGGAAGCGACGAGTCCGGCGTCTGCCGGACCACCACCGGCAGCAGCGGATACGGCGACCGCTCGCGCAGGGCGCTCAGGTCGAGACGCGCCCAGCTGGTGCGGCCGGCATGCTCGACCGGCTGGCCACCGCCGCTGCCGATCGGAGCGGCGAGCCCCCGCACCCTGACCGCGCCGGGCTCGTTGAGCGAATCGATGTCGGCTCTGACCGCGTCGGCCGCCGGCACAAACCCCCTCAGCACCAGCACCGCCGAATCACTCCCCGCGAGCCGCAGCGGAGTCGCCACATGCACGCCGGGCGAGCCCTGGAGCGCCTGGCCCCGCAGCACGACCTCGTGCTCCCGGTCGTAGACTCCCCGCGCCTCGACCCACCGTCCGCTCAGCTCGCCGGCGGTCCAGTCCGCCCCAGCCCCGAGCTGGAGCGGCGGCTGCGCGCGCGCGGTGAGCGCCGCCTGATTCACCGCCCGGCGCTCCGAGAGCCGCTCCACCTGCCAGAAGCCCAGCCTGATGCACACCGCGGCGATCAGCATGAGGCCTACGATGGCGATCCCGCGACGCGTGGATGACATGCGATGTCTGTAGACGAGGACGTGCGGCGTGGCAAACGGCCACGGGAGCAAAAATGTAACTTCGCCGGGCTCAACCGCTTCCACTGAGGCCGGCCGCGGTCCGGGGTTTGCCGTGACCGGAGGGGCGTCCCGGTGGTCTTCGACCCAACATAACGACGGCGAGGCTGCAATCATGCGCATCGAGTGGCGCGGCGTTCCGGCCGCGGTCGCCCTCCTCTTCATGGCTTACGGCACCGCCGCGTCCCAGGATGCACCCCGGGGGCTGTCGGTAGTCCAGGAGGGCGGTCGCGCCGGTTTCTGGGGCGGGCTGTCGCTCGGCGCCGGGGGCGAGTCCTTCGATCTGCGCGACGGGGCCGGCTACAGTGAGGAGCTCTACCGGCCTACGGTGTCGTTCCGTCTCGGGGGCACCGTCAACCGGCATCTCCGGCTCGGCGGCGAGGTGCTGGCCTGGATCAACGAGCACGATCGGACGGTCGAGTCGCTCACCAGCATGCTGTTCGTGGGCCAATTGTATCCGCTCGCGGCCAAGGGGCTTTATTTCAAGGGTGGGCTGGGCCTGGGGCGCAACGCGGTGGACTTCAACGACGGTGGTGGGGTGGGTGATACGGGCTTCGCCGGTCTCCTCGGAGCCGGATGGGAATTCCGCATGGGGCGGAGGTGGTATCTCAATCCCGCGGTCGATGTCGTGGGGCACAGCTACACCGGCCGCGGCAACGAACGCTATCGCGAGCGACTGGTCAACTTCGGGCTCGGGGTGGTCTTCCAGAGTGGGCGCTGAGCCCGCGATGCCAACGGCCCGCCCGAGCGGCAAGTGATGGTACCCATGACGAGCAACACGATTCTCGCGGCGGCGCGCTCCCTCTCGGCGCTCTCGTTGACCGTCGCATTGGGCTGCGGCGGGGATCTCGCGCTTCCGACCTCCTCGGGTGAGGGGGTCGATCTCTCGATCCTCGGTGGTAATGGGCAGACGGGAACGGTCGGGCAGGAACTGCCCCAGCCGCTGGTCGTAGGCGTGGCATCGAACGGGACCCCGATCGCGGGGCACAAAGTCGCCTTCGTCGTGGCCGGCGATCCGGCCGCGGGACGACTCGACCCCGACACCGCGGTCACCGGCTCGGACGGACGCGCGGTCGCGCGCTGGGTGCTCGGCTCCGAGCCTGGATCGCACGAGGTGGAGGCGAGACTGGTGGTGAGCGAGCCGGCGCCGCCGCCCAGCGCGATCTTCGAGGCTTCGGCGCTCGCCGGCGAACCCGACACCGTGCGGGCGGTGAGCCCGCTCAGCCAGCCTGGAAGAATGGGACAATCCACCCGCGAGGACCCGACCGTCGTCGTCCTGGATCGTTTCGGGAATCCCGTGAGCGGAGCGCCGGTCATCTGGACCGTGACCGCCGGCGGCGGCTCGGTCGGCAGCGATCAGACCCTCACCGGACCCGACGGAACGGCGGGCGTGACGTGGACTTTGGGCCTGAGGGTGGGCGTGCAGAAGCTGACGGCCGGAGTCGAGGGGGCGCACGGCTCCCCCGTGACGTTCACGGCTACGGTGCTGTTCTGAGGGCGAGGCCGTTGTGGCGCTCCTGCCACAGGCCAGTGTCCTGAGAGAATGAAGTTCTAATCCCATAATGCATTACACCGCCGGGCCGGACTCGCCTTTCGGCATGTATCATGCTTTCTTCCTGCCGATCACCCGTACCCCGACAGCCACTCAAATCCAGAGGTGAAGTTGCGCGGTCGCCTTGCCGTTCCGGCCGGACTCCTCCTCGTCGCGCTCGTAGCCGGGTGCGGCGGTGATGTCGTTCTGCCCGGTGAAGGCGAGGCAGCCAACCTCGAGATCGTGAGCGGGGACGAGCAGCTCGGCCAGGTCGGCGCCAGCCTGGCCGAGCAGGTGGTGGTAAGGGTGACGG
>JACDHV010000262.1 GCA_013820855.1 Gemmatimonadales bacterium | reverse complement strand
CAGCTCTACCTCCTGCCCGGAAACCAGGTCATCGAGATCGATCCGGAGCGTGCGCCCTGACTGCCTGGCGCGCTGGCGGCCCAACGGCTTGGCGGATGCCCCGTCCGGGAGATGCACCACCAGAGATACGCCTCGGGCCACGACCTCGAGCGCCTCGCCGATCTCGCTCTCCAGGAACTCCGAGATCCGCTCGGCGTCGCGCAGGTAGTACGAGTTTCCTCCCCCGGCTTCAGCCATCGCCTGAAGGAGGCGCTCGTCGAAGTCCTCGCCGACACCGAAGGTCGACGTGGCCACGCCACGGCCGCGGAGCTCGCCCGCGTACCGGGTCAGCTCGGAGTGATCGGTGATGCCGTGATTGGCGAGGCCATCGGTCAGCAGCAGGCAGCGGCCGATGGACGCGGGATTCATCTCGCGCCCAACCTGCTCAATGCCGGCGAGCCAGCCGGAGCACAGGTCGGTCGAGCCGCGTGGCTCGATGCTCCGCAGACGGTAGGCAGCCCGAGATCGCGCCGCCGGAGTAGCCATCGAGCTGGGCGTTACCACGTCCACTCGATCGTCGTAGGCCACGACCGCGAACCGGTCGTCGGACTTGAGCTGCGCCAGCGCGCGCTCCGCCGCCTCGCGAGCCAGATCGAGCTTGCCACCGCTCATCGAGCCCGATCGGTCGAGCACGAGCGCGACGTTCACCGGAAGCCGCGTCCCGCTGCGCGGTGCCTCGGGAGCGGTGAAGGACACCCGCAGGTAGCGCGTGCTCGACGCGGCGGAACGGATCAGAACGCGATCGGACTCGACGTGCAATCTCATGGTGCCTCCTCCAGGAATTTTCTGGCGTCAGGCCGCCGGTTTGGTCGGCCGGCCCTTATGGAATCAGACTAATGGGGGGGTGTGACAGCGAGGGGAGCGATACCGCCTGGGGCAACTGACCGCCCTGCGGAGGGCATCAACGTTTGGGCTGCACCTTGGCGAGCTCGATCAACACACCTTGGCAACCCACGCCGACAAGTTTCACGGCACCCCCGACGCGCTCATCCTCAAGACCCTAGCTGGGGCCCCGGCACGGAGGAGTCGCCGGCGGCGAGGGAGGTGAAGCCGGCGGCGTGAGGGGTGCCGCAATTGGGGCCGGAAACCACCGTGGCTCCCGGTCTGCCCGTGATACCCGGGCTTGACTTACGGTGCGGGTGTTCCCATATTGGTAACACGCAAGCAGAACGGAGAGTATTTAGCCGGCGTACCGGCCGACACTGGCAGGCCCCACAGGAACTGTATGAGGATTATCACCAGGAGGCGTCTCCGGGAGTTCGGCGAGCAGCACCCGGACGCCATCACCCCGCTGGATGACTGGTATCGCATCGTCAAGCGGGCGCAGTACCGGACGCCGCAGGATGTGAAGGAGCAGTTCGGCAGCGCCAGTTTCATCGGCGGCACGGTGACAGTGTTCAACATCGCGGGCAATAAGTACCGACTGGTGGTGAACATGCGATATGACTGGCAAACCGTGTTCGTCATGCACCTTTTCACGCATGAGGAGTACGACGAGTGGAACAAGGGGCGGCGCTAGGCTGGCGCCGCTCACTGAATCACCGGTGAGGCGACGAGGACCCGGACGACCCGGGCCCAACCATAGACGAGCTATGACGACAGCACATCGAACCATGCGGCTCGATTTCTCCGAGCCGCATGTCCTCCGGAACCAGGCGGAGTACGACGCCGCGGTGGCCGAGGTTGACGAGCTCCTGGAGCGCGATCCGGCCGAGGGTAGCCGCGAGGCCGATCGCCTTCGCTTCCTCTCCGTGCTCATCGGGGCCTATGACGATGAGCACTATCCGATGGGCGAGACCAGTACACCGCAGACCGTCGTTGCCTTCATGCTCGAGCAGCAGGGCATGACTCGGGCTGACCTGACGCCGATCCTGGGCGGGCGGAGCCGCGTGTCGGAGTTCTTTTCCGGTAAGCGCCGGCTTTCGGTACCGCAGATGCAGAAGATCCGCGATGTGCTCCACATCCCGGCGGATCTGCTGATGGACTCTCCTGGCCTGGCCAAGAAGGTGAGCCGCCGGAAACGGCGGGAGGCGCGGCTCCGGCCCGGGGCGACTCGGAGGTCACCTCGAACCTGAAGGATTTTTCGACGCCGCACCACCAGCAGGCGCCGGGGCATCAACGTTTGGGCTGCACCTTGGCGAGCTCGATCAACGCACCTTGGCAACCCACGCCGACAAGGGTGTTCCTCAATTGCACGACAGCCTCGCGCCCGACATGAGCCCGATGGACACCGGGGTTCCTGAGATTGGCGACTTCGCCGAGGACCTTGGGCAGGACGTCCACGAACCAGTCCCCATTCTCAAGCCGCTGCCTGAGCTGCCGCTGCAGTGGGCTCTTGCCCCGCAGAACCTTGGCGAGCTGCCCCGTTGACAGGTGCCCGCCTGCTCCCAGCTCGATCGTGTCTTCCTCGATCTTCACCCGCCGCAACTCCCGCGGGATGTACTGTCCCACCCGTCTGAGGATCGCGTTGCAGGTGACCTCGACGGCCTTGGCGAGGTTGGCCACGACCGGCCCGTAGTCGAACGCCGGATCGGCCCGCTGGTCCCGCAGGATCTTCTCCGCGCTGGCGATGAAGGTCCTCGCCGCAGGGTCCAGTGCGAGCCACGCCTCGTCGCCGAAGAGGTTCTCCCGAAGCTCGCGCTCCATCTTCCCCACCCCGACGGCTTCCGCATCCACCTCGGCCCATAGACGATCGTCACGAATCGGCGAGCGGTCGTCCGGATCGAAGAAGGACGCCTGGTCGGGTCGGTACACGACGAGAGGCAGATCGACCATGCCGCCGTAGAGCGACACGGGCCGATCGTTGTAGCCCAGATTGCGAAGCGCCTTCAACTTGGCGATGACGACCGGCGTATCGTCCGCGACCAGGCGCCGGATGTCGAGGAGCTTATACCAGAAGTCGCACTCGAGACCGCCCTCGGCGTAGTACGCCGGCACGTGTTCGCGGTCCGACTGGCGGACATCGTCCGCCGCAATCTCGTCCACGTGCCCGACGTAGAGCGAGCGATAGTCGGTCAGGTAGAGGTGACACTCGCGCGCTTCGTCGCCCGCCAGCTCGGCGGCGATCTCCAGGATCTGCGGCAGGTGCTTGAGTCCCTGCTGCCGGTTCGGCGAGCGAACCTTGCCCCACCACACATAGGGCTCGGTCTCCGTCTCGCGCGAGTTCCAGCGGCGCGCCGCCTCGAGCAGGACGCCGACGTGCGCCGTCATGGCATCGGACGCGTACGCGGGGTTCCAGACGTCCACCAGGTGCCGCTGCGGCTTGGCTGCCGTCACGAGCCAGCGATCCGGCGAAGCCGGGCGACCACCGCCTCCCGAACCGCGTCCGGCTCGAGCACTTCCGCGTCCGGGCCGTACTGGAGCACATGCCGCACCGCCCAGTCTATGTCCGCCAGAGGGTGATCCATCGTCAGCGACCCGTCGTCGGCCAGCGTCTTCCCTTCCCGCTCCGCGATCCACCTCGCGATCCTCGGTGAGTACCGGACCGTCAGCTTGCCCGACCCGTCACTTCGGAAGGGGCGGCTCTCGCGGACCATCTCGTCCACCGACGTACGCGGGGCCGGATCGAACCGTGCCTCCAGCGCCTCGACCTCTTCCACCCGGTCGAGCCGGAAGAACCGGACGCCGTCGTTGCTCTCGCAGTGGGCGACGGTGTACCACATGCCGCTGGCGAAGACGATGGCGTAGGGACAGATGATCCGGTGGGTCGGCTCCCGCTCGCCGCCCTTGCGATAGCGGAGCCGCACCTTCCGGTGCTCCCGTTGCGCGTCGCGAATGGCTCGCAGGTGCTCGAGGCGGCCGGGGGGGACGGGAGCGGAGGCGGTGACCGCATCGCCCGCGTCATCGGCCGGCAGTCTCACGATCGCCTCCCCGAGCCTCTCGAGGGCCCCGGCGATCGCGCCGTGCTCCTCCGGCGTCCGCTCCTTCCGGAGCATGGCGAGTCCCAGCTCGAGGGCGCAGAGCTCGCCCCGAGTCAGGCGCATCGGCCGCAGGAGATGGTTCGAGTGTACCGAGACGCCCTCCGGCGCGATGTAGATCTGAAGCCCCTCCACGAACCCGCCCGGCACCTCGAAGCGCTCCGATATGGATTGGAGGTCGCGCATCACCGTGTCCTCCGGCACCATCGCCTTCGTGGCCACCTCGCCGAGCGGGTGCAGCTCGCCGTCGGCGAGGTGTGGGATCAGGTGGAGGATGCGGCGAAGCTGGGCCGCGGCGGTCTCAGGCATGATGGGCGAGCGTCTCG
>JACDHV010000077.1 GCA_013820855.1 Gemmatimonadales bacterium | reverse complement strand
ACGCGCTGCTCGATCTGGACAAGCTGGAGAGCTGGGTGAGGGCGTACGTGGTGTGAGAGGCACCGGGGGAGCCCGAGCCCGCGGGCGAGCCAATCACTGCTCCAGCGGTGAGCGGTCGAGTACCCCGGCGACACACGGGTCGCTCCGGACCTCTCACTCCTCCGGCTGCTCCTCTTCTCCGCCCAATGCCGGCTCCTGTGATGGCGCGGGCTGCTCCGCGGCCGGGGGCCGCGGACCGCCGTGCCGCTTCAGCAACGCCTCCAGCACGCGTTCCACCTTGAGCGCCGTCGGGTGCGTCCGTGGTACCTGCCGCTCGAGCTCGCGCTCGGGTAACGAGGGGTCTGCCAGCGGGCGGTAGAGGGTCTCCACCGTGAGCACGGTGTTGCCGGGACGCCCGGGGTCTGCCCAGCTCCGCAGCCGGACTACGCCTGTGCCGATCGGCCGCTGTGTGGTCGGCCGTCCGCTGGCGGAGTCGAGCCACGCCGTCTCGATGTAGCCGTCGCGGAGCCGCACCCGGGCGAGCGTGATCGAGTCCGCCTGGAGCGCCTCCGCGAGCCGGCGTGTCGCCTCGGCCGGACGGAGACGGATCTCCACTGCGCTGGCATCGGGGTACGGGGTGACCGCCGGTCGCAGGGTCTCGGGACGGCAGGCCGTGAGGACCGCGGCGAAAGCGAGCAGGACGCGGAAACGCACCGGGCGCTAGTGCTCGTGCGCCGGCGTGCCGGCTGGGTGGCTGTGGCCGGGGGGCTCTTGGGCCTCATGGCTGTGCGGCGGCGTGCCGGGCGAATCGACGTGGTCGCTCCCCCCGGTTTCCACGGCCGGCTGGGTCGAGTCGGCGCCGACCGGTGCCGTCGCAGGCCCGTGGTCGTGGGCCTCGTCGCCGTGACCTTCTCCGGGCGCGTGCGCGTGTCCCGCGGCGCGGTTCTCGATCTCGGTGGTGAGCACCTCGGTCGGGATGCCGGCCGCGTGATCGAACACCAGCCTTCCCCCGTAGGCGGCGGTCGCTGTCAGGACGCCGGCCCCACCCAGCATCAGGCCGAGCACGAGCGCCCGCTCGGCCCTCCCCATGCGGTGCTCCCGCCAGATGCGCCAGAGGGCCAGCACACCGAAGATCCCCAGGGTGACGAAGGCGAGCAGCTCGTGGCTCTCCATGACCCGGTGCACCGCGTCTCCGTGGGCGATGCTCTCTTCGGCCTGCAGCCCCGACAGGACGGCGGCGACGGCGCCGATCGCGCCGACGACGAGGGTCCAGAACGAGACCACTCTGAAGCTCTCCTTCCGACTGGCCAGGGCGAGCAGCTCGAACAGCGCCGCCATCAGCAGCAGCGCGGTCGGCAGGTCGTTGAGGGCGGCATGCAGACGCGGCCAGTCGTAGCCGAACATCGGGTCTCCTTAGAGGCCTGGGTCCAAGGGCCGTGGGGGATCGGTGGCATAATCATAAAACCCTCGGCCGCTCTTCCGTCCGTGCATGCCGGCCGTCACCATCCGCCGGAGGAGCGGGGGAGGGGCATACAGGCTTCCCGATACTCCTCGAACATGATCTCGGCGATCCGAGCAGTGGTGTCGAGCCCCACGAAGTCGAGCAGGGTGAAGGGGCCCGTCGGATGCCCGCAGCCGAGCTGCATGGCGCGATCGATGTCGGCGACGCCGCCGGCGCCGCCTTCGCGCGCGCGCGCCGCGTCCAGGAGATACGGAATCAGCAGCCGATTGACGATGAATCCGGATTGGTCGCGGGAGACGACCGGCTCCTTGCCCAGCCGGCGGGCGAACTCCATCGCGGCTTCGAAGGTGGCGCGCGAGGTCGTCACGGCGCGGATGACCTCGACCAGGGGCATCAGAGGGACCGGATTGAAGAAATGGAGACCCACGATCCGATCGTCACGCACGCTCGCGGTGAATCCTGCCATCGCGGACACCTGCGCGATCCCGCCGCCCATGAGCCCGCAGCCGAGCACGCCGACCCTCACGGCTTGAGCGCCTTGCGCACCTCGTTGGCCAGCAGGTCCAGCAGTCTCGGCGGAGTCGGAGGGAGCAGGCGCTCGGCCCGATTGCCGTGCTCCAGGTGGTCCAGCGCGCGCTCCAGGCCAAGCTGGATCCTGGCGACGACCGGGCCGTAGCGACGGAGGACGGCGTACCCGAGTCCGAGCGCCAGCGGCAGCGGCACCAGCACGACGGGGAGGACGGCTCCGATGGCGGCGAGCACGCCGGTGCTGACCGCCCCGGCGGACACCAGCGCGGCGCTTCCGCCCACCGACTCCCCGCGCGTCTTTCTGGCGGTGGCCGTGAGGGCGACGGTGCAGTAGCCCGGCTCGAGCTCGAGCACGGTGCACGCGACCGTGTCCGCCTTGGCGAGCATGATGGGGCGCTTGCTGCTTCCCGTCGCGCCCACGGCACGGCGGTACACTGCCTGAAAGCCGCCGGTCGGCTCCCAGGTGATCCGACCGGGCTGGTGCCGCTGCACCGAGAACAGCTCGTGCTTCTCCATCCAGTGTATCAGGGTGGCCTCGATCAGCTCGCGCTCGCCGCGGACTACCCGCTGGGCCGTGATCGCCGCCGGCCCGACGGTTCGCGAGAGGAGCCCGCCCGGCCCCACCTCGACCATCCGTGTGCGCTCCTCGAGCAGCGCCTGCTGGAGATAGCGGCCCGGGATCCCCACCTCGCGACCCAGCGCAAGGACGTCGTCGCTGGTCAGGCCCTCCCCGATTTCCCGCTCGGAAGTCTGCAGCTCCGCGGCCCGCTGGATGATGCGCTCGAGAGCGGCCCGGTCGATGGGGGCCGGGGTTCCAGCGGGCATGCTATTCCTGCGACGGCGTCCGAGCCGCCTCGATCCGAAGCTGCGACATCAGGGTGGAGAGATCGCCCGCGCTGAGCGCGGGGAGCCCGGGCTCGCCCTGTTCCGCCGGGTTGCCGGGCTTCGACGACTGCGCCTTGAGAAACGGCCGGAACAGCTCGATCGGAATCGGGAAGATCGTCGTCGAGTTGTTCTCGGCCGCGATCTCGGTGACGGTCTGGAGATAGCGGAGCTGAAGCGACGTGGGTTCCGTCGCGAGTGTCCGCGCCGCCTGCGCCAGGGTCTCGGATGCCTGGAGCTCGCCCTGGGCGGCGATCACCTTGGCCCGGCGCTCGCGCTCCGCCTCGGCCTGACGGGCCATGGCCCGCTTCATCTGGTCGGGCAGGTCCACGTCCTTCACTTCGACAGCGGAGACCTGGATTCCCCAGGCGTCGGTGCGCTCGTCGATGATCTTCTTGAGAACCGCATTGATCTTCTCGCGGTCGGAGAGCAGCTCGTCGAGCTCCACCTCGCCCAGCACCGAGCGGAGCGTCGTCTGCGCGAGCTGGCTGGTGGCGTAGAGGTAGTCCTCGATCTCGATCACCGCCTTCTCCGGCTCGCTGACCCGCATGTACAGGACCGCGTTCACCTTGACCGAGACGTTGTCGCGGGTGATGACGTCCTGGGGCGGGATGTCGAGCGCCACGATCCGGAGCGACACCCGCTTCTGATTGGCGAAGCCGGCAGGCAGGAAAATGACCCCCGGTCCCTTGGTGCCCCAGAACCGCCCGAGAAAGAACGTCACGCCGCGCTCGTACTGCCGTAGAACCCGGAGGCTCAGAAACGAGTACACGACCGCGAACGCGAGTCCGCCTACCAGGATTTCCATGCTCAGACCGCCTCCACGATCACCGCCATTCCCTGTCCGCCGCCGATGCAGGCCGTGCCGAGTCCGTACCGGCCGCCGCGCCGCCGGAGGGCGTACAGGAGATGGAGAGTGATCCGTGCGCCGCTCGCGCCAAGGGGGTGTCCCAGGGCCACGGCGCCGCCGTCCACGTTGGTGCGATCCCGATCGAGGGCCAGCTCTTGCTCTACGGCCAGGTACTGCGCCGCGAACGCCTCGTTCACCTCGACCAGGTCCATGTCTTCCAGGCCGAGGCCCGCCAGCTCCAGCGCGCGCCGCGATGCCGGCACGGGTCCGATGCCCATGATGCGGGGATCCACCCCGGCCGCCGCCCAGGCGACCAGCCGCCCGATGGGGGCGAGTCCACGCTCGGCGGCGAACCGCTCGCCGGCGAGGACCAGCGCCGCGGCGCCGTCGCAGATGCCCGATGCGTTGCCCGCGGTGACCACGCCGTCCTTGCGAAAGTACGGTGGCAGCTTGGCCAGGGCTGCCGGCGTCGTGTCGGGCCGCATGTGCTCGTCGGCGGCCCAGGGCCGTGGCTCGCGGGTCTTCCGGTCCTGAAGCATCACCGGCACGACCTCGTCGGCGTAGTCGCCCCGGGCCCAGGCCTCGCGGGCCCGGGTCTGGCTGAGCGCGGCGTAGCAGTCCACCGCCTCGCGCCCCACACGGTACTGCTCGGCGAGGTTCTCCGCGGTCTCGGCCATGGAGAGCCCGCAGTGGGCGTCGCGCACGGCCTCCCAGAGACTGTCCTCGAGCGGCGGAGGCGTTCCCAGCCGCAGCCCCCAGCGCGCGCCGCGCACCACGTGGGGCGCCTGACTCATGCTCTCGGTGCCGCCGGCCAGAACCACCCGGGACTCTCCCAGGAGGATCTGCTGTCCGGCCTGGGCTACCGCCTCGAATCCGGAGCCGCAGAGCCGGTTCACCGTCACCGCGGGCGTTTCGGTGGGCAGGCCGGCGCGGAGCCCGATGTGACGCGCGAGGTAGGGGGCGTCGGCCGAGGTCTGGAGCACGTTGCCGAAGACCACGTGGCCGACGTCGGCTGGAGCGACCCCGGACCTCGCGAGCGCCTCGCTGGCCGCGAACGCGCCGAGGTCGGTCGCGGAATGGTCCTTGAGCGACCCGCCGAAGCCGCCGAATCCGGTGCGGGCGCCGGACAGGAACACCACGCCGGTCTCGCGAACGGGCCTCATGGGAGGGAGCTACCGGAGCGAACGGGGGCGGAGGACATCCTGACGGAATATCGCCCTGCCCCGGACCCACTTCAAGGAAATCGCGTCAGATCTCGCTGCCGCTGGGGATCACCGCATTCTTGGGAACGATCACGATCCCGTCCCGCACGTGGAAGTTGGGGCCATCGACGTTGGGCGCCTTGCCCGCGGGCGTGATGCGCACGGAATCGCCGATCCGGGCGTTCTTGTCCACGATGGCGCCCTCGATCCAGGCCCCCCGGCCGATCCCGATGGGCGGGGCTCCCTCCGGGTGGGCCCGATCCGGCGTCTCGTAATAGTCGGCACCCATGATGAGCGAGTCGCGGATCGTCGCGCCCGCCTCGATTCGGGCGCGGATCCCCACGAGCGAGTGCTCGATGACGGCATCGTTGATGATGCAGCCGTCGGCGATGACCGACTGCTCGATCCGGCTCTTGATGATCTTGGTGCCGGGGAGATAGCGCGCGTGGGTGAAGATCGGAGCGACCGGGTCGTAGAAGTTGAACTTGGGCAGCGGCGCGCAGAGATCGAGATTGGCTTCGTAGAACGAGCGGATCGTGCCGATGTCCTCCCAGTATCCCTGATACTGGAAGGCGTGCACCCGGTGGGTCTCGATGATGCGCGGAATGACGTGCTTGCCGAAGTCGGCCTCGGTGCCCTCCAGCGCCTCGGCCAGTACCGCGCGGTCGAAGACGTAGATGCCCATGGATGCGGGCAGCGCGTCCGGCTCCACCGGCTCCTCGAGCTCCTCGACGCGACTCCAGTCCACCCGCAGCGAGGCCTGCACCGCGGGATCGGAAGGCTTTTCCACGAAGCGGACGATCCGCCCGTCGGGCGCCATCCCCATGATCCCGAAGGCGTGGGCCGCCGACGGCATGACCGGGGTCGTCGCCACGGTCACCTGCGCGCCGCTCGCAACATGGCGCTCGAGCAGGACCCGGAAATTCATCCGGTAGAGCTGGTCGCCAGAAAGAATCAGGACCAGCTCGTGCGGGTAGTCGGCGAGGTGAACCAGGTTCTGGCGCACCGCGTCCGCCGTGCCCTGATACCACCTCTCGCTCTCCGTGCGCTGCTGCGCCGCCAGGATCTCGACGAAGCCCTGGGCGAAGTTGTCGAACCGGTAGCTCTCCTGGATGTGGCGGTGCAGGGAGCTGCTGTTGAACTGGGTGAGCAGGCAGATGCGCCGCAGGTCGGCGTTCAGGCAGTTGCTGATCGGGATGTCCACGATCCGGTACTTGCCGCCCAGCGGAACCGCGGGCTTGGCCCGGTCCTTGGTGAGCGGAAAGAGCCGCGTGCCGGCACCCCCGCCCAGAACGACGGCCAGGACGTCCTTGGGTCTGAGCGTCGTGCTCCAGGTGGTCACACCCTACCCCCCACTGACGGCCGCGCCGCAGTTCACGCAGTGTTTCCATCCCGGCTCGACCTCGCTGCCGCAGTCGGGGCAGAGAATCTGCGTCTGACTCTGCCCGCAGTGGGGACAGAAGTTGACCGGCCGGTGTGGGGGCAGTGAGCCGCCGCAGTACACGCAGGAAGGACCGTCACCGCCGACGCGAGCTTCGGCGGGCTCGGGCAGCTCGTCGGCGACCGCCGGTTCCTCGACGAGCGGCAGTCCGCGGAGCGCCTCGACCCCCGGCAGCTCGGTCTCGCCCAGGTCGTTCGGGCCGTCGAACCGATCGGAGGGCGCCGGCACATCCGGCTCCGGCTCCAGCGCACGCGCCAGGGACTCGCGCCGGAGCGTCAGCTGGACGTTCTCGAAGGCGTGCAGCACCTCGAGGTCCGGGTTCACGCTTCCGATCTCCCGGGCGAAGCGTTCTCTCGCCTCCTCCGGCTCGGTGCGCACCAGGCTCTCCTCGCCGGCACAGAGCCGGAGCAGCACCAGCTCGTAGTCTTCGCTGGTGTCGAGCCGGAGAGCCCGGCGGTTCGTGCGGTAGGGCACGATGTCGCGGGTGATCTCCTCGAGGGACACCGGACCGCGGAGCCGGCCCGGATCGGTCGCGGCGAGGTTGCCGACCAGGCGGCGGAAGAATCGCTCGACGTCGGTCACGGGTGCCCTGGAGCGGTGTGCATCGGTACGGCAGCTTACGGAAGATGACCCTGGAGTGTCAAGCAACGGCGACGCAGCCTCGCTTCGCCGGCCCCACCATCGTCACTCCACCAGCACCAGCGGAAAGCATTCGCCGGACGCGACGCGCTGCTCCAGCATTGCGAATCCCAGTCCAGGGTCATAGCCGGCATACAGCCCCTTCTCCCGCTCGACCGACAGCCACTGGTCGAACTCGGATCTCACCGGGCGGCCGCTGCCGCGCTGCTCTCTCGCGGCCCGGACCGCCAGCCAGTCGGCGTATTCGTTCTTCGGGTGGCGCTGGTGGCCTCGCAGCCAAATCCACTGCACCTCGTGCCGCCGGCTGGCCGTGTCGAGCGCTTTCCACAGCTCCAGGTTCTCGATCGGACCGCCCTTTCTGGTCCAGCCGCGCCCCTTCCAGACCGGCACCCACTCCCGCATCCCTTTCACCAGGTATTGCGAGTCCGACACCATCAGCCCGGAGAGCCGCGCGCCCTTTGCCCCGAGGAGGTCCAGGGCGCCCGCCGCCCCGATCAGGGCCATCCGGTTGTTCGTCGTCGCCCGCTCGTGGACGAAGAAGTCCCGGCGCTCGATCCGCCCGCTTCGGCCGCGGACCTCGATCAGCGCTGCACCGCCGCCCGGGTTCTCGCCCTCCCGGCCATTGCCGAGACAGCTCTCGTCGAGGTGGAGGATGGCGACGGGTCCGCTCAATCGATCACCTGGAAGTGATCGATGTCGTTCAGCAGGAAGGGAAGCTCCTCGCCGGTCATGGGCAGGCGGCCGATCAGCGCCTCCTGGCGCCCTACCGTGGTGATGCGGAGCGCCACCACGATGTACTCCGTTCCCCGCCGCGACAGCGCGACGCGCAGGCCGCGGCGCACGGCGTTCTCGAGCTGGTCCATGCGTTGGGTCGTCCAGCGGAGAGGCATGAGGCTGGTGGCGAGGGCCGGCTAGAGCCGGCGGGTCACACGGATGTGGCCGGCGGGGCCGGCTACGATCCGGCCGATCACCGCTGCTGCCGGGGTCTGCGCGTCGCGCAGCGCGTCGAGGAGCGCGGCCTCGTTCTCCTGGGGAACAGCGAGCAGCAGGCCGCCGGAAGTCTGCGCGTCGACGCAGAGGACCCGCTCGTGGGGTTGCAGGTCGCCGGCCCAGTCGAGGTCCCTGGCCGCCTCCAGGTTTCGCAGGGTCCCCCCGGGCACGATTCCCCTCGCGGCGAGGCTCAGCGCGTGGGGAAGCAGCGGCAGCGCCTCGAAGGCCACCTCGGCCGCCACCCTGCTCGCGGTGAGGATGTTGCCGAGGTGCCGGAGCAGCCCGAAGCCGGTCACGTCCGTGGCGGCGCTGACACCGGCCCGGAGTGCCGCCTTCGCGGCGCCGTCGTTGAGCGTCGTCATCGACCGCACGGCGTCGCCGAGACCGGCTTCGATGAACGCCTCGCGCTTCAGCGCCGTGGTGAGGATCCCGGTCCCGAGCGGCTTGGTCAGCACCAGCACGTCTCCCGCACAGGCCCCGGCATTGGTGAACATCCGGTCGGGGTGCACCTCGCCCATGACGACCATGCCGAACAGCGGCTCGGTCGAATCGATCGAGTGACCCCCGACGACCGCGCATCCCGCGCGCTGGGCGACGTCCGACGCTCCCTTGATCACGTCACCCAGGAGCTCGAACGGCAGCTTCTCGCGCGGCCACCCGACCAGGTTGAGGGCGAAGAGCGGCGTCCCGCCCATGGCGTAGACGTCGCTGAGCGCGTTGGCCGCCGCGATGCGGCCCCACTGGCTCGCGTCGTCGACGATGGGCGTGAAGAAGTCCACGGTGGCGACCAGCGCCCGCTCGTCGGAGAGCCGGAAGACGGCCGCGTCGTCGCGGGTGGCGGCGTCCACCAGCACGCGTGGATCGATCACCGCCGGCAGGTGATGCAGCACCTCGGACAGCTCACCCGGGCCCAGCTTGCAGGCGCAGCCGGCGCCGTGGGAGAAGGCGGTCAGTCTGATGCGGGGTTTCTGGTGCTGGAGCGCCTGTTCGGCCATGCCCGTTCCGGTCGTCGAATGCCGGCCCGGAAGTTACTACCTCGAGGCAGCCCGGACGAACCCGGCGAGCAGGTGGTGCATGCGGTGGTCCTGGTCGGTGAGCGCCTCGGGATGCCACTGGACGCCGAGCAGGAACTGGTCGCCCGGACCCCAGGCCCGGTGCGAGGTCCTTCACCGCCTGATGATGCATGCTGTTCACGTCGAGGGCGCGGTGCCCACCAGCGCGTCGAGCCGGGAGCCGGAGGCGACGGCCACCGGGTGGGCCAGGTGGTTCGGGCGAAGAAGGCGAACAGGCTGATGAGCCCTCCCATCGAGGAGCCGGCGATGCCGGTCGCTTCCCGCTCGGGCAGCGTGCGGTAGCGGGCATCCACCAATCCCTTGATCGCTCCCGCCAGGTAGTTCACGTAATCGCTGCCGCGGCCGGGGCCCCCCTCCGTATCGTCGAAAGGGCTGTCCTCGGCGAGGCGCCCCTCCCCTCTGTTGGGTACGCCCACCACGAGCCCGCGAAGCTCGCCTCCGGGTCGAAGAGGTTCTGTCCGTCCTGCATGTAGAGCACGGGGTACCGGCGATCGGAGCGCCCGTAGGGGGGCGGCAGGTAGATCGTGAGCGCACGGTCGAGTCCCGGGGCGTCGGGCCCGGGCGGGATCTGCTCGATGCGTCCCTGCGAACGCCTGGACCGGGGCGGCATGTCCTCGCTACGCCGGGCTGCGGGAGGCCCACAGCAGAGCACGCAGGCCGATGAGCGCGCGCTCCTGCTGCGCCGTGGTTCCGAAGGTTCCGTCCGCGCGCTGGCTGGCCGAGAGGGTTGTGGCCGCCCGTCGCACCGTCACCTGCGCCTCGAGAGTACCCGCGGCGAGCAGCGCGTCGAGCACCTGGAACAGGTCGGCGTGTGTCCAGCCGCCCTCTACCCCCTGGTTCGACATCACCAGGCCGACCAGCCGGCGGACCACGTCCTGGTACTCGCTGCCGGCCGCGGCGAGGGCGTGCAACCCCGCCACGATCGTGTCGGGAGCGAAGTAGGCGTTCCACTCGGTCCACTGCTCCGAGATCCGGGCCAGGCTTTGCAGGTGCCGCTGCACCGGAGGCTCTCCGCCCCGGCCCGTCCTGAGCACGGCGCGAAGCGCCAAGCAGCTGATCGCGAACCGCGCCGCCGGTTCTACCCTGAACACCTTTCCCGTCGGCAAGGTGACCGGCGCGAGGCGCTGCGCGGGTGGGGCGGGCGCGAAGAAGCCCGCGAGGAAATGCCGGCAGAGCCGCCGAGCATGTCGGGCGCGATCGCAGCCGTCATGAAACGAGCCGGGGCGATCCTGCAGACCGAGCAGCCAGGCCAGTGGCCGGGCCACGGCGGAGGCGTCCTCGCGCACGCCCAGGTCGAGCAGCTCGTGCACCCGCCAGATGGTCGGCACCGTTCCGCCGGCAACGGTGCCGTCGGGCCGGACCTCGCTCGCCATCCCATCGCGCAGCCGCTCGGCGAGCGCCGGGTCGGTGTCGCGGATCCGTCCCAGCGCCTGGCGCGCGAGCAAGCCCTGCCGTGTCGGCACCGTCTCGAAGAAGACCCCGACCCGCTCGATGGCGGCGGCGGTCATGCGGGCGCCAGCCGCCAGGCGAGGAGGCCGCCCGCCACCAGCGTCCTCGACACCCGGAGCACGGAAGCGGCGAGGGAGATCGGATCCGACCGCCCGGGCATCCGGCCGCCGTGCGGGACGGGCCACTCTCGCAGCGCGCCCACCAGGCCGAACACCAGCCACCAGCCGCCGGCCCCCAGACTGCCGAACCACAGCCCCCCGAGCAGCGTGAGGAGGAGCGCCTCTCCCAGATGGACCCGGGCGCGGTGGAGCCTCGTGGAGTTGCGTGCGGCGCCGAGCCGCGGCGCGACGACTTCCCACAGGAGCAGCCACACGAACACGGCGATCCAGCCCCCGACGAGGCGGCTCAGCCCCATCGGCCAGTCACCAGCGCGACCTGATGCTGTCGGGCGAGAGCATGCGCCCTCCGAGCACCACCCGATGGATCGATGTGGTATTGCGGATATCGGCGAGCGGGTCCCGCTCCAGCACGACGAGGTCGGCCACTTTGCCCGGGGCGATGAGCCCGAGCGAGTCCACCCGCAGGAGCAGCGCCCCGTTGCGCGTGGCGGCGGTGATCGCCTCCCCGGGCGTGAGCCCGGCGGCCACCAGCAGCTCCATCTCCCGGTGCACTGCATGGCCCGGGATCAGCATCTGGTTCGCCGCGTCCGTACCCACGGCAACCCGGCCGTCCTTCGCGTTGAAGACACGGAGGAAGAGGTTCTGTGCCGTGCGGGCACGGCGGAACGCGGCGAGGTCGCTCCTGGTCCAGCCCGCGCGCGCGATCATGTCGGGAACGTTCCACCGGCGCTGCTCCTCCTCCGGAATCGTCTTGAGCATCGTGTCGCCCAGCACGGCGGGGTCGTCCAGACGGCTGAGCGTCTCGTGCAGCACCAGGGTGGGCACCACGATCACGTTCTGCGCTGCCAGTACCCCAGCCACCCGGGCGAGCGACATGGAATCCAGGCCGGCCCAGGCCCGCTCGAACGCGGTCCATCCCGCGAAGAACGAGCTCCGATGGGCGGCGTACAATGCGGCCGGGTCGGCCGCGGCGGCTTCGGGAATGCCGCTCAGGTGCTCGAGCGACCCGAGTCCCAGGCGCGCGGCCGTCACCGCATCGGTCAGCCCGAGGTGCCCCGCGACGGCGAGATTGAAGGTGCGCGCCTCGTCCAGCACGGCGGCGAGCAGCGTCTTGTCCACCCGGGTGTAGACCTTGATCAGGTCGACATCCGCGTTCACCAGACGATCCACTCCGCGCCGGGCCTCCTTCGCCGTCCGGGCCGCGACCGCGTCGGGGTAGGTCGGCGGCACGCCGTCGAGCATGGAGCCGGCGGAGTACACCCTCGGTCCCGGGCTCCAGCCGCGGTTCAACTGGCGGCGCACCGCCAGCACGCTCCGAAGCGGACCGTGCACGTCGCGAACGGTGGTCACCCCCCACGCGAGGTAGCGGGTCATCGACCACCTCGCGACGCCGGCCAGCGGGTCGACCAGGTGGACGTGGCCATCCACCAGCCCGGGCATGATCCACCGTCCGGTGAGATCCATCTCCGTCGTCCGCTCGGGCAGCCGGAAGTCGCCGCGGGACCCCACCGACTCGACGTGGCCGCGCCGGATCACCACGACCGACTCCTCCAGCGGCGGGCCACCCGTGCCGTCGATCAGCGTCGCGCCGATCAGGGCGATCCCGTCCGGCTCGCGCGAGCGACACGCGAGGAGCAGGCACAATCCAAGCGCGATGGCCGCGTGAAAGTGGCGGTGGGGCATCGACTCTGCGGGACGAGATGCTGGAAGGTGGGTCTACGCCTCGGTCGATGCAAGATCCGAAGCGCGTCGCTAGTTCTTGCCCGGCACAAGATCCGTAGCCGGTGCACCGGAGTCGAAGGGCCGCCGCGGCGTCGGCTCGCTGGATCGGCCGAGCGGTGAAAAAAAGCGCCCCGCGGATGACGGGGCGCTGAACGCCGGTGCCGAGCTGCGGAATCAGCGCCGCCGCGGCCTTCGGCCGGATCTCCGGGCGCTCTTCTTGGCGGTCTTGCGGGCGCTCTTCCGTACGCTCTTCTTGGCGCTCTTCCGTACGCTTTTCTTGGCCGTGCGCCTGGCCGACGTCCTGGAACCTCGTTTGGCGGCCTTCCTGGCACCCTTCTTCGCGGCCTTCTTCACGCCCCGCTTGGCCGACCGTCCGGCGCTCCTGCTCGTCGATCGCTTGGCCGACTTCTTCGCGGTCCTCCGGGCGGCTTTCCTGGTGGGCCGCTTTGCGGCCTTCTTGGGCGCCTTCGCGGCCCCCTTCTTCTTGCCGGTACTCCGCTTGCCGGCACTCCGCTTGCCGGCACTCCGCTTGCCGGCACTCCGCCGGGGGGCCGCGGCGCGGCGTGGCGCGTCGTCGGAGGAGGAGTTCGAAGAGCGGTAACCAGAGACATCGGCTGGAGTTGGGGAGGTGGGCGGGACCGGCTCCGAAGGCAGGGGATCCATCCAGCCCGAGCCGGACCAGCCCATTTCCATATAATGAAGGTCGGCCATCTTCGCTCCTTCCGAACGCGGATGCGGCGCAACCCGCCGCCGGTCGCGAGGCGTAGAGCGCCTGCTCACGGTCCAGCTAATAACTCGCACATCTTCGAGCCTTCTGCAAGGCTGGCCACGTCGCGCTATACTTACGCGATCTCTGACTCCATTCCGGACGCAACCACCCGGTGACTCTTCCTCCGAATCAGCCGGTGCGAGGCGCTCGCCCGCCCCGGGCTCGTGAGCCGACCGTCCGCACGGTCCTCGCGGCAGCGGGCGCCCTCGCTCTCGCAGGCCCCATTCGGGCGCAAGTCGTGACCGAAGTGCAGGTTACGCCCGAAACCATGACGCTGGTCGTGGGCGAGCGCCAGCCCCTCTTCGCCACGGCCTACGATCGCCAGGGAAACATCATCCCTCAGGCCCGCTTTACCTTCTGGAGCTCGGACACCCTGGTCGCGAAGGTGGGACAGGAGGGGGCCGTGACGGGAGTGAACCCCGGATTGGCCAAGATCGAGGCGCGGGTGCAGGGGCGCCAGGCGTCCATGGCGATCCTCATCACGGGAAGGGGCGCCGCCGATACCGGAGCCCTGGCGAGCGGCGGCACGGTGCTGACGCTCGAGCCCGCCGCCCCCGCGCTTCTGCCGGGGGAGAGCCTCATCATCGAGCCCCGCGCGCTTCGCGAAGATGGAACCCCGATTCTGCCCGGCAGGATGAGCTGGAAATCGCTCCGGCCGGAGGTGGCTGCGGTGGACTCACTGGGGGTCGTGATCGCGCTCGCGCCCGGGCGCACCATCATTCAGGCGATCTCATCCAACGGCCCCATGGCAAC
>JACDHV010000076.1 GCA_013820855.1 Gemmatimonadales bacterium | reverse complement strand
CCTCCGTCGAGCACGACGGGCCGGCGCGCCAGCTCGGCCGCGCCGAGCTCCGTCCAGCTCCCGTCGAGCACCGCGCCGAGATCGGCGCGCGCCTCGAGCGGCCGTCGGAGTCGCGCCCGGATGCCGTCGCTCATGCCCGCGCTCCGGCGTTCATGATCTTCCGGAGATGGAAATGGTGCGGTCCGAGCTTGCCGCCGTAGTTGCCGGCCGTGATGGCGACCACCCCTTCCCGGCAGGCCGCGTCGATTCCCGCGCGCATCGCGCCCGCGATGGCCTCGGTGTCGGTGCCGTTGACCACGATCTCCAGCACCGAGTTCACGTCGTCCGGCAGCTGGGTATCGGTGATCGCCCGCAGGGTCGGGCAGAACGCGTCGTTGGTCGAGGCGATCATGCTCTTGATCCGGCGCGAGCCCACCTTGCTCCCGCTCCGGACCACACCGCCCGGGAAGGGGAGGATGACACCGTCCCTGCCCGACATCGCGTCCACCGCCGCCTCCGCGGCCTCGAGCGCGGCGTCCGCGCTCCGGGCCAGCATCAGGAAGTTGCCCCCGCCCACTCCCTTCACCATTCCGAACTTCTCCTGCACCAGGAACTCCCCCTCCATCACCGGGATCCGCCAGAACCGCTCGCCGCCGATCACCTTGCTCACCTGGAAGCCGTCGCCGAAGAACCTGAGGGCGGACCCCACGCCCACCCGGTCGGGCGCGCCGGGCAGGCCGTCGAAGCAGGCGGTCGTGGGGCAGGTGAGCACCGTCTGGCCGACCCGCTCGATCAACCGCTTCGGCATGTCGTCCTTGCTCATCGTCATGAAGAGCACACTGAACCCCGGCCGCCCGTCAGGCGTCTCGGCCGGGGGCAGCTCGCGTTCGATGGCCGCCTCGCACTTGCAGCCGATCACGGAGGTGGCGAAGCCGGTGAGCTTGATCGTCGCCTCCCGCGCCCAGCGCGAGGAGCGGCCGGTGATGATCAGCCGCGCCACCCGCATGGTGAAGGCTTCGGCGAAGGTGTCCTCGATGAAGACGCCGCGGACGTTCACGGGATCCCGACCGGCGCGTCCCGCAGGCCGCGCACCGGATAGTTGTCGAACGAGACGGTCGAGTACGCCTCGAAGTGCTTCCGCAGATCGCGCACGATCGCGTCGTCGTAGCCGGGCGCGAGGCGGAGCCGCTTCCCCGCCGGGGCGCGCCGCAACTGCCCCTCCTCCACGATGAGGGTGCCGCCCTTCACCACGTAGCGGGGCGTCGAGAACATCTTGGCGATGTCGGGATCTCGCGAGTAGACCGTGACGTCGGCGTCGGCGCCCACGCCGAGGTGCCCCTTGTCGCGGAGCCCGAGCAGCCTGGCCGGCCCCGCCCGCGTCACGATGGCGATCTCGTTGAGGGTGTACTCCCGCGCGAGCCCGTCGGCGAGTGCGCTGCCCGCCAGGAATCGCGGATTCAGCTGCGCCAGCCGGTCGTCCCGGACGGCGCGGTCCATGAGGAGCTGGATCAGCGCGGGATAGGACAGAAAGGAGCCGCCGTTGGGATGATCGGTGGAGAGGACCACCCGCCAGGGATCCTGGCTCAGGAGGAACAGCTCGAGGCCGACCGCCCATTGCAGCGCGGAGACCGCCGCCTTCTCCTTGTAGGCCAGCGGGACGATCCCGCAGCCGCTCTCGAGCTCGATGTCGATGTTGGTCCAGCGGCGCCCGCTGCTCTTGTGCAGCAGGTACTCGACCGGCGCGTCCGCGGTGATCGTCATCGCCGGGCCGAACATCACCTGGCCGACGTCCACGCTCACCTCGGGGTGCGCATTGACGTACTCGATGACCGGCGCCGCGGCGGAGGACCAGCCCTTGCCGGGCTCCCCGCCGTAGCAGTGGAACTGGAGGTGGGTGAAGTGGGCGCGCCGGCTGGCCAGCGTCTCCATGCTGGCGAGCGTCGTCGCCGCGTTTCCCGCGACCCCCAGGTTGTTGCAATGGATATGCACCGGGTGCGGGAGCCCGAGCCGGTTGGCGGCATCGGTGAGCGTCTCCAGAATGGCGCGCGGAGTGACCTGGCGACCCGACACCTCGTCGTCGAGACCGGTCACGTTGCGCTGCCCCGTCTTCCACGCCTCGACGCCGCCGGGGTTCACGATCTTCACCGCGTAGGCTCCCACGGCGCCGAGCAGCCAGGCGGCGTAGTCCCGCGCGCGATCGCGCTCGCCTCGCTCGATCTGCCGCAGCAGGTACTCGTCGTTGCCCATCAGGGCGAAGATGCCACCGTCCACGCAAGGGGTGTCGTCCAGCTCCGCGTGGCTGTGGCGGGCGAGCAGGGGCGCGACCGCCGCGTCGAACGCGGTGGTGTACCCCAGTCCGGCATAGCGGTAGCCCGTGGTGAAGGTGCTGGGCACGGTGCCGCCGCTCCCCGACCGGGACTCGCCTTCGCTCAGCGCCGGCGCGGGGGCCGGGTCGGCGGCATGCTCGTCGGGGATCAGCCTGCGCGCATGATTGCAGCTCGAGCTGGCGAAATGCGCGTGGATGTCCACCCCGCCGGGCATCACCACCATCCCGCGGGCGTCGAGGGTCGGCGCCCCGGCGGGCAGCGAGGCCACGATCCGGCCGTCCGCGATGCAGACGTCGCGCTCCTCGCCGTCCACCCCGTTGGCGGGATCGTGTAGGGTGCCGCCCACGAGGCGTAGCCGCGCGCCCTCACCCATCGCTGCCTCGCGGCGGCACGCGGAGCGCACCGAGCAGGAGGCTCAGCGTCTCCACGGCGGTGCGGACGCCCTCGACCACGGCCGTCAGCGGCAGCGGGACGTCGTCCATGCGATAGCCGGTCCCTGCCTCGTGGATGCCGGCGACGCCGGTATCGATCGCGACGCCCGCGCCGCTCACGCGGCTGGCTCCCGGTCCGACCACCACGCTCGGCACCCGGCCGGGCACGGGGCCGAGGTCCGCCAGGGCCCCCGCGGAGCCGGCGATCAGGACGGCATCGGCGCCGCCCGCGCTGAGCCGGTCGAGCCCGGATCGCCCAGGGCGCGACCGGGGAGAGCCGTCCCGGAAGCTCACGCGCATCGGATACCCGGTCTGCCAGGTCAGGGCTGCCTCGGCGCCGGAGCGATTCCCGCCGGCGCGCAGGCTGCTGAGCGCAGCCCGAGTGGGACCGTTGAGGGCCTGCGCCAGCGCGACCAGGCTCTCCGTCCGCTGGCCGTCTCCGCCAGCCGGGCCGGCCTCCTCGGCGTCGTGGACGATGGCGACGTACCTGCCCCGCAGGAGGCGCTCCGCGAGGGCGACCGCCCGCTGAAAGGGCGGCGCCACCTCGCCGAGCGGCCGGCCACGGACGGTGGCGAGCATGACGGCCAGCGCGTCCACTTCCTCGTCCGGGGCGAAGTCGGCCTCGATCTCCGCGCCCGCCGGCCCGCGATCCTCGCCCACCGAGACCGCGAGCAGCGCCCGTCGGTCGGCGTGGGTGGCCGAAGCGGCCGCCGCGTAGCGCTCCAGGTACCGGGGATAGCGTGCCGTGGGATCGACGGCCCAGAACAGCACCACGTCGGCGCGGTTCCTGATCTCGCCCAGGGTGGCCGCGGCGCGCCCCCGACGCTGGGCGGCCAGGATGCCCGCCGCCGCGGAGTCCGACGTGGCGCCGTCGGCTTCGGCTCGGAGCACGTCCGCCACCGCGATCGCCGTCCGCTGAGCCTCGGTCGTGAGATCCGGGGCGATGATCACCATCGGACGGTTCGCCGTGCGCAGCACCGATACCGCGGCCTCGATCGCGTGCCCGAGCGTGGCCGGCCGGCCGGCGATCGAGATCGCCTGGGGCACGGTCCCATCGCCGAACCAGCGTTGCGCCAGCGGACACGGGGGTGCGAGGCCGGCAATCCGCCCGCCACGTACCCGCACGGTGAGATCGTCGCAGCCGCAGCCGCACCCCAGGCAGGTCACGGAATGCAGCACTCGCTCCGCGCTCATGCCGCGCCTCGCGCCGCGGGCTCGAGTGTGCGGTAGATCGCCGCGGCCCTCGACGCGAGCGCGCGACGGCACCCGGCGGCGCTGCTTCCGGAGGCGAAGACCGTGCAGATCGGGCGGCCGCGAAGGATCCGCTCGCCCGGTCGAGGAATATCCGCGACGCGCGGATCGCGGAGCCACGCCCGCGTGTCCCCCAGAACCACGTCGCGGCGCGCGAAGACCACTGCTTTTCCGGTCACCCCTCGCAGAGGACTCCGCCCGGTTTCCGGCAGCCGTCCCGCGCAGGCCTCCGCATGCAGCAGAAACAGCGGCGTTTCTTTCCGCCGCTCGAGCAGCTCCATGGAGGCCGACCAGCGCGGGTTGACCTCGATCGGCCAGGGTACCCCCGCCCGGGCGATGAAGTCGATGCCGTTGAGGCCGACGAGCCCGAACTCGCGCGTTACCGTCTGCGCCATGGCGTACGCGCGTGCGAGCAGCATCCGCTCCGCCGGAAAGAGCCCCCGGCCGGCCACCAGACTGCCGCAGTACCGGAACCCGCTCGCGCCGAAGGCGCGGTCGCCGACGATCTGCCGGCTTACTCCCACCGCCAGCGCCCGGCTCCCGTCGGCGAGGAACGTGATGGATCCGGGCATGCCCGCGACCCGCTCCTGCAGATACTGGTGCCGACCCACCGGGTGCCCCGGCCGCCATGCCGACGTGCCGTGGCCTCCGCCCGACCGGCGAGGCTTGAGCAGCCACCGCCGGGGTCCCGGGGTCGCCGTGTGCGGAGCGCGCGCCCGGGTCAGCGGAGTCGCGAAGCCGTTCCGGCTGAGCGCGAGCATGAGCCCGAGCGGGTCGCGTACCCGCTCGAGCACACCGGAAGGATTTCCGAGCAGCCGGCGGCCCTCGGCGAGGCTCGCGACCGCGACGGGGTAGTTCTCGAAGTTGGAGGTATAGGCCACCGCGTCGGCGGTAATGTCTCGGGCGTTGGCCGCCGCCGCCGTGGGATGGAAGCCGCCGTCCTCGCGCCGAACGACACGTACCCGCGTGCATTCGCGAAGATCGAGGTCGCCGAAGGCATCCACCGCCACGACCGACCATCCGGCCCGGGCGGCCGAAGCGGCCAGAGGGCGCGTCGTGACGCCTGCCACGAGGAGCCGGCCGGGGCGTTCAGTTGCCGGCATCGAGACCCAGCCGGCGACGCGCGGCCGCCAGTGTGATGACGTGAAGATGGTCGAGCACGGTGCCTTGGGCCTCCCGAATGCGGAGGCGCCTCACCAGCGCCTCGTGCCGTCCTCCCGCGAGCCCGTCGGCCAGGAGCGCCGCACCCTGCGCCCCATGCTTCGCGACGAGCGCGAACCCCTCCAGCCTGCGCACCGTACCCACGCCGGCCAGGGCAACGTGCAACCGCTCGAGCAGGCCCCGGTCCTCGGCGCCGCGGCCCGACACGAAGACCTCGTCCGCGCTCGGCGCCGAGACCCTCAGCTGGGCCACGGCCTTTACCGCACCCTCGACGTAGGCGGCGATCGCCAGTGCCCGCCCACTCGGCGATGACCGCGCGACCGACTCGGCGCCGCCGCCGAAGAGCAGCCCCTTGTCGACGGTACCCGCCAGGAATGCCACCTCCCCGTCCAGCGCGCCGGAGGCCCGCCATCCGATCGGCCCGCTGGTGCCGCCGAGACCGTCCACGATCTGCCCGCGGTCCACCGCGATGGCGGCGGTGAAGGCGCCGCCCAGCTCGAGCAGGATCAGCGAGATGTCTTCCACGCGTCTGCCCGTCCGCTGCCGGTGCTCCTCGATCGCGAGCGCGGTGGCGCACACCTTGTCCGCCGTGCCGAGGTCCACCCGGTTGATCTTGCGGTGCGCTGGCACGGTGTCGAGGTGCATCACGCCGGGCGTGAACACGACGGGGAGCTCGGAGGCGGCGAGCCGCTGCACGAGACGACGGAGGCCCCCGATGCCGGCGCGCTCGCCGGGTCCCGCCAGGAAGGCCAGCCGCAGCTCCTCGTCGGTGGCTTCGCCGGCGGGCCGGACGGGCAGCCCGTAGCCCGACGGCGCGACTACGAGGTCCGGCTTGCCCGCCGCGCGAAGGCCGTCGATGAACGCGTCGGGATCCGCGAGGGCCTCGGCGGTGGGGCCGCTGTAGTCGAGCGAGAGGTGCCCATCCCCCAGACCGCACACGTCGACACTGACGGTGCCGGCATCGATGCCCACCACGCGAGGCACGGGTCTATTGCTTCTTGGCGACCAGCTCCCGCGCTATGTCCGCGATCGTCTCGGCGTCGAGCACCAGATCGTTGCGCGTGAAGAGCCGGGCCACGCAGGCCTTGTGCAGCTTGGTCTTGAAGTTGCCGACCCCGAAAGCGCCGTAGACTACGACGCCCTCCCGGACGACCCCCGCATCGCTCACCTCGACGCCCTCGATACCGAGGGGTGGCACGGCGTTGAGGTCCACCGCGATCTTGAGCGACTTCGCGGCGGTCCACGCGGACTTCGGCACCATCTGCACCCCGGCGGGCCCGGAGTTGAGGAGGACGTCGATGTCCTTGCAGAGCTCCGGCAGGGCCGCCGGATCGTTCAGGGTGGTCGCCTCGACCTGCACGTTGAACCGGGCGCTGATGAACTGCCGCGCCTTCTCGCCCTGCTCCGGCTTGCGGGAGGTGATGGTGACGTGGGCGCCGTCCTTCGCGAGGAGGCCGCCCGCCCGCTGGCCCACGGGGCCCGTGCCCGCGAGGATCAGGACCTTCTTGCCTTCGAGGTTGCCTAGCGTCTCCTCGATCTTCACCACTGCGGCGACCGCCGTCGTGTTGGAGCCGTTCGAGTCCAGCATCATCGAGACCGTGAACGGGGCGAACAGGGCGTCCTGCGCCATGGCCAGGAGCTGCTCCCCGGCCGACATGTTGCTGCCGCCGATCCAGACGGCGGTGTTGTGCAGATCCTTGGGTCCCCGGGTGAAAATGCAGCCGTGGATGAGGTCGCGGACGTCGGTCTCGGTGACGCCTCCGTAGCTCATGATGTCGTCGGCGCCCGCGTCGTACGCCACGACCTGGTCGAAGACGCTCGGCAGACGGGAGCTGTCGAGTTGCAGCAGAAGCTTACGCATCGACGGCATACTCTTTCCGGGTCGGACGGTCTGGGGAACAAACGAGGGGCGCCCCCGAAAGCGGGCCGCCCCTCGCCGGAATTCGGAACAGCGGGACTGTAGCGATCAGCCTTCGGCGCCGCTGGCGAACGGATGCCGCGCGGCCTTGTACTTCTGGAGGACCTCGTCCACCGTCGGCTTGCCCTGGAGCGCCCGGGCGATCGACTCCTTGGTCGCCTGATAGTTGTACTGGTAGATCTTCTTGTCGTCCTCGGCCTGCCAGTGGACGAACACGCCCACCAGGATGCAGAGATCGTTCGCCTGCGCCTTCGAGATAACGCCCTCGCTCACCGAGTCCACCACCGCGCGCGCGACCGCCGCCTGCGCCGGGCCGAACATCTGCACCGCCTGCTTGGCGCCCTTGATGGTGACTTTGTTGAAGAGGACGGTGTCGGGCTTCGCGGCGAGGTTCGGCGTGACGACGGCCAGCAGCGTGGTGAAGCCGTCGGTATTGCGGGACAGCGCCTGCGTGAACGCGGCGCCGGCCGGGCCGGACTTGGACCCGATGATCAGGTCGATGTGAGCGACTTCGTTGCCATCGCCGACCAGCGATTCACCGATGAAGAATTCCGCGGCCATACCTGCCTCCATAGTGGCTTTACTAGTGAAGAACGAGAGGATCTGGCGAAACATAGCGCAGCTCGACGAGGCGAAGTGTTATCCGACCGGAGCGACGTGGAGAGTGAGCCACGCGGTCCCGCGAGAGGCGGGTAGCTCGTGCAGGGCAGCGCGTAAGTGACGAGCAGCCCCTAGTATGAGCCCCGCTTGGGACGGTGTCAAGGAGGCAGACGCCGGCAGCCAGGACGGCCGGTCCGATTGCGCCCGTGCGCGTTTCGGCTTATATTCGGGTACGTGTAGTGTTTCTTCAATCTGTATCCCCGTAAGCACTTACCGCGTGACAGTGAGTCCCGGAAACCGCCTGTACCGCTTTCATTCCTTTCTCCGCCGCCTGCGGGCCGGCGGCCGCAGCAATATGTATGGCGCCGTGCCCTACCTCATGCGCCGCTTCGAGCTCGACCGCGACACGGCATTCCGAATTATCTGCGACTGGGTGGATGCGCAAGATGCTGCAGAGCTCGCCGGTGCAGCCGAGCCCGCACGGCGTCCGCGTCTGCCCGAGAGGACGACGGCCTCCCGGCCGATTTCCCGGAAGCGAAGTCGGGCAAAGACTTAGCACCTGGCATAGCCCTCGCACTTCTAGTCGCCGCTGTCTTCCCGATCTCAAGCCGAGGGCTCAATGAATACCAGCGTGGTGGTCTCGTCGTTTGTCGCCGGGCTCCTGTGCGCCGCCGTTCCGCTGCATGCGCAGCGGGTGGAGGCGGGGGTGGTGGTCCGCAGCGGGCCGGTCGCGGGGCACGTGGTCGTCCGCGACGGATATTCCACCTACCGGCGGCCCACCGCGCGGCGGGTCGTCGTCGTGGAGGGCCCGCGTACCGTTTCGGTCGAGCGAGTCCACCGACACGGCCAGGCCAGGCAGTGGAGCCGCCGCGGCTACCGTCCCGTCACTGTCTACTATTGGGATGGCCATTACTACGACCGACCCGTGGGACGGCGGCAGGATGGTCGGACGATCGTGGTGTGGGAGCGGAACGGCCGCTACTACCACGCTTGCGACCACGATCACCGGTCGCGTCACGAGCACTGGGACGATTGACCCGTCCACGCCAGGAAGCTCCTGGCTACCGTTCGAGGGTGAGGGCCCTCAGGCTGGCGCGGGTGCCAGCAGGCCTACGTTCCGCTCCCCACACCCAGGTTACGCAAACTTCCGACATCGACGCTGCCCTGATGACAGCAGGCCGCAATCATCCCGTCGACCACAACGGTCGGCAGCCGCTGCACGCCATACCGCGTAGCCTTGGCTCGGCCCGTCGCGGTCCTCATGTCGACAACCTGCAGATCGCAGCCCTCACAAATCAGCTCGCGCACCCGTTCAACAGCCTCGTCGCAAACCGGGCAGCCCGCAATGAATACTTCGACTGTCCGCGATGTCATGTTCATTCCCTCCCACTGTGATGAGTCTGCCCTAACCCATACGGCGTATCACGAGAGCCACCCAAGCAGCTGGCGGTACCGACAGGCCGGCCGATGCCAGGGCCTTCAGACACTCAAAGCGGAGCCGAACGTCGCGGCGTTGGCACGCTTCGCCAACTCAAACGCCTGGTCCAGGGTGAGAACGAAGGTGCCTTCGTGGCGGGCGGTCCAGCTGGCTCCGGCCTCCACCGAGGCCAGGAAGAAAATGTAGTGACAGAAGCCCGTGACGGCGTTGGCGGCACTGGTTCTGAGAACGGCCGCGTCGGGCAGGAGAAACGACATCACCGCTCCCGCAGGGTCGACGTCGTCGAGCCGATCCGGGGCACATTGACCCGGATCACGGCGCCAGTCTCGGGCAGGCTGACTCTGGGCACCGGCCGCCCCCGGGCGAGCTGGCGGTGCAAGGCAAGGCCCAGGCGCTGTTCCTCGTTGGAGAGCCTGGGCAGGACCCGGAGGAGAGCGGTGCTGACCGCTTCCAGGTTTGCGATCTCAACCGGCATCGTCAGGTCCTTTCGGTTACGCCGCGCAGCACGACAGCGTCTTCACGTCCTTGTCGAACGTCTGTGCGGCGAGCTTGATCCCCTCGGATAGGGTCAAGTAGGGGTGAAACATCGAGGTCACATCCTCGACGGTAAGCCCGGCTTTGATCGCGAGCGTGGATTCGGTGATCATCTCGCCGGCCTCGCTGGCGAGGATGTGCGCCGCAACGATTCTTCGCGTTGTCCGATCGGCGATGAGCTTGATGAAGCCCCGCGTATCTCGTGCGGCGAGCGCCCGTGGCACGTGTTCCATCGGCAGGTGCGAAACCAGCGGCTCCTCCCCCCGGGCACGCATCTCGATCTCGGTCGGCCCGACCGAGGCAATCGCCGGATCGGTGAACGTCACTCTCGGGACAGCGGAGAGATCATAGCGCCAAGTGTTGCCGCGCAGCGCGTTCTCTGCCGCCAGGGACCCCCCGTAGGCGGCGACGTAGACGAACATCGGGTCGCCCAGTACGTCACCAGCTCCATAAATGTCAGGGCTCGCCGTCTGCAGATGGTCGTTGACCACAAGCTCACCCCTCTGGCCGCGCGTCACGCCCACCGCCTCGAGGCCAAGGCCTCTGGTGTTCGCCCGCCGGCCGGTGGCGACGAGGAGTTGATCCGCCTGTGCGGTGTGGCCCCGAGCCTCCCTGCGGAAGTGGATGGTATAGCCATCGTTCGTCCGGCTTACCCGCTCGATCTGTACGCCTACCAGCACCTCGAGCCCCTCGGCACCCAGGTAGTCCCCGAGGGCATCGCCGATCGCCGGGTCTTCCGCCGGCGCGATGCGGGGCTGGACTTCGAGAATGGTCACCTTCACGCCGAGCCTCGCGAACATCTGAGCCAGCTCCAGTCCCACCGCGCTGGCGCCAATCACCACCAACGAGTCCGGCAGGCGCTCGAGCGCCATCGCGCCGGCGTTGTCGAGATACCCCGCTTCGGCGAGGCCGGGGATTGGTGGGGCCCAGGGCGAGGAACCGGTTGTGATCAGGGTCTTGCCGGCACTCAGCGTGCGGCCATCAGCCAGTTGGACTTCGTGGGCCGAGGCAAGGGTGGCCGGCTGCGGAACCAGGGTGACTGCCTCGTAGGCGCGCAAGACGTCCCAGTATCTGACATGCCGGAGCTCGGTGACCAGCTCATCCTTCTGGCCCCGGACCAGAGCCCAGTCCGGCCGGCCGTCGGTCGCCGGAATTCCTCCGAAGCCATGATGGGTTCGCCGGTGGTTGGCCTCGGCGGCCCGGAGGAGAGTCTTCGACGGCACGCATCCGACGTTGACGCAGGTGCCGCCAAGCGTGCCCCCCTCGACCAGGGCGATCCTGGCCCCCAACTCCGAGCCCCTGATGGCGGCGGCGAACCCCGCCGAGCCACCCCCGACGATGATCAGATCGAAATCGCTTGCCGGGCGAGCAATCACCGCGGGCGCACCGGCTGGTGCCTCGTGACGCACCCGCGCTTGAAAGCCAGCCCGTGCGAGAGCCTGCTCGATTCGTTCTGCGGTCGCGTCCGGCCCGGCGAAGACGCGCGCCGAACCACCAGCGTGGCTCACTTCCAGCACGTCTTCCACACCCGGCACGGATCGCAACGCTTCGGAGACCGCGCGCGCGCAGTGGTCGCACGTCATGCCACGCACATCGATGACGAGTTCCCGATGTTGGCGCATATGACCTCAGGCGCCGCCCGAGCCGCGCGGCCCGGTCGTCGTGTCCGGCAGGATCGTCGCGCCGAAACCGGTCGCGCGGGTGAGGTGCGCCGCGATCTGTTCCGGCGTGACCCGGCGAGGGTCGTACCGCACGATGCCGAGACTATCCTCCAGCGTCACAGTGGCGCCATAGACGCCGGCGAGCCTGTTGAGAGTCACCCGTGCGGTGACTGGACAACTGCCGCAGGTCATCCGGGAGATGTGCAGCCGCACCGAGGCCGTGTCCGCCGACTGCACTTGCAGGCTTTCCGCTCGGACGACCGCGGGGCCCGCGTCACACAGGGGGCACCAGAACGCAGCGCTCCCGACACCGGCGGCGAGCACGGGGAGCAACTTCAGCCACGAGATCATATCGACCCTCCACTGCATTCGGTGATGACGAATCCCTACCCCAGAATGAATCCCGACCACCACGGGAAGGTGACCAGTAGGACAGCCATGGCCGTCGCGATCCAGAGCAGCCGGTTCATGCGGCGGCGGATCGTCGGCGAGGCGCAGAGCTGGCCCGGCTGACACGCCTTTCGTTCCTCCCGGCGGACGGCCACGAATCCGAGCAGGAGAAACAGCGTAGTGGCGGCGACAAAGTACGGCCGGAGGGGCTCGAAGGCCGCCGCGAGGCCGGCTCCACTGAGGCCCAGGAATACCGCCACCAGTGGCCCGGCGCAGCACAGGGCCGACCCGACCGCGGCCGCGACCCCGGCCCCGGCCGCGAGCAGTGTCTTACCGATCGGGGGGGGCATGGTCTTCCAATGCCTCCAGAATCGGGCATTCGTCCGTCGGCCGGCGCGACGCGCAGGCCGCGGCGAGCTGCTCCAGCGTGTGCCTGATGCGCTCGAGGTCCCGGATCTTGCGTTCCACGAGTCCGATCTTCTGCCGGGTCTTCCGCTCGACGGCGTCGCACGCGGCGCCATGCCGGACTTGGAGCGCCAACAGTTGCTGGATCTCCTTCAACGAGAAGCCCAATTCCTGCGCGTGCTTGATGAACCGGAGACGGTTCACCGCATCCTCGGCGTACTGGCGATACCCGGCCGGGGAGCGCCGCGGAGCGGTGAAGAGCCCTCGGCGTTCGTAGTACCGGATCGTCTGGATGTTGACGGCGGCTGCCGACGCAACCTGACCAATGGTCAGTGCCATTCTCTTGCCCTTTTCTCAGCTCTGATGTCCAGTATAGGCCCGGTACCTGGGTATAGGGTCAAGGGGCGGGCTGTCGGCCGGTTCCCGGCTGAAATTCCCTGGCGGGCTCAACGGGTCAGTGCAGCGTGTCATGAACTGCAGCGTCTTAGGGGGTCCGTTGAGCTTGGCGGCGACGGCGTCGAGGTCGGACAGCCGGCAGACCGCGGCATGGGAGGCCAGGCCGCTGGCGGCTGTGAAGGTGTGGAGGCAATTGTCGCCGGCTCAACCCCCGTGCCGGTGCCGCACGCTCTGGCGCGGGCCCCGATCGACCTCCGACCGTACGAGGGCTCGCACGGTCCGAAGCTGTTGCGGGCCCGCGAAGCCGATCCAGCGCCCCGCGATTCGACCGGCTCGGTCGAGCAGCACGGTGTACGGGAGTCCCGGGTAGTGGAACCGTCGCCGCAGGCTCCCCCGCCCGAGCACGAAGGGGAAATCGAAGCCGAGCCGGTTCATGAAGGCACGGGCGGCGCCGACGTCCCTGTCCTCGTTGGCCCCGACCAGCACGAATTCTGTGTCGGCGATCTCCCGCCGCAGCGAGTCGAGGGCCGGCATCTCGGTTCGGCACGGAGTGCACCAGCTCGCCCAGAAGTTGAGCAGCACCACTCGACCCCGGAGCGTGGCCGAGGACAGCCGTCCCCCCCGGAGGGTGGGCAGGTCGAAGTCCGGAGCCGCTTCCCGCTCCTGCTCCGGGACCCCGCTGAGCAGCTCGGACGCATCGAGCAGGTAGGTCCGCCCATCCCTCCCGACCGCGATCGTGGGCTGCGCCGTGGACAGGCGGGCCGTGCGCAGCAGCCGTCCGGTCGCGGGCTCAAGGACGTCGAGCCGGCTCTCCGTCAGGGTGAAGCCCAGCGTGCTGAGGGCGTACAGGCGTCCGTCGAGTCCCAGGGCCAGGCCGAGATTGACCGGATGGTAGTCGATGACGACCTGGCCCTCCCGGATCTCGAAGCGCCGCTCGATCGTCGTTTGCGGCAGGTCACGGCGGGTCAGCCAGAGAGTGTCACCGGCCGGCGTGAGGGCCAGAACCTCGTCGCGTACGAACGTGCGTAGTACACCGCGCCGTTCCCCACCAGAATCGCATCAGCAGCCGCGAGTCGATCTCGGCCAATCGGTACGCGAACCGCTCCGCCGAGCGGACCATCCAGATGTTCACCAGACGAGGGATCGCCGGCGACCGAGGGGCAGGAGAACGGTGTCGCCGCAGCGGAGACGACCTGGCCGCGGGCATCGGCCCGGATCAAGTTGCCGCCTGCATCCGTGAGCCACCAACCGCCTCCCGTAGCCGGAGCGACGCTGGTGGCCTCGCGACCTCCGAGCCGCAACGGTGGCCGGCTCACCTGGAACCGGCTATCGATGGACACCACCCCGCCAGCGGGGTCCAGCGCGAGGCGCGAACCAGCAGTGCGGTTCGGCTGCGTCGTCCACCCCTCCAGCCACAGAACCGCGACCGGATCCGTCGGCGGCACCGTGTCGAGCACCAGCCGGTCGGGCCC
>JACDHV010000075.1 GCA_013820855.1 Gemmatimonadales bacterium | reverse complement strand
TCCACCGGGTGCTTCGTCGGCGCGGGCCCCGCGGGGCTGACCCTGGGAGACGACGTGCTCATCAGCCCGAACTGTACCATCCTCACCGGGACCTACGTTTTCGATCGGTTGGACGTACCGCTTCAGGAGCAGGGAACCGTGGGCAAGGGCGTCCGTATCGGCCACCGCGTATGGGTGGGCTCGAATTCGGTAGTGCTGGGCGGGGCCGATATCGGAGACAACGTCATCGTCTCCGCGGGCTCGGTCGTGAGCGGTACCGTGGCACCCAACAGCATCGTGCTGGGCAATCCCGCCAAGGTCATCTTCACCCGACGATAGGCCCGTGACTTCAGACCACCGGATCGACAGCGCCACGTTGCAGCGCATCGCCTCGGGCGTGCTCCCGAACCAGCCGTGGTCGGCGTACCAGGCAGCGGCTCGCTCGCTCGACCGCATTCCTTGGGAAAGCATCCCGGAGCATCTGCGGACCCGAGTCGCGATGCTGGGCTCGTTCACGCTGGATCCGTTCGTGCCCGTCCTGAGGGTCGAGGCGGCGCGGGTGGGCCTTTGGCTCGAGCCGTACGTGGCACCGTACGGTCAGTATGTGAGCGAGCTGCTCGACCCCAACTCCGGTCTCTACCGGTTCCAGCCGCACGTCACGTTTCTCGCCATCGACGCCGACGTCCTCTGGAACCAGCGCTGGGCCGAAACGCAGCCCCTCAAGAGCGAGCCCGTGGTCGGCGGACTGCTGACGCCGCTGTTCGCGGGGCTCGACGTGTTCGACCGCGCCGGCTCCGGTATCCTCGTGATGAACGACTTCGTCCTGCCGCGCCTGAGCAGCGAGGGCGTCAACGCGTTTCGGAGCAAGGGGACCTTCGCCCATACCGTTGCCCACGCCAACAAGCACCTCCGGCTGCGTCTGGCGTCCCGCGACGACACCTTTTTGTTCCCGCTGTCGGACGCCGTGGCCCAGGTCGGCCGCGCGCAGGCGTTCAATTGGCGGACCCATTATCGCGGGCACGTGACCTGGTCCGACCCTCTCATGCGGGACGTGGCCGAGCGCTACGTCGGCTTCGCCCTGGCGGCGATGGGCAAGGCGACCAAGTGCATCGTGCTCGATCTGGACAACACGCTCTGGGGCGGAGTGCTGGGGGAGGACGGCCCTGCCGGCATCGCGCTTGGCCCGCAGTGGCCCGGCAGCGAGTTCGTGGACTTCCAGCGGGAGCTGCTGGATCTCCAGCGGCAGGGCATCCTGCTGGCACTCTGCAGCAAGAACAACGAGTCCGAGGTGCTGGCGGTGCTCCGGGAGCACCCCAGCATGCTGATCCGCGAGGCCCACCTGGCGGCGTACCGCATCAACTGGGAGGACAAGGCCACCAACATCCGCGCGCTCGCGCGGGAGCTGAACATCGGCCTCGATCACATGCTGCTGATCGACGACAGTCCTCACGAGCGCACGTGGGTCCACGATCAGATTCCGGAACTCCGGGTTCCCGACCCACCCGCCGATCCCTCGATGTACGCCGGCTGGGTCGGCTCGCTGTCGTCGCTCATGGTGCTGCGACAGACCGCGGAAGACGCGCAGCGCACCCGGCAGTATCAGGAGTCGCGCGTTCGGGAGGAGTATCGCGGCGCGGTGGGCTCGATGGAGGACTTCCTGCGGGGTCTCGGTCTGCGCGTGGCCATCGATCACGTCGAGGACGAGAGCATGTCGCGGGTGGTCCAGCTCCTGGCCAAGACGAACCAGTTCAACCTGACCACCCGCCGTCACGACGAGGCGACGATCCGGCGGCAGATCGCGTCGGGCGCGTGGCGGGTGTACACCATGAAGGTGGCGGATCGTTTCGGCGATTTCGGTCTCACCGGCGCGGCGATCCTGGAGCAGGAGGCGGACGCCTGGCACCTGGAGTCGTTCCTCCTGAGCTGCCGGGTGATCGGTAAATCGGTCGAGACCGCCCTGCTCGCCCGGATCGCCGAGGATGCGCGGGCCGCCGGCGCCTCCGCACTCTCCGCCGAGTTCATCGATTCCGGCAGGAACCAGGTCGCCTCGGCGCTGCTCCCCAACCACGGCTTCGCCACGAGCGACGACGGGCGGTGGCACCGGCCGCTCGACCTGCCGGGGCCCGAGTGGCCGGCCTGGATCTCACCAGCAGCACTGCATCCCACCGGAGCGGTGCTGACCAACAGCGAGGGGCATCGCGATGCATGACCGGGACAGGATTGGGAGACGGGTTCGCGAGGTGCTGGCGCAGGTGCTGGACGTGCCCGCGAAGAGCATCGACCAGGACTTCTCGGCGACCTCCTCGGTGGCGTGGACCTCGCTCAACCACCTGATGCTGATCTCCCAGCTCGAAACCGAGTTCGACGTGGTCTTCTCCAATCAGGAGATCCGCGAGCTCACGTCCTACACCACGATCGTGGACACCCTTGGCCGACGGCTGGACTCGGTCGCCTGATGCAGGGGGTGGGAATCGATCTCGCCGAGCGGAGCACGTACGGCCACCTGAGCCCGTCTTCGGTCCGACGACTGGCGGACCGATGGCTGCGGCCCGAAGAGCGCGCATGGTGCGCGGCCCAGCCATCGTTTCGGGAGGCGGTCGTCATCGTGCTCAGTTGCAAGGAAGCCGTGTATAAGGCATGGGGGCGGTCGGGAGGGGTGCCCGAGCTCTCGTTGGCGATGGAGGGGCATGGGGCGGGGGGATGGGCGGTGGGCAGCGACCCGGCTCCGATCCAGGTTATGGCCTGCTGGCAGGTCGGGGAGGCATCGATCCTGGCGCTCGCGGTGGCCGCACCCGCTGGAGCCGCCCGGGACCTGCTCGAACGCCTGCGGCAAAGCGGGCCTTTCGCCCGCCCGATCCGGCTCTTTCTGACGCGCACGCGCGACACTTCACCCGGCCATTCCTGCGGTTCACAGCCCCGACGCGGTGCTCCAACCTGCGGTACCAATATCAGATAGCGGGCACGGTTCTTGTAAGGTGTCGGTGAACCCGCCCGCACGAACGACTGAACGACTGCTCCGGATGCCACCAGCATCCGCTCAACGTCGTGCACCGGCCGCGAGCCGTGTCGGCGGGGTCTACCGATCGCTGGACCATCAATAAGGAGAGCGCATGCGGGTTCTCGTCACGGGCGGCACGGGGTTTACCGGTACGGCCTTGGTCCGTCGCCTCCTGACGGCAGGACACGACGTCGTGGCCCTGGACTACAAGGACGGTCTTCAGTGCGACACCCTCCGGGCCCTGGGCGCCGAGGTCGTGCTGGGATCGGTGACCGACCGCGCGGTGGTGGAGCGCAGCATGCGAGGGGTGGAGTACGTGTTCCATCTCGCCGCGGCATTCCGCGAGCTGAACGTGCCCGACACCTTCTACGACGAAGTGAACGTGGAAGGCACCCGCATCGTGATGGACACCGCGCTCGCGGCCGGTGTGTGGAAGTTCGTCTACTGCAGCACCTGCGGCGTGCACGGCAACGTGGAGCACCCGCCGGCCGACGAGGATGCGCCCATCCAGCCGGCCGACTACTACCAACGCACCAAGTACGAGGCCGAGCCGATCGTGAAGCAGCTCGGGGCCGGACGCATGGAGACCGTGATCCTCCGGCCCGCGGCGATCTACGGGCCCGGGGATCCGGAGCGCTTCTTCATGATCTTCAAGCGCGTGGCCCGCGGGACCTTCCCGATGTTCGGCGACGGCCAGACGCTCTATCATCCACTGTACGTCGAGAACTTGGTGGACGCGTTCATGCTGTGTCTGGCGCCGGGCGTCGGCAGCGGGCGCGAGTACCTGATCGCCGACGAGCGGCATTATCCCATCGAGGAGATCGTGAAGGCGGTGGCTCGGGCGCTCGACGTGGAGGTGAGCATTCCTCACTATCCGGTGATGCCGGTCGTGATCGCCGGACATATCTGCGAGAAGCTCTGCAAGCCCTTCGGGATCACGCCACCCATCTTCCCCCGCCGGGTGGATTGGTACCGGCAGAATCGCGCGTTCGACATCAGCCGCGCCAAGCGCGAGCTGGGCTACGCGCCTCGGATCGAGCTGGACGAGGGTCTGCGGCGGACAGGGCGCTGGTACCGCGATCAGGGCTACCTCAAGGAGGCTGCCGGCAAGCTGGTCGAGATCTCGCCCGCCTAGGCGCTCCCCACGGTCGCGGGGACACGATCGGGCACGCCGCCGACGAGGTGGCGGACCGGCGGGAGCGAGTGCCCCGGCGCCGCGCCGCGCTCGTCCAGAAACCTCCGGGCCCACAGCTCGGTGAGGAGCAGCGACCAGAGACGATAGGCGCGCTCCTGGCTGTAGGGTCGGCCTGGCGGACGCCGCCGCAGCCTCGCCACATACGCCGGGTCGATGAGCCCCCGACGGGCGATCGTCCGCGGCGAGAGCAGGTCGTCCGCCAGACGGTCGAGCGTGTCGGACATGCGGGTATCGTGCTTGAGGCGGTTGAAGCTCTTGCCGGTCGCCAGGATCGAAGGTGGCAACAGTCCCTCGCACGCGCGGCGCAGGATGTACTTCTGGGTCCGGCCGTGAATCTTGAGCCGGTCCGGGATCGCAAAGGCGGTCGCGAGGAAGTCCGGATTGGTGTGCTGGGCATTCATCCGCATGCCGACGCCCGCGTACAGCCGCTCCACCGGGTGCTGATAGGGCAGCACCAGGAAACCGCGCTTCAGGAACTCGGTGAGCGGCTGGTCTCCTCCACGGGGAAATCCCGCGTAGGGCGCGAGCGGCGGTGTGCCGAGAATCTGCGGCGCGGGAAACTCACGGCCCCTGAAATACGCCTTCTTCAGCGCCCGCCCGGCCAGCGTGCGAGGCTCCACACTGCGAAACGTGTAGTCGAAGAACTCCTCGAGCGGCCCCCGCACGGCCGGATACTTGACGCTGAGATCCACGAGGCGGTGGCGGGGAAGCCCGGCGAAGAGACCGTCGAATCCGAAGCCGGTGACGATCAGATCCACGTACTCGGAAGCCTCCCGGGCGGCCAGGAAGAGATACGCGATGTCCTCGCGCCCGATCGGCTCCTCGAGATGCCACACCATCCAGGGCAGCAGCTCCGGCAGATCGTCGGGGTCGAGCACGACGGGATGATGTGTCGCCCCCACCTCTCGCGCGACCGCCGCGGCGTTCACCAGCTCCTTGTCGTCCTCGCCGTAGCCGGCAGAGAAGGTGTGAATCTCCCGCGAGCCCGCGACGGCACGGACCCCGGCGGCGACGACCGCCGAGTCCAGACCCCCGCTCAGCGACACTCCGATGCGGTCATAGGGCTCGGTCTGGCGGCGGAGCGTCTCGAGAAAGCTCTCCCGCAACCGCCCGGCGTGGCCCGCCTCGTCCAGGTCCGCCGCGCGCACCGGGATGTCCCAGTAACGCCGGCTCGCAGCTCGGCCGGCTTGCACCTCCATGAGCGAGCCCGGAGCAACCGGGTGGACGCCTTCGAGGCAGGTGACTCCGGGACGCACCCACTTGGTGCTCTGGATGGATTGAAGTGCCGCGCGGTTCGGCCGGGCGGGAGTGACCTCGAGCGCGAGGAGCGCCTTGTACTCGCTCGCGAAGACGAGGCGCTCCCCAGCCACCGCGAAGTAGAGTGGCGCGTAGCCTACCCGGTCGCGGGCAAGGACGAGACGCCGGCCCCTGGCATCCCACAGGGCGAGTGCGAACTGGCCGGCGATCTGCGCCAGCCCCTCCTCGCCCAGAACCGCCCAGAGCTTCGCCGCGAGGGCGCCGTCGCCGGCCGGCTGGGCGCGATCCGGCCGGTGCCCCAGCCGGCGTGCGAGAGCCTGGCGATTGTCGATCGCCCCGTCGAAGGCGATGGGCCCGTCCCGCTGCGCCTGGACGGCGGAACCGGAGCCACGCACACCGAGCCACAGGCCCGAAACGGGCGACCAGTGTGCGGATTCGGTACCGCGGTGCTCCAGCCGCGTGCCCATCGCCTGTAACTCTTCCGATCCGGCGTCGCCGAGCATGCCGTAGACTGCTCCCAAGGTCACTCCGATGCTGGGTGTGAGCGGCGTGCGGAATGCGGCAGGGACTGTCGACCCGCAGGGTAGCCCCACCGCTCCTGCGGCTCATGGGGCGGCCGCCGGCCCCACGGCCGGTTCCCTCAGCGGAAGGCGCAAGTGGCGCGCCACTGCCTGCGATGCGGATTTCGGACCGATGATCCAGCCGGCGCAACGCCGTCGATCGGCGAAGGCCGGAGCCGTTAGACCGGCGTGACCGCCCCCGATCGTGCCTCGATCCTGGCGTAGAACGACTCGAGCTTGCGCCGGGCCGCCTCCGGCGTGAACTCCCGCTGCGCGTGGTCCTTGGCTCTGGCCGCCAGCCCTTCCCGCAGGGAATCGTCCTTGAGGAGCAGCGCCAGTCCGGTGCCCAGCGCGAGAGGCTCGGGATCGACCAGGTAGGCCGTACGGTCGTCGAGAACCTGCGTATGGGTGCGAAGCCGGGTGGCGAGCACCGCGGTGCCCGAGTCCAGGTAGGAATAGATCTTCATCGGCGTGTTGAGACCCTTGAGCCGCGGCGAAACCAGCACGTCGGCCTCACGCAGCAGATCCGCCAGCGCGGAAACCGGCTTCGGCCCCAGGAAGTGCACGGCCTGGCGGATGCCGAGATCGGTGGCGCGCTCGCCATAGCGCGAGATGTCGTCGGCTCGGCCCCCGACGATGACCAATCGGGCCTCGCCCATCTGGTCGAGGGTGTGGCGAAAGCCTTCGAGCAGCAGGTCGATGCCCTGGTAGTGCTCCAGGTTGCCCACGTACATGGCGACCGGCGCACCCGCCGTCTCGGCCGGCAGGTGGCCAGCGCCGTTCGCGCTCGTCGACGGAGCGAGGAGGGTGGTGTCCTCGACCCGGCCGATGGTGGTGCCGGGCGCATGGGCATGCGCGACGTCCTCGAGCGCCGCGCACACGGTGAGCACGCCGGCGCTCCGCCGCACCGCCACCGCCTCGAAGCGGCGCAGCAATGGAGCCACGAGGTCGAGTCGCGGGAAGGAGTCCAGCATCTGCTCGGCGAGCGAGGAGTCCATGTCGTAGACGTAGGGAACTCCGGTCAGCGACTTCATGACCGTCGCGATGAAGGCCGACTCCTCGACGGCGTGCACCAGATCGTACCTCGTCCGCAACATCATCCGCGCGCAGGTGCCGAACATGGCGATGTCGCAGATGATCTTCTTGAGCGAAAAGCCCGGCCGCACGTCGTGTACGCCCGGCACGCGGGGGATCCGATGGATGCGGCAATTCGGGATCTCGACGTCGCTCCCCTCGTGATAGGTGAGCGCGTCCACGACATGGCCCCGGGCGCTCAGAAACTCCAGCACCGCTCTCACGGCGATGGGGGTTCCGCGCGCCTGGAAGAAGGGCTGCGGCGCCAGGAGCAGGATTCTCACGCCGGGCTCCCGAGTGAGGCCGTCACCGCCGGAGGGCCTCCGTCGAGTGCGTCATGAATGCCTGGCAGCGTACCAGCCTCCCACGGAGAGGAGCGGCAGGACACTCGGCAGTGAGCGGCCGCCCGCGTTGCTCTCGAGCCCTGTGCACCACCTGCCGGACGACTGCGGCTGACCCGCCCGCGCGATCGCACCGCCGGTGGAGCGGCCATCGAGTCAGGCGGGAACGACTGGACTAGTTCGCTGCGGGAAAGCAGGGCCGGAATGCGGTGACCGCGGACTGCCGCGGGCACTGAGAGGCCCCGCGCCGTCAAAGGTACCACGGGCCCGTTGGGTGCCGCTATGGCCGTAAAGGCACCTGAATCAGGGCACTCTTCGGATGTCTCCACATGCCACCACCTGGTCCCGATCCTCGACCCTGACCTGAAGAATGTGTTCCGTCGCCAGGAGATCGGCCAAGACGACGTCCTCGTCCTCCTGCTCCCCCCGTCCATCCGCCTTGAGGTCGTCCAGCTCCTCGCGCTTGCGGCCCGGCGCTGCGCAGCTTCCGGCACGCAGCCAGACGTCGTACTCCCGCTGCTGATTGGCCCGGTCCGTCGCGTTCAGGCTGTAGTCGAAGTCGGTCTCGCGTCCGCGTGCATGCAGGACCGCCTTCCCGCTCACACTGGAGTTCCCGACCGGCCGCAGGGTGACCGTGACGCTCTCCGTCGCGGCCTGGGCGAGGCCAGACGTTGGGGCAGAGCCACCCAGCAGAATGACCAGAGCGGAGGCAACGAGTGTCATGTGTGGGTTCATGCTTCGCGCTCCTCCGGCGAGGGAAGTGACTGCGCGCCGGGCGGTAAAAATGCCGATTTGGCGCCTCGCCAACCGTGACCCCACTCACACGGTGCCGCGGCGGTGTTCCCCTCGCACCGGGCATGTGGGCAGGGCTATATTCGGCTGCGGCGCCACCGGTTCCCCCAATGAGGCAAATTATGGCTACGGCGACAGTTACATCCCAATTCAGCGGTGTGGACTTCCTGGCCTTCGACACTCTGCTGTCGGAGGAGGAGCGGGCGGTGCGGGACACCGTCCGGACCTGGGTGGACGAGAACCTGATGCCCGTCATCGGAGAGGCGTACATCGCGGGGAAGTTTCCCAAGCAGCTGATTCCCGGCATGGCCGAGCTCGGCCTGTTCGGCGCCAATCTGCCGGAGGAATACGGCTGCGCCGGCCTCAACAACGTGGCCTATGGGCTGATCATGCAGGAGCTGGAGCGGGGCGACTCCGGAATCCGCTCGTTCGCTTCCGTGCAGGGTGCGCTGGTGATGTACCCGATCCATGCGTTCGGCTCCGAGGAGCAGAGAAAGAAGTGGCTGCCCCTCCTTGCCTCGGGCCAGGAGATCGGATGCTTCGGATTGACCGAGCCGGATTTCGGCTCCAATCCGGGCGGCATGATCACGATGGCGCGGGAGACGAAGGACGGCTGGGTGTTGAACGGCACCAAGATGTGGATCACCAACGGGTCGCAGGCCACCGTCTCCATCATCTGGGCGAAGACCGGCGACGTGGGCGACGCGGAGTCCATCCGCGGCTTCATCGTGCCCACCGACACCGCGGGCTATACCGGCAAGGACCAGAAGGGGAAGCTCTCGCTGCGGGCGAGCGACACCAGCGAGATCCACCTTCAGGACGTCCACTTGCCGAAGGACGCGATCCTGCCCAAGTCCGGCGGTCTCAAGAGTCCGCTCATGTGCCTCACGCAGGCTCGCTACGGGATCGCGTGGGGCGCGATCGGGGCCGCCATGGCGTGCTACGACGAGGCCCTGCGGTACGCCCAGAGCCGGGTGATGTTCGACCGGCCCATCGCGCAGACCCAGATCCAGCAGGTGCGCCTGGTGGACATGCTCACCGAGATCGTGAAGGCGCAGTTCATGACCCTGCAGCTCGGCCGTCTCAAGGACGCCGGAACCATGAAGCCCGCCCAGGTATCGCTCTGCAAGCGCAACAACGTGGACATGGCCTGCGAGGCCGCGCGCGAGGCCCGGCGGCTGCTCGGCGCCAACGGTATCCTGGCCGAGTATCACTCCATGCGGCACATGGCCAACCTGGAGTCGGTCTACACCTACGAGGGCACGCACGACATGCATTCCTTGATCGTCGGCCAGGCGATCACCGGTCTGGGCGCCTTTTAGTGAGTTGGCTCACCGCTCGCCGGTGGCTTCCGGCGGCACCCTAGGGTACCAGCAACCCAGGAGAGCCGGATGGCCGATCGAGTGGCGGTCTCATGGAAGGGGCAGGAGTACGAAGCGGTCCGGAAGGAAGGCGCGGAGGCGATGCAGACGCCTGAACCGGTGTGGCAGGTCACCCGGGAGGGTGCACCGATCACCAGCTTCGCGGCGCAGCCTCGCGAGGGCCCCGATCAGGTGCGGGAGAAGATCGTCGAGTGGCTCAAGGCCAACGAATCCCGCCCACCGCTCGACGTCGGGAGACAGTAAGTCGGGTGACGGGCCGGCCGCTCGCGCGTTCCTCAGGGCATGCGCGACATGGACCGTCTCCTTCGCCGAGCCCGCTTCGAGGCGCGTCCCTCTCTCGAGGCCGAGCTGCTCTGGCAGCTACGCCGGAGCGGTGACCGCCAGACCGACGGCGCTCACGGCATACCCCACGGAATGCTCCTGGCGCCCGCCGCCGTTGCCGAGGGGGTACTCATTTTCCTGTTCTGGGCGCGGCTGCTGGTGATCGCCCACGGTTCGGGGTAGCCGCCCAGGTTGTGACGTGTTTCTCCCTCGCGCGTAATGAAAGACGTGACCTCGCCCGCCGTGTCCTCCGCCTCCGATCGTCGGCCCACAGCGCAGTCCGCGCCCTCCGAGAGCGAGGCGCTGTGCCGCGAGTGGTATGAGAGCTACGGCGGCGCGGTATACAACTACTTCCGATTCCACGTGCCGCTGATCGACGTGGCGGAGGACCTGACCGCCGAGACCTTCCTCAAGGTCGTGCGTGCCCGGGACCGCTTCGATCCGCTCGAGGGCACGCCCAAGACCTGGATTCTGACCGTCGCTCGCAACGTGCTGGTCGATTGGCGACGCCGGTCGCGGCTGCGGCAATACGTCACGCTCGGCACGATGCACGACCTGGTCTGTGATGCGCCGTCGCCCGAGGAGCGACTGGTCCGCGAGGAAGAAGTCGGCCGCATGCTCGACGTCGTGGCCACGCTGGCCGACGCGGACCGCGAGCTCATCGGGCTGCGATACGGAAGCGGCCTCGACACCGCCGAAGTGGCGGAGATCCTGGGGATCAGCGAGGGAAGCGTCCGGACCCGGCTCTGGCGGGTCCTCGGACGCCTTCGCGAGATGATGGCGCGTGACTGAGCACGGTAGAATCCCGCCCGAGCTCGAGGAGATGGATCGGGCCCTCGGCGGCGTCCGCTTCCGGCCCCGCGCCTCGCTCGGCCCGGAAGTGCTCGGCCGGCTGCGCCGCGGCGAGCGGTCGGAAGATGCCGTGCCGCCCCGCGGTCTCCGCCCGGCGTTCGCGGCCGTCGCGGCGGCGCTGGTGCTGGCGGCAGGCACCGCGCTCGCCCTCCGCGCGCCGGGCCCGGTCGTGGTGGACCGCTGCTGCTACGATCTCGACGGTGGCGGCGACGCGGACGACGGCGTCGTCGTGATCGGCGAGCGCGACGCCAGGGTCCATCAGCTCCGGATCTACGAGGACCTCGACGGGTCGGGCACCTTCACACCCGGCGACCTCGTCCGCCTCGACCGCGGCGGAAGCCCCGCGATGCACGGGGCCCCGGCGGACGGCCTCGTCACCGTCGAGCACTGCTGCCTGGACTTCGACGGCGGTGGGCCGGCCGACGACGGGCTCCTGGTCATCGGCGTTCCCCCCGACCGGGTGGTCATGGCGGCGATCTACGAACGCCCGGCTGGGGCGGAAGCTCGGCCGGCCGATTCGGATGGATTTCTTCTCAGGTAGTCCTCAGTCGCTCCCCCATTCCGAGGATCCAGGTTGATGAGCCCCACGCGTCTGCTCGCGGTCGCTGGACTATTCGCCACCTCGGTGGCCAGTGCCCAGGTGCGGGACACCACGGTGCGCGACACCACCGTCTACGAGCTGCCGCCGATCGAGGTGGTCGGCAGCATCCAGCCGGACGCCGGCCCCACCGTCGGCTCCGGCGTGCCGGCGCGAGTGACGACGCTGGGCGCGGAGGACGTGGACGCCTACGAGCCGCGCGTACTCTCGGACGCGGTGCGGCAGGTGGCGGGCTTCTCCACGTATGACGATCTGGGAAGTCCGTACAAGCTCAACATCTCGTCGCGGGGGTTCTACTCCTCGCCCGTGGTCGGCCTGCCTCAGGGGGTCGCCGTCTTCCTCGACGGGATTCGCATGAACGAGCCGGAGGCCTCGCAGATCAACTTCGACCTGCTCCCGATGGACCACATCCAACGGATCGAGGTGCTCTCGGGCAACGGCTCCCTGCTCGGTCGGAACGCGCTCGGCGGCGCGATCAATCTGGTGACCACGCGAGGGACGGGCCCCCCGCGAGCCAATCTCGAGCTGTCGGGCGGCAGCTTCGGCGCGGCCCGGGCCGAGGCCAACGTGTCCGGACTGACTCCGGGAGGCGTCGACTGGTACGTCGGAGGCAACTACAATCGCGAGGACGGCTGGCGGGACGTGACCGGCGCGGAGGAGTACAGCGGCTTCGTGAGTGGCGGCAAGCTGGGCCGGACGAGCGGCATCCGGTTCCAGGGGCTCTACGCCGACTCGTACGTCATGACGGCGGGATCGCTGCCGGAGACGATCTTCGCATCGAGCCCGGACTCGAATCTGAGCGCCAACGACTACGAGGACCTCTGGCAGTTCCAGGGCGCGGTGCAGGGCTACCGGCAGGTGGGGACCGGAAAGGCGGCCGCGACCGTGTACTTCCGCCGGCACCGGGCCGAGCGGTTCAACGCCAACCAGCCTGATGATCCGGACGTGTTCGGCATCTCGTACAACTCCACGTTCGGCTTTACCGGCGACTATCGCTGGGCCACGCTTCTGAGCGACAATCTGGCGCTCAACCTTCGGGGCGGCGTGGACGGGAGCATTAGCCGGGTCAGCATCGATATCTTCGCGGACTCGACCAAATTCGGCGGCGACCGCTCGCTCACGACGCAGGTGGAGAGCCCGTTGTGGGACGTGGCGCCGTTCCTGATGGCCGATTTCACCACCGGCCCCGCAACTTTCTCGGTGGGCGCCCGGTACGACTACGTCCGGATCCCGTACGAGAATCTGCTCGATCCGACGGCCGATACCGTCGGCGTCTACGAGCAGTTTAATCCGCGGCTGGGTGTGAGCGTCGATGTCGCTGCGGGCGCGTCGGTCTTCGCATCCTGGGGCAAGAGCTTCCGCTCGCCGGCCGTGATCGAGAACGCGTGCGCGGATCCCGAGTCACCCTGTCCGCTGCCCTTCGCGCTCGGCGACGATCCGCCGCTCGACCCCGTCACGGCGACCACCGTCGAGGCCGGCTTCCGGTACGCCACGGGCAGCGTCGCGCTCGACGGGTCCGTATATCACATGAACGTCCGGAACGACATCTTCCTCACGCCGTACGGCGGGGACGAGCCCTCCGGCAGCACCATCGACGGGTTCTTCATCAACCTGGACAGGACTCGCCGGGTCGGATTCGAGCTGGGGTCTGCCTACCGCTTCGCCGCGAGGCATTCGGTCTATCTCAACTACGCCGTCACCCGCGCGACCTTCCAGAGCGAGGCCGAGATCTTCAGCATCCGCTCGCTCGAGGAGGAGGAAGACGAGGAGGAAGAGGATGAAGTGATCAATCCCTTCCCGGATGACAACGAGGTGAACCCCGGCGATCGCCTGCCGCTGGTGCCCGATCACGTGATCAAGGGCGGCGCGACGGTCCGGATCGGACGCTACTTCTATGTCGGCGCCGACGCCCGCTACACCGGGAAGCAGTACCTCCGGGGTGACGAGGCCAACGTCACCGACCAGCTCGACGACTACATCGTGGCCGACGCGCGCGTCGGCGTCGAGTTCGACCGCTGGGAGGTGAGCGGCGTGGTCACCAACCTGTTCCAGAACCGCTACGCCATCTTCGGCACCTTCAACATCAACCAGGGCAATCCTGCCGGCCCGACCATCGAGCGCTTCCTGTCGCCCGGCTCCGAGCGGATGTTCCGGCTGATCGTGCGGACGTCCCTCGGTGGACCGCGGCAGACGGAAGGGGTCGATCCGGACTGAGATGTCGGTGGCGGTCCCGGTGGCCCTCGACTAGTTTTTTCGGCCAGTTCGAGGGCCGACCAGGACCGAGCCGGGAGCGTACGTTGAAGATCGCGGTGTGCCTCAAGCGGGTGCCGGAGATGGAGCTGCGGTTCTCCATCGCGGCGGATCGCAAGACGCTCGAGCAGAGCGGACTCAAGTACGAGATCAGCGACTTCGACGGCTACGCGCTCGAGGTGGGGCTCCAGCTGGTGGAGCGGGCGGGAGCGGGTGAGGTGGTCGCCATCGGCCTCGGCCCCGACGGAGTGCAGGAGACCCTGCGAAAGGCGCTCGCCATGGGCGCCACGCGGGCGGTGCAGCTCAAGGCCGACGAGGTGCCCTTCGACGGGTTCGCCGTCGCCACCGCGCTCGCCGCCGAGTTGAAGGACGGCG
>JACDHV010000074.1 GCA_013820855.1 Gemmatimonadales bacterium | reverse complement strand
ACCCCCGACTCCGCCCGCAAGGCGTCCATTCGCCGCTCCGCCTCCGCCACCGCCGCATCCTTCGCCTGCAGATCGAGCAGCTTGACCAGATCAGCGTGCATCTACGTCCCCCCGTCTCATTCTGCGCTTGAGTATCTCTTCGGGATAGCGGGAGAAGATCTCCCGGGTGAGCCGCTGCCGCTCGCGGATCAAAGTGTCGTACTCCTCACCGGTCAGCTCGACGTCGTGCGTCTTCCGCGACAGAGCCGCGAGCGCCCGGCGCAGGGGCCTGACCTCCAGCGCCCGGCACGCATCCACATAGGTCCGATCGGCATCCGGCGCGCCGTACTTCGATTCCAGTCCGCCCAGCCAGGTCCAGGCCCGGCGACCCTCGGGCGACAACTGCTCCAAGAATATTCCCGAGCCGGCGTTTTCGGGACTGCGGCGGAGCGCCTCGTAAACCTCGCGCAGCGCCGACGTCTCGAACCATTCCACCGGCACTTCGGTGGCCGCCCGCGCCAGCCAGGCCGGCTCCTTGATGAGCACGCGGAGCAGATCGCGCTCGGCGCCCAGGTCCTCGCTGCGCCGGCGCCTGACCGGCCGAACGGTCCTGGTGCGGCCCGGCGCCGCCGGGTCCGGAGGAGGCGGGGCCGCGGGCGCCGCCGCGGGTCGGGCGGCGGCCTGCTCGCGCAGCACCTCGCGGCTCACGCCGGTGCGCTCGGAGACCGCCTTCAGATAGAGATCGCGGGTGATGGGATCCGCCGTCGCGCGAATCGTGGGGAGCAGCCGGTCGAGCGCCTCGCGCTGGTGCTCCACGCCCTCGAACCAGCCCCTCAGCTCCAGGAGCTGGATCTTCCGCTCCAGGAGGTCCAGCCCGTCAGCCAGAATCGGCTGGAGCGCCGCGGCCCCGCCCTTCCGCACCAGCGAATCGGGATCCTCACCCGGCGGCATCGTCGCGACCCGCACCCGCACCCCGTGGCGCAGCAGCTCGTCACCGGCCCGGAAGGTGGCGCGAAGCCCGGCCTGGTCGCTGTCGTAGAGCAGTGTCGCCGCCGGCGCGAACCGCCGGAGCAGGCCCGCCTGTTCGGCCGTGAGCGAGGTGCCGAGGGGGGCCACGACGTGCTCGATGCCGGCGAGCACGAGACGGAAGACGTCGAAGTATCCCTCTACCAGGACGACCGACTCCTCCTTCCGGATGGCCGATTTCGCCTGGTGCAGGTTGTACAGCTGCTTGCCCTTGTGGAAGATCGGCGTCTCGGGGGAGTTGAGATACTTGGGCTCGCCCGGCACGAGCAGCCTTCCGCCGAAGCCCGCCGCACGGCCGCGCAGGTCGTGGATCGGGAACAGAAGCCTCGACCGGAAACGCGGGATCACCTTGCCGTCGTCGCGCGCGGCGGTGAGCCCGGCCTCGAGCAGCACCTTGTCGTCGAGGCCGAGCTCCTTCATGGCCGTGAGAAAGGCGCGGCCGGGGGGCGCGCAGCCCAGCCCATGCTGGGCGGCGGTCTCCAGCGACACCTCGCGGCCCTCCAGGTATTCCCGCGCACCGGCGGCCTCAGGGGACTCCAGGAGCTGGCGCGTGAACCAGTCCTGCGCGACCGCGACCGCCTCGAACAGCGGCTCGCGCGGGTCGGGGCCCGACCGCGAGGGGCCCTCGGGAATCACGATTCCCGCCCGGCGCGCCGCCTCGCGCACGGCCGTGGGATAGTCCATCCCGAACCGCTTCATCAGCCAGGAGAAGACATCGCCCGAGGCATGGCAGACGAAGCAGTAGTAGCGGTTCTTCTTGGGGATCACGGCGAAGTTCCGGTGAGTGCCGCCGTGGAACGGGCAGGGCCCCCGGTAGTCGGAGCCGGTACGCTTGAGCTCGACGGCCTCGCCGATGAGGCCCACGAGGTCCGCGCTCTCCCGGACCTGATCCACCGTCTCGTCGGGGATCATGCTCATGCCGAGAACTCCACGATCGTCACGCCGGCACCGCCCTGATTGCGAGGGGCGAACGCGAATCGGGTCACCCGACGATCCCCGGACACCACCCGGCGGACCCGGTCGCGCACCACACCCGTGCCCATGCCATGGATGATGCGCAGAAAGGGCTGCTCCGCCAGCACCGCGGCGTCCACTGCCGCGACGGTGGCCTGCTCCGCCTCGTCGCCAGTGAGGCCGCGAAGGTCCACCTCGAGCGACGCCGTCGTGGCCGGCTCGCCGGCGGACGCGCGAGAAGCAGCGCTCGCCACGGCGCAAGCGTCGCGGCCCCCGCGGTCGCTTACCGGCAACGCCGTGAGCAGAGAGGCATCGAGCACGACCTTCATCGCACCCGCGACCACTACCGCGGTCCCGTCGGCACGAACCTCGAGCACCTCACCGGTGCCTCCGCTCGGCAGACGCACCCGGGTCTTCGCCGCGATCGCCGCGGCGTCCGTCTGCCCCGGCGCGGCGAATGATTGCTCCGCCTCTTCGAGCTGCTCTCCCTGCGCGCGGATCCCTTCCTCCACCATGCGGCGCGCCTCCCGGCTCGCCACCCCGTCTCCGGCCGCGCGCGCGGCGCCGAGCGCCTCCTCGACCAGCCGCCGCGCCTCCATCAAGTACTGCTTCGCCTGCCGGCGCCCGGCACGGTCGGCCTCCTTCTCCAGCCGCTTGAGCTCAGCCTCGCGCGCGCGCTGGCTCTCCTCCTGAAGCGCGAGGCGTGCGGCCAGGGACTCGAGCTCGGCGTCGCGCCGGTCGAGTGCCGCCTGCGTCTCCCGAACCTCCTGTCCCCGCTCCTCGACAGCCGCGAGAAGCGCATCGAGGTTGCGCTCGGCATCGGGCACCCTGGTCTCGGCATCGACCAGCACGTCGCTCGCGATGCCGAGCCGCCGGGCGATCGCCAGCCCGTAGGAGCGGCCGGGCACGCCCTTCACGAACCGGTAGGTCGGCGTGAGCGTCGCGGCGTCGAACTGGAGCGACGCGTTCACCACGCCCGGCGTGTGACTGGCGAGATCCTTGAGCGCGCCCAGATGCGTGGTCGCCAGCGTCAGGGTGCCTCGCGCCGTGAGCGACGCCAGGATCGCGGCGGCGAGCGCCGCCCCTTCGGCGGGATCGGTCCCGCTCCCCACCTCGTCGAGGAGGACGAGGGCGCCCGCGTCGGCCTCGGCCAGCACCCGGCGGAGCATCGCGATGTGCGCGCTGAAGGTCGAGAGGCTGGCCGAGATGGACTGGCGGTCGCCGATGTCCGCGAAGTACCCGCCGAACGCGGGAAGCCTGGTGCCGGGGCCGACCGGCGGGACGACGCCGCTCTGCGCCAGCGCGGATGCCAGGCCGACGGCCTTGAGAAGCACGGTCTTTCCGCCCGTGTTCGGACCGCTGATGAGCAGGGTTCGCTCGCCCGGGTCGAGCTCGAGATCGAAGGGCACCACCGGGACGGTGCCGGCCAGCAGCAGCGGATGGCGGCCGTTCACCACGCGCAGGCCGGCCGGCGCCGCCGTCATCTCGGGCACCTCGCCTTCGCCGGCGACCGCGTAGCGGGCGCGGGCGACCAGATCGTCCACCTCGACGCACATCTCGACCGCGCCCCGCAGCGCCGGGAGCTCGGGTCGGAGCAGTCCGCTGAGCTCGCGGAGCACCCGTAGCGCCTCGCGCTCCTCCTCGATCTCCGCCTCCCGGAGCGCGTTGCCCAGCTCGATCGCCTCGGTCGGCTCGACGAAGAGCGTGCCGGCGCTCCCCGACTCGTCGTGCACGATGCCGGCGGGACGGCTTCGCGAGTCCCGGCGAACCGGAATGACGTACCTGCCGCCCCGCACGGTGACGGACGCGTCGGCACCGGCCACGGTGGAGTCGAGGCCGCGGAGCAGCGCGTCGAGCCGGCGGAGCAGCCGGTGCCTCGCCTGGTGCACCTCCCGACGTGCGGCGGCGAGCGCGGGACTCGCGGTGTCGAGCAGACTCCCGTCGGCGTCGAGCGACTGCTCCAGCCGGCGCTCGATCGCCCTGTCGGTGAGAGGACGGGTCAGCGCGGCGGCGAGTGGCGCCGGGTCCTGCACCCGCCGCAGATCGGCGTGGACCCGCCGCGCGGCGCCAAGCACGCGCTGAATGGAGACCAGGTCGGTGCCTTCGAGAACGCTTCCCTCGATCCGGAGCCGAGCCAGCGGCCGCGAGACGTCGGGGATCGGCTCCGACAGCAGAGCGTCGCCCCGCCGGAAGAGGCCCGCCACCTCGCCCACCCGGGCGAGCTCGAGGCGGATCCAGTCGAGGTCGAGCGTCGGCCGGCGGGCGCGCACCCGCTCCGCGCCGAGCGGTCCCGCCGCGTACCCGGCGACGAGATCGAGCACCGGCCCCAGCTCGATGGTCTCGAGACCATCGGCGGACCGCTCGGCGGCCAAAGGCGACGGGGTGCCGGCCTCTGTGTCGGTCGGCACCCCGTCGGAAGAGAGACGCTCCACCACGCCCATCACCCCGCCTGAAGCTCCTCGCGCACGATCTGGTTGATCAGCTTGCCGTCGGCCCGGCCCTTGTACCGCGGCACGATCAGTCCCATCACCTTGCCCAGGTCCCTGGCACCGCCCGCGATCACCTCGCGCACCGCCGCGCGGATCTCCTCGGAGTCCACGGCTGGCGGGAGGAACTCCTCCAGCACGGCGATCTGCGACTGCTCGGTGGCGGCGAGCTCGGGCCGGTTGGCCCTGGTGTACTGCTCGATCGCCTCCCGGCGCATCTTGATCCCCTTCCGGAGCACTTCCACGACCTCGTCGTCCGTCGCGGGGCGGCGGAGGTCGATCTCGCGGTTCTTCAGATTGGCGAGGATGGTGCCCAGCACGAGGGTGCGATCCTTGTCCTGCGTCTTGCGGGCGGCATTCATCGCCGCCCGCAAGGCATCGGCCACACTAGGCGCGGGGGACACGCGGACCCCGGCGGTTCTTGCGGACGGCGGCATTCATCTTCCGCTTCCGCTTTTCGCTCGGCTTCTCGAAGTGACGATGCTTGCGAAGGTCGGACAGGATTCCGGCCTTCTCGCATTTCTTCTTGAAGCGCTTGAGCGCCCGCTCGAAGCTCTCGTCATCGTGGATGATGACTTCCGGCATGCAGTGTATCACCCCTCTCGGCCCGGATGGGCGTAAATGTTATAGCAGTATCAATTTAGAAGGTGACGGAGGGGGAGGCAAGGCGGAACGGCGGAACGGCGGAACGGATTTGGGTGCGGTGCGCGGTCAAGGGGTCGGACAGTATTCGGGATGATGCCCTACGCAAGGTTCGAGGCCTGGCAGAAGACTCACAGGCTGGCGTTGGAGGTATACCGGATTACAGTTGACTGGCCCAAGGAAGAACGATTCGGGGTCACCAGCCAGTTGCGTCGCGCCGCACTCTCGGCGCCTACGAATATTGCCGAGGGGGCAGCCAAGCGAGGTAGCAGGGAGTTCAGACGGTTTCTCGACATCGCGTTGGGCTCACTCTCCGAGGTGTCCTACCTTCTACGGTTCGCCCGCGATCGAGGACTGCTCGCTTCGGAAACCTGGCTCGAGCTCGAAACCTTGCGTAACGAGTCAGGTCAGTTGACATGGCGTCTGTACCAAGCCGTTTCTCGCCAAACCTAGGAAGTCGCCGAATTCTGGCCCGGACGCCTTCCGCCGTTCCGCCGTTCCGCCGTTCCGCCGTTCCGCCGTACTCATCACCCCGGCGGCCAGGTGAGCTTCCGTCCTCCGAGCACGTGGAAGTGCAGGTGATCCACGCTCTGCCCCGCGTCCTTGCCGGTGTTCGTGACGATGCGGTATCCGGCGGAATCCAACCCGAGCTCCGTGGCAACCTCCGCCGCGAATCGGAGAAGCATTCCGAGCAGGCGCTCACCCTCCGCTCCCCTGGCGTCCCTGACCGCCGCGACGTGCTCGGTCGGAATCACCAGCACGTGGGCCGGGGCCCGCGCGTCGATGTCCCGAAAGGCGATCGCCTCGTCGGACCGCTTGACGATCGTCGCCGGGATCTCGCCGGCCACGATGCGGCAGAACAGACAGTCAGCCATGGCTCCCCCGTAGTCGTGCCGCGGTGGCGGCGGCCGCGGCGGCGATCGCCGCGGTCTCGAACCGAAGCGTGTGCGGGCCCAGGCACACCGGGGCGTAGCCCGCGTCGTGCACCAGTTGCAGCTCCCTGGCCGTGAGGCCGCCCTCGGGCCCGATCACCACCGTGAGTGAAGCGACGCCCACCACGGCCGGTGGCGGCGCCCCGCCTGCATCCGCTACCCACCCCTGACCCGTCGGCGCTCTCGCCACCAGGTCGGCGAGCGGGAGCGGCTCCTCCACCGTGGTTGCCCACGCGGTACCGCTCTGCTTCACCGCCTCCAGCGCGTGTCGTTGCAGCCGCCCGACGTGCTGAGTCCGAAGCCTGCTGGCGACCCCAGCCGTTCGCGCCGACTCGAGCGGGATCACCGACGTGACGCCCAGCTCGGTCGCCTTCTCTACGACCCACGCGAACCGGTCACGGTCTCCCGAACCGACGGCGAGCGTCAGCTCCGCCGGCCGCGCCGCCCGGTCGGCCGCGGTCACCTCGACGCTCCAGATCTTCCCGGCGAGGATCAGCTGGCCCAGGCCGCTGAGGCCTTTGCCGTCGCGCAGCTCGACCGGATCGCCGTCTCGCGCACGCCGCACCCGAAGGTAGTGCGCTTCTCCCTCCAGCAAACCGACTCGCCGCCCCACCGCCGCACTGCCCGGCTCGAGCAGCACCCGGATCATTTCCGTCGCGCGGCGACACCCCACCACCCCGTATCGTTCCGCTCTTCCACCACGGAGAACCCACCGGATTCGAGCGCCGGCAGGAACAGCGGCGCCTCGGCCGTCTCCATGCCGGAAAAGATCGCCGTGCCACCGGGACGAAGCGCTATCGCAATCGCGGGGAGAAGCTCCGTGTTGGCGGAGCGGAGGATGTTGGCCAGAACCAGGTCGGCGGGACCGAGCAGCAGCGCCAGGTCGCCGGCCTCGCCATCCAGGAACTCCACCGAGTGCTCCACGGCGTTTCGCGTGGCGTTCCTGGCGGCGACGATGTTCGCCTCGGGGTCGTTATCGATTCCGACCGCCCGGGCCGCCCCGAGCTTCACCGCCGCGAGCGCGAGGATGCCGCTGCCGCTGCCCAGGTCGAGCACGAGATCTCCGGGGCGGACGAGCCGCTCCAGCAGAGTCAGCGCGACCCTCGTCGAGCCGTGCTCGCCGCTTCCGAAGGCCGACTCCGGGTCGAGGACGACGAGCGGGCGGCGCGAATCGACCGGTACCTGCCCCCAGGAGGGCGACACGGTCAGCCGGCCGAAGCTTCGGGAGCCGAGCCCGTCGCGCCACCGGGTAGACCAGTCCACCGGCTCGACCTTCCGGCGGCTCGTCTGGGGCCGTGCACCTTCTTCCGCGCTCCCGATCTCGGTGATCAGCTCGTCGGCGGCCCGCTCGTCCGGCGCAAACGCCACCAGGATCCCGTCGTCCCGCTCTTCCACCGCCTGTCCGGTTCTCTCCACCAGCCAGGCGCCGAGCCGCTCGCGCCCTTCGGGCGCGGTGCGCACGTCGATCGCCCACCACGTCATGCGCCGAGTGCTTCCTTCAGCTTCGACCAGAATCCCGGCGACCGCTTGGGCGCCTCGCCTTCGAGCTTGGCCAGCTCCTGGAAGAGCCGCTGCTGCTCGTCGGTCAGGCGCTCGGGAGTCCAGACGTGCACCCGAATGAGGAGATCGCCCTTGACGTTCTGCCCCAGCACGGGAAGACCGCGGTTCTTGAGCCTCAGCACCGTCTCGGGCTGCATGCCCGGCGGAATGCGGATTTCCTCGTCGCCATAAGGTGTAGGAACCGCGAACTGCCCGCCGAGCGCCACCTGGGAGAACGACAGCGACAGATCGAAGATCAGGTCGTCGCCCTGGCGCTCGAAGCGGTCGTCGTCCTTGACGTCCAGCATCACGAGGAGGTCGCCCATCGGGCCGCCGCGAGGGCCCGCGGCACCCTGACCCCGCAGCGTGAGGTAATTGTTGGCGGACACGCCGGGCGGGATCTCCACCGTCACCGTGCGATCGCCCTTGACCCGCCCCTCGCCCCGGCACACCTCGCACGGGTCGCGGACGACCTGGCCCTCGCCGGCGCACGTAGGACAGGTCGACACCGAGACGAACTGCCCGAACATGCTCTGCGCCGCCCGGCGCACTTCGCCGTTGCCGCCGCAGGTGGAGCATCGGGTCGGCTGGGTGCCCGGCTTGGCGCCGCTGCCCTCGCACACCGTACAGCGCTCGAGCGTCTTGAGTCTCACCGACTTCTTCACGCCGGTGGCCACCTCGGCCAGCGTCACTCTGACCGTCACCCGTACGTCCTGCCCGCGGCGCGGGTCCTGCCGGCGGCCGCCGCCGCCGAAGATGGACTCGAACCCACCCATCCCGCCGAAATCACGCATGAAGATGTTGAGCGCCTCGGACAGGTCCACGTGGTGGAACCCGAACCCGCCCTGCCCGCCCCCCACGCCGGCCTTGCCGTAGCGATCGTAGGCCCCCCGCTTCTGGGGATCCCGAAGCACCTCGTACGCCTCGGTGATCTCCTTGAACCGCGCCTCCGCCTCCGGAGCCCCGTTGCGGTCCGGATGGTATTCCATGGCCAGCTTCCGATAGGCCTTCTTGACGTCGGCCTCGGAGCAGTCGCGCGGCACACCCAGCAGCGTGTAGAAATCGCTCACTCCAGCAATCCTTCCACCATACGGCTGGTGTGCTCCACCAGCCCGATGATCTTGTCGTAGGGCATCCGGGTGGGCCCCATCACTCCGATGACGCCCTTGAGCTCGCCCACCTGGTAGGAGGAGGTCACGAGCGTGAAATCGCTGAGCCGGCTGTCGGGGTTCTCGGCACCGATCGTGATCGAGAGCCCGAGGCGCCGCCGGCTCGCGAGCGCCTCCTTCAGCAAATCGTGGCCTTCGGTGAGCCGGAGCAGGTCGCGCATCCGGCTGTTCGAGGCGAACTCCGGCTGGTCGGCCAGCATCTGCGCGCTGCCCAGCACCACCGAGCCCGGCTGGCCGGAGAGGTCGAAGATCCCCTCCCGCTCGGCCACGAAGATGTTGAGCAGCTCGGCCTCGCCCCTGGGCCCGGCCGCATCGCGGAGCCGCTCGCCGATGGTCTCCCGGATGCGGAGCAGGGTGAGCCCCGACAGCCGCTCGTTGAGGATCCGGGCGACTTCCTGCACAGCGGCGGACGAGACCCGGGCGGGCACCTCGACGAAAATGGTCCGAAGCACCCCGCTCCTGAGGTTGAAGACCAGCAGAAGGCGCTCGCTCGAGACCGGAACCAGCTCCAGCCGCTCGAGCACCAGCTCGTCCAGGGCGGGCGCGGCCGCCATGCCGAGCTCCTGTGTCAGCACGCCGAGGACCTGCGCCGCCCGGCGGACGATCTCCTCCACGGCGTTGCGCGACCCGGACAGCTCGCTCCTGAGCGTCTGGCGTGCCTCGTCCGACGGCGGGGCGAGCCGCATGATGGTGTTGACGTAGATGCGGTAGGCCCGATCGGTCGGGATGCGGCCGGCCGAGGTGTGGGGGTGGAAGAGATACCCCTTGTCCTCCAGGTCGCTCATCGTGCTCCGGATCGTGGCGGGCGAGACGCCAAGCCCGAACCGCCGGGCGATGGTCTGGCTTCCGGCAGGTTCGGCGGTCTCGATGTAGGTCTGGACGACCGCCTCGAGGACTCGGATCTCCCGCTCGCTCAGCTGTTCCGGTGCTGTCATCGCGCGGAATTTAATAGACTTAGGTCAGCATGCGAAGCCGAACTTGGCAAGGCTTCTATCTCGCGGCGGCAGTCAGCGCGTCGAGTCTGAGCCAGCCCTCCACCGTGAGGCGAAGGCCACGCTCGGATGCGGTGGCCCAGCCGGAGTCGATCCAGGCCGCGGCCGTATCCAGGGGGAGCCACTCGGACGGAACCCCTTCCAGCGTTCGCAGTCCCAGATAGAGCTCTTCCAGCTCCACGGCGCCATGGTCGAGCTCCTCGGTGCCCGCGACCGGACTCTCGCCGGCGGCCACGGCTCGCTCGTAGACCGCCCACTCCCGCTGGTTCCACCTGCGAATCGACCCCCAACCGCTGTGGGCCGAAGGGCCGACGCCGATGAACGGCGCCCGCCGCCAGTACGCGCTGTTGTGCCTGGCACGCCGCCCGGGAAGGGAATAGTTGGAGACCTCGTAGTGCTCGTAACCCACCCCACCCAGGACACGGTCGGCCTCCAGGAACTCCGCGGCATAGCGGTCGTCGTTTAGCGGGGACATCTCGCCGCGGGCGGCCCAGCGAGCCAGGGGTGTGCGATCCTCCACCGTGAGCCCGTAGAGCGAGAGGTGGTCCGGCCAAAGCGCCACGGCCCTCTCCAGATCGGTGCTCCAGTCGCGGCCCAGTGACTCGGGCAGCCCGAAGATGAGATCCAGCGACAGTTCGGCGATCCCGGCCTCGCGCAGCGCCTCGACGGCGGCCCCGGTCTGCTGCGCCGAATGGGTCCGGTGCATCCACCCCAGCACCCCCGGATCGAACGACTGGGCGCCGAGCGACACGCGATTCACCCCACTCGCGCGCCAGATTCGCGCGGCCCCGGGCGTCACGTCGTCGGGATTGGCCTCGAGCGTGACCTCGGCGTCCGTGGCGACGGGCCGATCGGCGGCGATTCGCTCGAGGATACGCCCGATCGTCGAGGGCTCGAGCCGGGACGGGGTTCCGCCCCCGAAGTACACCGACTCCACCTGCGGCGACCCGGTCCAGATTTCGTGAGCCTGCCATCCAGTCCATTCCCGGAGGACCGCGTCGGCGTACGCCGCCGAGGGCACCTCGCGCCGGACCGCGATGGCGAAGTCGCAGTAGCTGCACCGCCGGGCGCAGAATGGAACGTGGAGGTAGACGTGCACGTGGGAAATGTAGCGGGCGCGGCAGGGTTCGACCGTCGGCTGCGCCGCCCCTCACAGCCGCCGGAACAGCCTCCCGGGCCGCTGCTCCACCACTCCCGCGATCTCCAACGCGCAGAGCGCCGCCAGCAGCTCTCCCGCCGTCCGGCCCGACCGGCCGACGAGATCGTCGAGGAGCACCGCGTCCCGTCCCAGCAGATCGGCGACCTCCCGGTCTGCGGCGCCGAGCCCTTCCGGGAGCGCCTTCGTCGGCGGCTCGGCGGAGCCTGCCGCCGGCCGGATGGCCTCGGGGTAGTGGTCCAGAAGATCGTCCGAGGAGAGGAGCGGCGGCGCGCCATCGCGGATCAGCCGGTTGGCGCCCACCGAGGTAGGACTGGTGATATTGCCCGGCACGACCATCACCTCCCGCCCCTGATCGAGCGCCGTTCCCGCGGTGATCAGCGCCCCGGATCCTTCCGCCGCCTCCACCAGGACCGTGACCCGGGCGAGGCCGCTGATGATCCGGTTGCGCCGGGGAAAGCTGCCGGCCGTGGGCCGCTCACCGGGCGGGAACTCGGTGAGGAGCAGACCGCGTGCGGCCACCCGCTGGTACAGCGCTCGGTTGGCCGACGGGTAGATGACGCCGAGTCCGTTGCCCAGCACCCCGATCGTGGCGCCGCCGGCATCGAGCGCCGCGGCGTGAGCCACGGCGTCGAGCCCGCGCGCCATCCCGCTCACCACCACGAGCCCCGACGACGCGGCGCCCCAGGCGAGCGCCCGCGCCACCTGCCCACCGTATTCCGAGTGATCGCGGCTGCCGACGATGGCCACCGCCGGCCGATCCAGCAGGCTGGGATCGCCGAGCGCGAAGAGCACCGGCGGAGGCTCGGGGATGTCTCGGAGCAGCGCGGGGTAGTCGGGATCGGTGGCCAGCAGCGCCCGGGCGCCGAGCCGCTCGGCTTCCTCCAGTGCACGCACTCCGGCAGAAATGCCGGCGGCCGAAATGGCGGAAGCCGCGGCGGCGTTCATACCAGGGATGGACCGCAAAAGCTCGAACGGCGCCGAAAGGGCGCCGCTCGCGGTGTGACAAGCCTGGAGAATGGAGTGAATCCGGCTGGGGCCGATGCCCGGTGTCAGCGCCAGCGCCACGTACGCGGCGCGCTGTTGATCCACTATGTCTCTTCCTCCCGTTGCCACGCTTCGACCGGCGCATCCTGGGCCTTCGCCTCCGCCACGAACTTCCAGAGATACTCCTTCACTTCCTCCAGGCCCGTGCCCGCCACGCTCGAGACGGCGAGAATTCCCGCGGCATCCGGCGCGGCGAGTGTCGGTATCGGATCGCCCGCAGCGAGCAGGTCCCGTTTGGTGAGCAGCACCACGTGCGGCTTCGCGGCGAGCGCCTCGCTGTAAACCGCGATCTCGTGCCGCAGGCCCTGGTAGACCAGATCGGGGTCGGGACTGTCCAGCGGAACCAGATAGGCGAGCACCCGGGTGCGCTCCACGTGCTGGAGGAACCGGAGGCCGAGCCCCTTGCCCTGGTGCGCACCTTCGATGATGCCCGGGATGTCCGCGAGGACAAAGCTGCGGTGGCCGGAGAGGCCGACCACGCCGAGGTTGGGCTCGAGCGTGGTGAACGGGTAGTCCGCGATCTTGGGCCGCGCGGCCGACAGCACGGAGAGCAGCGTGCTCTTGCCGGCGTTGGGCTCGCCCACGAGGCCGACGTCGGCGATCAGCTTGAGGACCAGCTCGATCGAGCGGCTCTCCCCTTCCTCTCCCGGCTCCCACTCGCGCGGGGCCTGGTGAGTGGAGGTGGCGAACCGCGCGTTTCCCCGCCCGCCGCGGCCGCCCGTCGCCACGCGAATCGTGTCGCCGGCGTGGAGCACCTCGCCGAGCGTCTCGCCGGTTTCGGCATCTCGCACGATGGTGCCGGGCGGCACCGGCAGGTACACATCGGCCGAGGAGGCGCCGGTCTGCGTCTTGCCCCTGCCGTGCTCGCCCCGCTCGGCCTTCCACGCGTTGCGGTAGCGGTAGTCCAGCAGTGTGGCGAGATTCGCGTCGCCCCGCAGGTAGACGCTTCCGCCGCTTCCGCCGTCACCGCCGTCGGGTCCGCCCTTCGGCTTGTACTTGAACCGGGCGAACGAGCTGGCGCCCGACCCACCCGTTCCGGCCGTCACCCGAACCACCGCGCGATCGATGAACATCAGTCTCCCGGCGACCATCCCTCGCGGACGGTCCGCCAGAGCTCCTTGATCTTCTTCCACTGGTCGAAGGACAGCAGGGGGTTGACGATCGACAGCACCCCCTCGATCTGGCCGAACGACGCGCCCGCGTTGAGCGCACCGCGCAGGTGGGAGTGGAGCTGCTTCGGCGTCTCGAGCACCGCGGTCTGGGCTACGGTGCAGAGCTCACGCCGCAGCAGGTCGAGTCCGGGGCGGCCCATCGTGCGGCCGTACCCCTCGGTGATCATCCACGCGTCGATGGCGGGATGGAGGGCGCGCACGCTCTCCCGCAGCTTGGAGTAGTTCTCGCCGTACACCTGGGCGCACACCTCCTCACCGCGGCGAGTCCACTCGCCCGCCTGGCCGTAGTCCTGTCCCTCGTCGGTGGGGGGTGCGGAGAGCGCGCTGAACCTGCGCCAGACCGCGAAGGCGATGAGGGCGCGTGGATAGCCCACCATCAGCACCGACTGGAGCAGCAGCTCCTCGACCCACGCCGCGGGCACCTGCGACGCCCGCAGCGGTCCCACCCGCTCGCGCAGCTCCGGTTCGTACCCCTGCGCGATCGCCGCGGCGAAGCGCACCAGGTCACGCGTCTGCGGATCGAGATTGTCCTGTTTCGCCATAGTCACAAGATAACCCGACCCTCCCTTTGACTCTCGTGCCGCGATCCTGTTGCTTTCCCCGCCGATGCCCCGCCTCAGCCACGCTCTGTTCGCCGCGGCACTCCTCGGTGCGCTCGCTCCCGCGCGCGGCCTGGCGCAGTCCTCCCCCTATCTCGCGCTCGACGATCCCCGGCTCCCACTCCTGGAGCATCTCATCGCCCGCGGCGACATCGCCGACCCTTCGCCCATGGTGCGGCCGTTCCGCCGCGCCGACGCGCTGCGCGCGCTGGCCGGTGCGGACACCAGCGGCGAAGGCGTCTCGGCGCTGATCCGCGGGCTTGGCACCACGCTCCGGGAGCC
>JACDHV010000073.1 GCA_013820855.1 Gemmatimonadales bacterium | reverse complement strand
CACCGGCTCCGCCGGCTAGAGCTTCGGCGCGTTCACCTGTCAGGGCATGCATCTCGAGCTGGAGGGAGAGGCGAACGACTACGTCGGCAAAGGCCTGAGCGGCGCGGAGATCACCATCCGTCCGTTCCGGCGCGCGGCGTACGCCGATATCCCCCATCAGCATCTCATCATCGGCAACACGGTGCTGTATGGCGCCACCGGCGGGAAACTCTTTGCCGCGGGGCAGGCGGGTGACCGGTTCGCGGTGCGGAACTCGGGCGCCGTCGCCGTGATCGAGGGAGCGGGCAACCACTGCTGCGAGTACATGACATCGGGTATCGTGGTCGTGCTCGGGCGCGCAGGACGAAACTTCGGTGCAGGCATGTCGAACGGAATAGCGTACGTGCTCGACGAGGCCGGAACCTTCCAAAGCCGGCTCAACCCGGACATGGTCGAGCTGATGGAGCTGGACGGGCGGGACGTCGAGCTGCTCCACCGGCTGGTGCGGGAGCACGAGGAGCGTACCGCGAGCCCGCGGGCACGCACGATCCTCGTGCAGTGGGAGAGCTTCCTGCCGCGGTTCCGGAAGGTGGCTCCGAAGGGCAGCGAGGCATACCTGGCGGCGACCCGGGAGGCCTACCTGGTGAGCGAGCGGAGCGAGGTCGAGCCGGCACTGGCGAGGAGGAGCGCCTAGCGCCACGGGAGGGGAGGTCTTGACGGCGGGCGGCGGACCCATAAACTTGCTGAACAGCAAGCAAGCTACCAACGAGGGCACATGACCGCCACGTCCGACCGCGAGCGCAACCCCGTCCGCACCCGCGCCGCCATCCTCGACGCCGCCGAAAAGCTGTTTGCCCTCAAGGGGTTCGAGGCCACCAGCCTGAACGAGGTCGGCACCGCCGCGGGGGTCTCCCGGGGCACGCCCGGATATTTCTTCGGCTCCAAGGCCGACCTCTACCAGGCGGTGCTCGACCGCTCGTTCGCCGAGGTCCGCGAGGCGGTCCGCGCCGGCCGGGCGAGGGCCATGGCGAGCAGTCAGAACCCCGATGCCATTCTCGCGGGTGCGGTCTCCGACTACTTCGACTTCCTGGCCGCCCGTCCACACTTCATCCGGCTGATCGAGCGCGAGGCGCTCAACGGCGGCTCCCAGCAGCTCGACGAGGTCAGCCACCTCTCGGCGGGCCAGGAGGCGCTGGCGGCGATCAGCGCGGAGCTGGGGCTCGACGACGCGCCCTCCGGTGAGGCGGCGCAGCTGCTCCTCAGCATCATCGCGCTCTGCTGGTTCCATCTGATCCACGCCCGCACCGTGGCGCCCGCCGTGGGCGTGACGCTGGAGACCCAGGATGATCTCGAGCGGCGCCGACGCCACATCGTCGGGCTGGTGCTCCACGGCCTCGCCGGGCTCGACCGCCCGATGACTTCCACCCTCAACCACCCCACCGGCCATGACTGACGTGCTCATTCCTACCAGCCAGAAGCCCGGCACCGCGCTCGCCTCGGAACAGGAGGCCCGCGAAGTCGCCGAGGCCGCGCGCGAGACGGAGTGGCAGGCGCCGAGCTTCGTGCGGGAGCTGTTCGAGGGATCGTTCCGGCTGGATCTGGTGCATCCCTTCCCCGCCCCGGACCCCGCCGACCTGGCCCGGGCGCGGCCCTTCATGGAGCGGCTCGAACGGTTCATGCGGGAGCGGGTGGACAGCGACATGATCGATCGCGAAGGCAAGATCCCCCATGACGTGGTCAAGGGCCTGGGCGAGATCGGCGCCTTCGGGATCAAGATCCCCACCGAGTACGGGGGGCTCGGCCTGAGCCAGTACAGCTACACCCGCGCGATCGGCCTGGTCACCAGCCAGGACGGCAACCTCACGGCGCTGCTCTCGGCCGCGCAGTCCATCGGCGTCCCGACGCCGCTGAAGCTCTTCGGCACGCCGGAGCAGAAGAAGCGCTACCTCCCCCGGCTGGCCCGGGGTGCCGTCTCCGCCTTCGCGCTCACCGAGAATCACGTGGGCTCCGATCCGGCCGGCCTGGAGACCACCGCCACCCTGTCGGACGACGGCACGCACTACGTGCTCAACGGCGAGAAGCTCTGGTGCACCAACGGCACCATCGCCGAGCTGATGGTGGTGATGGCCCGAACCGGGCCGAAGAAGATCACCGCGTTCATCGTGGAAGCCGACTGGCCCGGCGTCGAGGTGGTCCAGCGCCTGCACTTCATGGGGCTCAAGGCGATCGAGAACGGCGTGATCCGCTTCCGCGACGTGCGCGTGCCGGTGGACAACGTGCTCTGGGGCGAGGGCAAGGGCCTGAAGCTCGCGCTGATCACCCTCAACACCGGCCGCCTGACGCTGCCGGCGTCCGCGGTCGCCGGATCCAAGCGGGCCCTCGAGTTCGCCCGCCGGTGGTCCGCGGAGCGGGTGCAGTGGGGCGCGGCCATCGGGAAGCACGACGCGATCGCGCAGAAGCTCGGGCGGATGGCGGCGGAGATCTTCGCCATGGAGGCGGTGTCCGACCTGGCCTCGCTCCTGGCCGACCGCGGCAACGCCGACATCCGCCTGGAAGCGGCGATGGCCAAGATGTGGAACACCGAGATCGGCTGGCGGATCGTGGACGACACCCTCCAGATCAAGGGCGGCCGCGGGTACGAGACCGCGGACAGCCTGCGGAGCCGGGGCGAGCGGCCCGAGCCCATCGAGCGGATGATGCGGGATTTCCGGATCAATCTGATCTTCGAGGGCTCCAGCGAGATCATGCGGCTCTTCATCGCCCGGGAGGCGGTGGACACGCACCTGCGCGTCGCGGGCGACATCATCGATCCCAAGGCGCCGATGGGGAAGAAGATCAGAGCCCTGCTGCGCTCGGGTGCCTACTACGCCTATTGGTATCCGAAGCTCTTCCTCGGCTGGAGCCACGCGCCCCGATACGGGGAGTTCGGCCGGCTGGCGCGGCACGTGCGCTTCGTGGACCGCTCCTGCCGGCGCCTGGCCCGGACGCTCTTCCACTGCATGATCCGCTTCGGCCCGAGGCTCGAGAAGCGGCAGGCGGTGCTCGGCCGGCTGGTCGAGATCGGCGCCGAGCTCCTGGCGATGACCGCGGCGTGCTCGCGGGCACAGGCGATGGCCCGGCAGGGCGGAGAGGCCGGCAGCGGCGCAGTGGAGCTGGCCGACGTCTTCTGCCGGCACGCGCGGCGACGGGTGGAGGATCGCTTCAAGGCCGTCTTCGACAACGACGACGTCGCGACCTACCGGGCGGCCCAGCAGGTGCTTCGGGGTGAGCACGGCTGGCTGGAGACCGGCATGGTGAGAACGCCCGAAGCGGGATAGGATTCGAGCCATGGCCATCGCCGAAGGAAGAACCATCCCGTTCGTGGGCCCCAACGCGATAGACGTCGGGGTGCTGGAGACGTTCGAGTACGCGGGTCCCGACCAGGAGATCGTAACGGAGACCCGCGAATTCAGCCCCGTCTGCCCCTACAGCGGGCTGCCCGACTTCGCGACGCTGCGGATCACGTACATGCCCTCGGACCGCTGCATCGAGCTCAAGAGCCTCAAGTACTACGTCACCAGCTACCGGAACGTGGGGATTTTCCAGGAGCACGCCACGGCGAGGATCGCGGAGGATCTCCAGCGGACGCTGCGCGCCAAGCGGCTGGTGGTGACGACCATCTACAACACACGGGGCGGGTTCGATACGACGTGCACTGTGGAGCTGCCGGGACCACGGGCCTGATCCGCCAGCGACACCTCGTTCACCACGCCTGCCACGCACCGTTCGTCACCTAGCCGCCGAGCAGCAGCTCCGGCGGATTCACCCGCTGCACGACGGCGTTTCGGGGTAGCCGGTTGCTGGCGAATGCGACCCGGCGCAAGTTATACTCGAAATCGCGCCCCGGTATTCCTTCCGACGCGTTCTTCGAAGGAGCAGTGACGTGCCCCAGGACAGCCTGACGATCACCGACAATCGCACCGGACGCACCTACGAGGTTCCGGTCGCCGAGGGCACCGTGCGTGCCACCGACCTGCGCCAGATCAAGGTCGCGGACGACGACTTCGGCCTCATGACGTACGATCCGGCCTTCATGAACACCGCCGCCTGCCGGAGCGCGATCACCTACATCGATGGCGATCGGGGCATCCTGCGGTATCGGGGCTATCCGATCGAGCAGCTGGCCGAGCGAGCCACGTTCCTCGAGGTGGCCTATCTCCTCTGCGAGGGCGAGCTGCCGACGGCCGCGCAGCTCGCCAAGTGGAACGAGACAATCACCTACCACACGTACGTCCACACCAACATCACCCGGTTCCTCGAGGGGTTCCGCTACAACGCCCACCCCATGGGCATGCTGCTCGGCGTGGTGGGGGCGCTCTCCACCTTTTATCCCGACGCCAAGAGCATCCACGATCCGGCCAACCGCTATCTCCAGCGGGTGCGGCTCCTGGCGAAATCGCCCACCATCGCGGCCTTCGCGTTCCGGCATTCGAGGGGGCTGCCGCTGGTCTTCCCGGACAACGACCTGGACTACATCGCCAACTTCGTCAACATGACGTTCAGCATCGGCGGCCGCCACAAGCCCAACAAGGTGCTGCAGCGCGCGCTCGAGATCCTGCTGATTCTGCACGCCGACCACGAGCAGAACTGCTCGACCAGCGCGGTGCGCGCGGTCGGCTCGTCGCACGTGGATCCGTTCTCGGCGGTGTCGGCGGGCATCGCGGCGCTCTACGGCCCGCTGCACGGGGGCGCCAACGAGGCGGTGCTCACCATGCTGGACGAGATCGGGGACAAGAAGAACATCCCCGCGTTCATCGAGGAGGTGAAGGGGGGCGGCGGGCGGTTGATGGGCTTCGGGCACCGGGTCTACAAATCGTACGATCCCCGCGCCAAGCTCATCAAGAAGGTTGCCGACGACGTCTTCGAGCAGACCGGGCTCAACCCGAAGCTCGAGATCGCCCTGGAGCTGGAGCGGATCGCGCTGGAGGACGAGTACTTCGTCAAGCGAAAGCTCTACCCCAACGTGGACTTCTACTCCGGCCTCATCTATCAGGCGATGGGCTACCCCACCGAATACTTCACCGTGCTGTTCGCCCTCGGGCGGATGCCGGGCTGGCTGGCCCAATGGGAGGAGATGCTGCTCGACAAGGATCAGAAGATCGCCCGGCCCCGCCAGATTTACACCGGTCACGACGAGCGGCCGTTCGTGCCGATCGAGCGACGCTAGGGATGGACGCCCAGCTCTCTACCCTGCTCTTCGAGCAGCGCCGCTTTCCGCCGCCCCCCGAGTTCGCCGCCTCCGCCAACGCCGGGGAAGCGCTCTACCGCTCCGCAGAGCGCGATCACGAAGCCTTCTGGGCGGAGCAGGCGCGCGCCCTCCACTGGATCCGGCCGTGGGACCGGGTGCTCGAGTGGAACCCGCCGCACGCGAAGTGGTTCGTCGGCGGGAAGCTCAACGTCTCCGCCAACTGTCTCGACCGACACCTCGACGGCCCGCTGCGCAACAAGGCGGCGCTCATCTGGGAGGGGGAGCCCGGCGACCGGCGGGTGCTGACCTACTGGGATCTCGCGCGCGAGGTCCGGAAGGCGGCGAACGCGCTGAAGCGGTTGGGTGTCGGGAAGGGCGACCGGGTGGCGATCTACATGCCGCTCGTGCCCGAGGCCGCGATCGCGATGCTGGCCTGCGCCCGGATCGGCGCGGTGCATTCGGTGATCTTCGGCGGCTTCTCGGCCGAATCGGTGCGCGACCGGGTGAACGACGCCGAAGCGAAGGTGTTGATCACGGCCGACGCGGGTTACCGGCGGGGACAGGTGCTTCCACTGAAGCGCATGGCCGACGCGGCCATGGCCGGCACGCCCTCGATCAGGCACTGCGTGGTGGTGCGGCGCCGGCCGGGTGGCGAGGGTGACGAGGCGTTCGCCCAGATGACCGAAGGCCGCGACCACTGGTGGCACCGGCTGCTCGACGCCGAATCGGCCGAGTGCGAGCCCACGCCGGTGGACGCCGAGGACCTGTTGTTCATTCTGTATACCTCGGGCACCACGGGAAAGCCGAAGGGAATCGTGCACACGACCGGCGGATATCTCACGCAGGTCGCCGCGACCACCAGGTACGTCTTCGATCTGAAGCCGGAGGACGTCTTCTGGTGCACCGCCGACATCGGGTGGGTGACCGGGCACTCGTACGTCGTGTACGGCCCGCTCGCCAACGGCGCCACCGTTCTGATCTACGAAGGCGCGCCGGACTGGCCCGAGCGGGACCGCTTCTGGTCGCTGGTCGAGCGGCACGGCGTGACGGTGCTCTACACCGCCCCGACCGCCATCCGCGCCTTCATGAAGTGGGGAACCGAGCACCCCGGCCGGCACGATCTCTCGAGCCTTCGCCTGCTCGGCTCCGTGGGCGAGCCGATCAACCCGGAGGCGTGGATCTGGTATCACACCCACATCGGTGGCGGCCGCTGCCCCATCGTGGACACGTGGTGGCAGACCGAGACCGGCGGCATCATGATCACCCCCCTGCCCGGCGTCACGACCACGAAGCCCGGCTCCGCCACCACGCCCTTTCCCGGCATCACGGCCGAGCTGGTGGACACGGCGGGCACCGTGATCACCAAGGGCGGCGGCTTCCTGACCCTGCCGGAGCCGTGGCCGGGGATGCTCCGCACCATCTACCGGGACGACCAGCGCTACCGGGACACCTACTGGTCGCGGTTCCCCGGCCGCTACTTCGCGGGTGACGGCGCGAAGCTCGACGAGGACGGCTACTGGTGGATCCTGGGACGGGTGGACGACGTGCTGAACGTGGCGGGCCACCGGATCGGGACCATGGAGGTGGAGAGCGCGCTGGTCGAGCACTCGTCGGTGGCCGAGGCCGCGGTGGTTGGGCGGGCCCACGAGCTCAAGGGCCAGGCGCTGGCCGCGTTCGTCACCCTGAAGGACGGACAGCACCCCACGTCCGAGCTCAAGGACGACCTCAAGGCCCACGTGACCCAGAAGATCGGCGCCATCGCCCGGCCGGACGACATCTTCTTCTCGGCCGACCTGCCGAAGACCCGGAGCGGGAAGATCATGCGCCGGCTCCTGAAGGACATCGCCGAAGGCCGCGCGTTGGGCGACACGACGACGCTGGCGGATCCCAACGTGGTGAGCCGGCTGAAGGAGATGTACGAGGAGAAGGAGGGATAGCGCAGGCGCTCCGCACTACTCGGCAGGCAGGTCCTCTTCCAGATACGTATACCCCTCCAGCCCCGCGACGAAGTCGGCGATGAACGAGTTCGCCTCCTGGCGGGAGATGCCCTTGGCGTTGGCGACCTTGCGGCGGAAGGTGGCGAGGAGGTCGCTGGCGTGGAACTGCACGTAGTTCAGCACCTCGGTGACCGTGTCGCCGTGGACCAGGTCGGTGATCTCGTAGCCCTGGTCGGTCAGGCGCACGTGCACGGCGTTGGTGTCGCCGAACAGGTTGTGGAGATCGCCGAGAATCTCCTGATACGCCCCCGTCAGAAAGATACCGAGAATGTAGGGCTCGCCCTCGGACACGGGGTGCAGCTCGAGCGACGGCTTGCCCTTCCGGCCCCCAACGAACCGGTCGATCACCCCATCCGAGTCGCAGGTCATGTCCTGGAGCGTGCCCCGGCGGCTGGGCGGCTCCACCAGCCGGTGGATCGGCATGATCGGAAACAGCTGGTCGATGGCCCAGTTGTCGGGCAGCGACTGGAACACGGAAAAGTTGCAGAAGTACCGGTCCACCAGCGCCGCCTCGATGTGGGCGGTGATCTCCGGGAAGGACGTCCTGTCGTCGCCGATCGCCTGCTGGAGCGCGTGCAGGGTCGCCAGGTAGAGCTGCTCGGCGTCCGCCTTGTCCCGTAGCGAGAAGACGCCGCTCGCGAAATACTCGTGGGTGCGCTCCTTGGCGAAGATCGCGTCGTGGAAGACCTCCTCGATGCGCTCGGAGCTCAGCGCGTCGAGATTCTCCGACATCTCGACCAGCAGCGGATGGGGGTCTGCCCGGAGCGCCGGCGGCGCCGGCTCGACCAGTGATTCGACCTCGGTCACGTTGACCAGCAACAGGGCGTGGTGCGCCGTCAGCGCCCGGCCCGACTCGCTGATGATGTGCGGCATCGGCAGGTCGCCGGTCCGGCAGGCCGTGCCGATGGTATAGACGACGTCGCTGGCGTACTCCCGCATCGTGTAGTTGACGCTCGCCGGGCGCGTGGAGCGGGACCCGTCGTAATCCACGCCCAGGCCGCCGCCGACGTCCACGTGGGTGATGTCGAAGCCCATGCCCCGGAGCTCCGAGTAGTACCGGCTGATCTCCTCGAGGCCGGCCTTGATGTGCCGGATGTCGGTGATCTGGCTGCCGAGATGGAAGTGCACCAGCTTCAGCACGTCCTTCCGGTCCCGCCGCTCCAGCTCCTTCAGCAGGCGCATCAGCTCGACCGCCGAGAGCCCGAACTTGGAGCGCTCGCCGCCGCTCTTGGCCCAGCGGCCCGAGCCCTCGGTCGCGAGCTTGATCCGGACCCCGGCCGTCGGCGCGATGCCCATCTCGTCGGCCACCTTGAGCAGGACCTCCAGCTCGCCCAGCTGCTCCAGCACCACCATCACCGTGTGGCCCAGCTTCTGGCCCATGAGGGCCAGGCGCATGTACTCCTCGTCCTTGTACCCGTTGCAGACGATGAGATGCCGGGTGTCCTCGTTCAGGCCGAGGATGGCCTGCAGTTCGGGCTTGCTGCCGCACTCCAGGCCCACGCCGTACGGGGCCCCGAACTCCACGATCTCCTGAACGACGTGCCGTTGCTGGTTGACCTTCACCGGATAGACGGTGGTGTAGCTCCCCTCGTAGCCGAATTCCTTGATGGCGTTGGAGAACAGCCCGGAGAGGGTCTCGATGCGGGACTTCAGGATGTCGGAAAAGCGGAGCAGCAGCGGCAACCCCACCCCTTGGGCGTGCAGGTCCGTCGCGAGGTGGTAGAGGTCGAGGCCGCGCTTCTTGTTGGCGTCGGGATGTACCGTGACGTGGCCCTCGGCGTTCACCCGGAAGTAGCCGAGCCCCCACCCGCTCATGTTGTAGAGCTTCTCGGCGTCCTTCACGGTCCAGACGGGGGGCGCAACGGTAGCAGCGATGTCGAGCTCCGGTTGAGGGCGAAGGGGCAATTGTAATGGTAAGCGACAGTCATGGAAAGCGTCGTGGCGGAGCCACTACAACGCTCCCTCCCGGGCCCACGATGCAGCACCCCGCACCCAGCTAACCGTCACCGCCGGACCTACTTCCGAGCGGAGCAAATACTCCCCTCCCGGGCACGAAGCTCGCACCTCGAGCCGGTGCAGTCCATGACAGCCGAAAGCAACGGGCTGCACCACCGTTCCATGATTGGGAGGAGTCATGACCGCATCCAGTATGATCTCGACTCGCCGCTTCTCGCCGTCGACCCGCCTCCGCCTCCAGGTCCTGTTCGCCCGGGCCTGGGAGGCGCTCGCCGATACGTATCAGGTGCAGGCCACCGGCTTCGTGCGCCGGCTGAAGGCTCAGCTCCCGATGGAGGAGGCGCTGGACCGGTTCTTTCGCGAGGTCGGCGTCCCGGCCGCGATGACCGACACCGTGCGGGCCCGGGCGCTGGTCGCGCTCGCCCCGCTGGTCGAGGACGCGGTCGAGCCCGAGGAGACCCCGGCGCCGAACTGGAGTCCGCTCCGTCCCGACCAGCTCTTCGGCGCCCTGCGGCGCCGTGCCCAGTTCGTCGAAGAGACCAATCTCGAGTGCCGCCTCGCGGCCTCGATCGCCGACGAAGCGCTCGCCGCGACTCACGTCCGGATGGCGCTCGCCGTCGCCGAGCTGCTGGCGGACGACTGCACGCCGGATGAGGCCATCATGCACTACGTGCGATCGTTCAATCTTCCGGCACTCGACGCGCAGATCATCTTTCGCCGCACCATGGCCTCCTGGGCCGAGCGGGACCCGTTGGGCCTCGACCGGGTGGAGCCGGTGATGCCGGTGGTCGCGATCTGCGCCAGTGGCCCTCTGGTGAACATCGGCGGCCGGCTCCGGCTGGGGCTCCGCGCCATCGGCTGACACCGGGCGCCTCCGCTCCGCCTATCTTAGGGTAGGCCCGTGTCGGGCCGGAGCGGAGGCGTCGGCGATGGGCTGGACGATTACGCTGGGACGGGTGGCCGGAACCGAGATCAAGGTCCACCTCACGTTCTTCATCCTGGTGGTGTTCTGGGGCATGGCGGGATATCAGCAGGGCGGCCCGTCGGGGGCCGTGGCCGCCTGCCTCATGCTGTTCGCGCTGTTCGCCTGTGTGCTCCTCCACGAGTTCGGCCACATTCTCATGGCCGGACGGTTCGGCGTCCGCACGCCGGACGTCATCCTGCTCCCGATCGGCGGCGTCGCCCGGCTCGAGCGCATCCCCGACGAGCCGCGGCAGGAGCTGCTGATCGCCCTCGCCGGGCCCGCGGTCACCCTCGCCATCGTGGTCGTCCTGTACGCGCTGCTCGCGCTCGGGGGAGTCACGCCGCGCCTGGGCGGGCTCGACCCCGGTGGACCGTTCCTCGAGACGCTGATGCGGGTGAACTTCTTCCTGCTCGTCTTCAACCTCTTCCCCGCCTTTCCGATGGATGGCGGACGGGTGCTGCGGGCGCTGCTCGCCAGCAGGATGGGGCTGGCGTCGGGCACGAGGATCGCGGCGCGCTTCGGGCAGGCCAGCGCCGTTGTGGCCGGGCTGTTCGCCCTCAGCACGGGCCTGCCGCTGCTCGCGCTGGTCTCGCTCTTCGTCTTCCTCGGCGCGGGGGCCGAGGCGGCCGCGGTCGAGACCCGGGTCGCGGGAGAAGGTCTCACCGCGAGCCAGATGATGGTGACCCACTTCAGGACAATCCCCATACACGCCACGCTGGCCGAGGCGGTGGAGCTGCTCCTCTCGGGCGAGCAGCGCGAGTTCCCGGTGGTGGACAACACCGGCCGGGTGGAGGGAATCCTGACCCGCGACAACATCATCAAGGGGATCAGCCAGCGCGGCCCGTCTTCGACCGTGGGCGAGGCGATGACGACGCAGGTTCCCGCGGTGTCGCCGCAACTCGGCTTTCAGGAGGCGTTGGAGCGCCTGCGGTCGAGCGGCGTCCCCGCGCTGCCCGTGATGGACGAGGCGGGGCGCCTGGTCGGGCTGCTCACGCTCGACAACATCACCGACCTGCTCCTGGTGCGCCGGGCCCGGACGTGAGGTGGCGGGGGCGCGGCAGATCGGGTCGAGCCGCACCCTAGGGAGCCGCGGGGCACTCCCGCCGGCGCCAGTCGCGAGGCGGGCACTCGAACCCGCCGCTCGCCCAGAGCCCGGCACGCGCCGCGCGCGCGTCTTGCTGCGCCCGCTCCAGGCGGGCCGCGTACTTCACGTTCGGCGGCAGTGTGTAGAGCATGGCCCAGCCCTGGCGCAGGAGAGCCTCGTTCACCATGCGCGAGCCGGTCCAGACGTAGGCGAGCACCCGCCCGTAGCGATCGCGCGGCGCGACGTCGCGCTCCAGCCCGACCGTCGTGCCCCGGGGCAGCAGGCGCTTCAGGGCCTCGTGTGCGTCGCGGCCCGGCTTGCCCTGTCCCAGCTCGGGGGTGTCGATTCCGAGAAGCCGAACCTTCCGGCCGTCGCGGCAGGTGAACGTGTCCCCGTCTCCCACCCGCTCCACGACGCAGGAGGCCTGCGGAGGCGAATCGGGCCGTGGCGCGGACCCGCAGGAGTGGAGGGCGAGCCCGCCCACGAAGAGGACGGCGTGTGTGTGTCTGCGCATGGGCCGGCAATCTAGGGAGAAATCCGCACGATGGCATCGCCGTATCACCTGATCGAGCGCACCAGCACCCTTCCGGTTTCGGCCGAGGAGGCGTTCGCCTGGCACGAGCGGCCGGGAGCGTTCGAGCGCCTCGTACCTCCGTGGGAGCGCGTGGAGGTGCTCGAGCGGACCGGGGGAATTCGAGATGGCGCGCGCACCGTGGTGCGGGTGCGAGCCGGGCCCGTCTCGCTCCGCTGGGTCGCGCAGCATCGGGAGTACGTGCCGGGGCGCCGCTTCGTGGACGAGCAGGTGGAGGGTCCGTTCTCCCATTGGAGCCACCAGCATCTCTTCGAGCCGCTCGGGCCGTCCGCGTCGCGGTATACCGACCGGATCGAGTTCGCACCGCCGTTCGGCACCCTGGGTACCGCGGCGGGCATGTGGTTGGCCAGGCCCCGCACCGAGCGGATGGTGGCGTATCGCCACTCCATCCTGCGGGACGACCTGGCAGCACACGCGCGCTTCCGCGCCCAGAGCCCGATGCACATCGCCGTCACCGGCGCCGGTGGTCTGCTGGGCTCGGCGCTGCTCCCGTTTCTCGCGACCGGCGGTCACCGGGTGACGCCGGTGACGCGAGGCTCCAGGCCGCCCGACGCGATCCGCTGGGACCCCGCTTCCGGAGCGATCGACGTCTCCGCGTTCGAAGGGCTCGACGCAGTGGTTCACCTCGCGGGCGAGAACGTGGGCCTGCGCTGGAGCGAGGCGCGCAAGCGGCGGATTCGGGACAGCCGGATCGGCGGGACGCGGCTCCTCGCCGAGACCCTCGCGGGGCTCGAGCGGCGACCCCGGGTGCTCGTCTCCGCGTCGGCGATCGGGGTGTACGGTGACCGGGGTGACGAGGTGCTCGGCGAGGACGCCACGCCGGCCGGACCGCCGAGCGACTTCTTCGTCGAGCTGGGCCGCGAGTGGGAGGCCGCCACCGAGCCCGCGCGCGCCGCCGGGATCCGTGTCGTGATCCTGCGCTTCGGGATCGTTCTCACCCCGGCGGGAGGCGCGCTCGGCCGAATGCTGCTCCCGTTCCGCCTCGGGGTGGGAGGGCCGCTGGGCAGCGGGACGCAGTGGGTCAGCTGGATCTCGGTGGACGACGCCATCGGCGTGGTGCACCACGCGCTCTTGAACGACGGGCTTTCCGGTGCGGTGAATGCGGTGGCACCCGAGCCGGTGACCGGCCGGACCTTCGCGGCCACGCTGGGGCGGGTGTTGCGCCGCCCCGCCCTCATCCCCGCGCCCGCCCCGGCGCTGAAGCTTCTCTTCGGCGAGATGGCCGATACCGCGCTCCTCGGGAGCCAGCGAGTCTCGGCGTCACGGCTGCTCGCGTCGGGGTACTCCTTCCGCCATCCGCGGCTGGAGACGGCGCTTCGGCACGTGCTCGGGAGGTGAACCAAATCGCGCGAGGCTGCACGCCGTCGGTTGGCCGATCGCACTTCTCGCGAATAGCTTCCGGCCATGACACCTCACGCGGCGGTCGTCCTTCTCAGCGGCGGCATGGACTCGGCCACGGCCGGCGCCGTGGCGCGCGACGAGGGCTTCGAGATCTACGCGCTCAGCTTCCGGTACGGCCAGCGGCACGTCACCGAGCTGGAGGCCGCCCGCCGGGTCGCCGAGCGGCTGGGAGCTCGCCGTCACGTGGTGCTCGACATCGACCTGCGCGCCTTCGGAGGCTCCGCGCTGACCGGTGACCTGGACGTCCCCAAGGACACGCCCCTCGACCGCATCGGCTCCAGCATTCCCGCCACCTACGTGCCCGCGCGCAACACGGTCTTTCTGTCGTTCGCCACCGCCTGGGCCGAAACGCTGGGGGCGTCCGACATCTTCCTGGGAGCCAACGCCCTCGACTACAGCGGCTACCCCGATTGCAGGCCGGAATACCTCGAGGCGTTCGAGCGGATGGCGAACCTGGCCACCCGGGCCGGCATCGAAGGTCGCCGGCTTCGCATCCACACCCCGCTCATCGAGCTCTCGAAGTCCGAGATCGTGCGGCTGGGCAACCGGCTGGGAGTGGACTACGCCCTCACGTGGAGCTGCTACGACCCCACGCCGGCCGGAACGGCGTGCGGCCGGTGCGAAGCCTGTATTCTCAGGCGCAAGGGATTTCGCGAGGCGGGGATGGCAGATCCGATCGCAACGGCATGAGCTATTCGGTCAAGGAAGTCTTCTACACGCTTCAGGGCGAGGGCGCCCACACGGGGAGGCCCGCGGTAATCTGCCGATTCGCCGGGTGCAACCTGTGGACCGGCCGGGAGGCCGACCGGCCGGACGCCACCTGCCGGTTCTGCGATACGGACTTCAT
>JACDHV010000261.1 GCA_013820855.1 Gemmatimonadales bacterium | reverse complement strand
GGCAAGAACGTCAAGAGCGGGAAGAGCAAGCGCGAACTGGCCGAGGCGCTGAGGAAGGACATCCGCGACTTCAAGTCCCGGCACGGGTGCAGCCGCCTGGTGATCGTCTGGTGCGCGTCCACGGAAATCTTCATCAGTCCCGGTCCCGCGCACTGGACGCTCGATGCGTTCGAGCGGGCCATGGACGCCGGCGATCCGTCGATCGCCCCCTCCATGCTCTATGCCTGGGCGGCGCTGATGGAGGGCGTGCCGTTCGCCAATGGCGCCCCGAACCTCACCTGTGACTTCCCGGCCATGGAGCAGCTCGCCAAGGATCGCGGCGTCGCGATCGGCGGCAAGGATTTCAAGACCGGCCAGACGATGGTGAAGACGGTGCTCGCACCGATGTTCAAGGCGCGGATGCTGGGCGTGGCCGGCTGGTATTCGACCAACATCCTGGGCAACCGGGACGGGGAGGTCCTCGACGACCCGGAGAGCTTCAAGACCAAGGAGGAGTCCAAGCTCGGCGTGCTGGAGTACATCCTCCAGCCGGCGCTCTATCCCGAGCTGTACGGCAACCTCTACCACAAGGTGCGTATCAACTATTACCCACCCCGGGGCGACAACAAGGAGGGATGGGACAACATCGACATCTTCGGGTGGCTGGGCTACCCGATGCAGATCAAGGTCGATTTCCTCTGTCGCGACTCCATCCTCGCGGCCCCGCTGGTGCTGGACCTCGCCCTCTTCTTCGACCTGGCCCAGCGGGCCGGCCTGGGCGGCATCCAGGAGTGGCTCTCCTTCTACTTCAAGAGTCCGCAGGTGGCGCCGGGCCTCTACCCCGAGCACGACCTCTTCATCCAGCAGATCAAGCTGAAGAACACGCTGCGATATCTGATGGGTGAAGAGCAGATCACGCACCTCGGGATCGAGTATTACCAGGATGACTGATCCCTCCGGGAGCCTCACCGCGCGATGAAGTACTTTCACCGCACCCACGCCGCACCCGACCTGATGCTCGGCCTCGCCTCCGAATTCTTCGGCTCCCGGCTCACGCCGGTCGCGGAGGGCGCCCGGCAGCGGACGTTCTCCGGCGCCATCGGCCGGGTGAGTGTGACCGTGCAGGCCGAAGGGGGACACTACACCCTCGTGACCGTCGACACCGATCAGGTCGGCGAGAGCGAGGCGGACAAGCTGGCGAAGCGTTTTCTCACGATCGCGCACGCCGCGACCCACCCTGCCCACCGTTCCATCGGCGCCTACTGAGGCGCCACCCGTGAAGCCCAGGAGAGACTCGACGATGAAGCTGCCTTGCCCGGCGTTCCGTTCCCTCACGCTGCTGCTGCTGTTGCTTGGGGCCTTCGCCCCGGCGGCCCTGCCGTTCGCCGCCGCCCAGGAGCCCGCCCAGGCCGCGGCACCCGAGCACCGCCCGGGCGGCGAGGTGAACATCCGCCTTCCCGACCTGAACCAGGGCGACTTCCTCGGCTTCACCGGGCACGAGATCCTGCTCTCCGGCCTGCTGGTCTGCATGCTGGGCCTGCTCTTCGGCTTCTGGAGCTACACCCGGGTGAAGAACCTGCCGGTGCACCGCTCGATGGCAGAGATCTCGGACCTGATCTACGAGACCTGCAAGGCTTACATGATCCAGCAGGGCAAGCTGCTGCTGGTCCTGCTCGGATTCATCGGCGCGGTGATCGTCGTGTACTTCGTGCTGACCGGGCTGGAGGCGTCCAAGATCGCCATCATCCTGCTCTTCAGCGTGATCGGCATGGCGGGCAGCTACGGCGTGGCCTGGTTCGGCATCCGGATCAACACCTTCGCCAACTCGCGCACGGCGTTCGCGAGCCTGCGCGGCAAGGCATGGCCGGTGAGCGACATCCCGCTCCGGGCGGGCATGAGCGTGGGGATGATGCTGATCTCGGTCGAGCTGTTGTTCATGCTCGCCATCCTGCTGTTCATCCCGGCCGACGTGGCGGGCGCCTGCTTCCTGGGCTTCGCCATCGGCGAATCACTCGGCGCGGCGGCGCTCCGGATCGCGGGCGGCATCTTCACCAAGATCGCCGACATCGGGGCCGATCTGATGAAGGTCGTCTTCAAGATCAAGGAGGACGACGCGCGGAATCCGGGCGTGATCGCCGATTGCACCGGCGACAACGCGGGAGACTCGGTCGGACCGACCGCGGACGGCTTCGAGACCTACGGTGTGACCGGGGTCGCGCTGATCGTCTTCATCGTGCTCGCGGTGCCCGATACGTCGGTCCAGGCGCAGCTGCTGGTCTGGATCTTCCTCATGCGCATCATGATGGTCCTCGCGTCCGGGTTCTCCTATCTGATCAGCAACGCGATGTCCCAGGCGCGGTACGGCCAGGTGGCGCGGTTCAACTTCGAGTCGCCGCTCACCCAGCTGGTGTGGTTCACCTCCATCCTCTCGGTGGTGCTGACCTACATCGTCTCCTACCTGATCGTGCCCGACCTCGGCGGCAACGGCGACCTGTGGTGGCAGCTCTCCAGCGTGATCACCTGCGGGACGCTCGCCGGCGCGATCATCCCGGAGATGGTGAAGGTCTTCACCAGCACCGACTCCCGGCACGTGCGCGAGGTGGTGAGCGCCTCGCGCGAGGGCGGCGCCTCGCTCAACATCCTCTCGGGCCTGGTCGCGGGCAATTTCTCCGCCTACTGGCTCGGGATCGCCATCATGCTGCTGATGACAATTGCCTATGCCGTGAGCACCCTCGGCCTGGGCGACATCATGCAGGCGCCGGCGATCTTCGCCTTCGGGCTGGTCGCCTTCGGCTTCCTCGGCATGGGCCCCGTCACCATCGCGGTGGACAGCTACGGGCCGGTAACCGACAACGCGCAGTCGGTCTACGAGCTCTCGGTGATCGAGCAGATCCCCGGCGTCCAGCAGGAGATCAAGCGGGATCACGGGTTCGACGTGAACTTCGAGACCGCCAAGGAGCTGCTGGAGGAGAACGACGGGGCGGGGAACACCTTCAAGGCCACGGCCAAGCCGGTGCTGATCGGCACGGCGGTGGTGGGCGCCACCACGATGATCTTCTCGATCATCATGGCGCTCACCCACGGCCTGACCACCGGCATGGAGAACCTGTCGATTCTCCACCCGCCGTTCCTGCTGGGACTCATCGCCGGCGGGGCGGTGATCTACTGGTTCACCGGCGCCTCGATCCAGGCGGTGACCACCGGCGCCTACCGGGCGGTGGAGTTCATCAAGGCCAACATCAGGCTGGAGGGCGTCACCAAGGCCTCCGTCGAGGACAGCCGCAAGGTGGTCGAGATCTGCACCCAGTACGCCCAGAAGGGGATGTTCAACATCTTCCTTGGCGTCTTCTTCTCGACCCTCGCGTTCGCCTTCATCGAGCCGTTCTTCTTCATCGGCTACCTGATCTCGATCGCCATGTTCGGCCTCTTCCAGGCCATCTTCATGGCCAACGCCGGCGGCGCCTGGGACAACGCGAAGAAGATCGTGGAGACCGAGCTCAAGATGAAAGGCACCGACCTGCACGACGCCTCCGTGGTGGGTGACACCGTGGGCGATCCGTTCAAGGATACGTCGTCGGTGGCGATGAACCCGGTCATCAAGTTCACCACGCTCTTCGGGCTGCTGGCGGTCGAGCTCGGCGTGTACCTGGTGGCGGGGGGCAGCGGGATGCTGTCGAAGGTGCTGGCGGTGGTGTTCTTCCTCGTGGCGGTCTTCTTCATCCACCGGTCGTTCTACGGCATGCGGATCGAGGCGAAGGAAGTGCCCGTGGCCGCACGCCGCCCGGTGGCGGCAGCCTAGGGCACGTCCGCCGGGCTCAGGTCCCCGTATGTCTCGAGCGCCTCCAGTGCCGCCTGCTGGAGGCGCTCGGCCGTCCCGGTATCCATGGTGGCGGGCGCCGGCAGGCCGAGCGGCGAGCGATCCGACAAGCCGGCGAAGATCGTGAGCGCCGCCGCGTAGGTGCCGGCCATGGTGGGGTGGAACCCGTCGCCCCCGTACAGCGCGAGGGCGGGCTCGTGGGCCCAGGCCGCCCGCCACGACTCACCAGCGGGCAGGAAATAACCGGAGACGTCGCGTGCCGCGAGGGCATAGGAGTCCCGCACCCGGTCGAAGTACTCGAAACGGCCGAGCTCGGGCCAGACCATGTACAGCGCCGAGCGGCCTCCCGCCGTGCGCACCAGCCCGTCGAACTCGGCGGCCCAGAGCCGCAGGCTGGCCCGACTGTCCGCCAGCGACGAGGGACCCTGCTGGAGGACGACCGCATTCCAGGAGCCGCTTCGGATCCGCTGCTGGGCCAGACCTCGCTGCCAATGGTCCTCGAGCCCCGCGCCGCTGAGAAGCTGCGCCTCCACGCTC
>JACDHV010000260.1 GCA_013820855.1 Gemmatimonadales bacterium | reverse complement strand
CAGGGCCTTCGTCAACGAGGACGCCGGCGACGCGCCCGAGCGCTATGCGCTCCCGCCGCGCGATGATCCCGGCTACCCGCTCGCTGCCGCGCGGGCGCTGCTGCGCGGCGCCGACCAGGGTGATACGCCCGGCGCCGAGGCGGCGACCGGCTTCTACTTCGGCGATCCAGCCCTGAAGGGCGAAGTGAAGCAGATCCTGGCGGAGGCGCGCGAGAGCGGCAACGAGCGCCTCGAGCAATTGGCGGAGCGGTTCCTGCGCCGCATCAGCGGCCGCGCCTGAGCCGGGCCGGACGGCGATAGGGATAGACGTCGAACACCTCGCCGTTCGCCAAGCGGCGCTGCATTCCCTGCCAGAACTCCACGTCGAGCAGGTCACCGTGCGCGGCCAGGAACACGTCGCGCACCCGGCCGGGCGGAACCAGGAAGGCTCGGAACTCCTCGGGAAAGACATCCATCTCCCCGACGTGGAACCAAGGCTCGGCGGCGAACTCCTCCTCGATGGAGGAAGGCTGGGGCAGCCGGCGGCAGCGGCACTCGGAGAGGAGGCAGAGCTCGTCGTAGTCGTAACAGATCACCCGGCCGTGCCGGGTCACGCCGAAGTTCTTGAGCAGCATGTCCCCCGTGAAGATGTCGGCGGCGGCCAGATCCTTGATCGCGTCGCCGTACTCCACCACCGCCTCGCACGCGGCCGCCTCGTCGGCGTCGCGGAGGAAGAGATTGAGCGGAGTGACCCGGCGCTCGGTGTAGAGCTGGCGGACGATCACCCGGTCGCCCTCGGCCCGTACCGTCGCGGCCGCGACCGACAGCAGGTAGTCCAGGAGGTCGTCGGGAAAGCAGCGGCGGGGAAACTCCAGGTGCTCGAACTCCTGGGCGTCGGCCAGCCGCCCCACCCGGTCGCGCACGAACACGAAGTGATACCGGTCCATCACCGCCTGGCGGGTGGTGTTCTTCGGCGCGCCGAAGCTGTCCTTGATGATCTTGAAGACGGCGTTGAACGACGGCAGCGTGAAGACCGCCATCACCATGCCCTCGTCGCCCTCGGCGAAGGCGAAGCGCGCCTCGGGCCGCTCGAGGTCCTGCATGAGGCTCCGGTAGAGCTCGGTCTTTCCGTGCTTGTTGAAGCCGATCGCGCTGTAGAGCTCGTGCACCCGCTTGAGCGGCATGATCGTGCCGAGGAACTTCACCATCGCGCGCGGGCGCGACGTCTCGACCCGGAAGTACGACCAGCTGAAGCCGAAGACCACGCTGGCCTCGTCCTCGGTCATGAGCACCGCGTCCACCACGATGCCTCGCTCGGCATGGATGAGCGGCAGCACGAGAGGCAGGGCGAGGTCGCCCTGCTGGACCCGGCCGACCAGATAGGCGCCCTTGTTCCGGAAGAAGACGGGGCGGAGCATGTCTATCGTGACGGGACCGCCGCCGCCGAGTCGGGCGAGCCGCTCGCGCACGATCGCCGCCACCTCCTCGGCGTCCCGGTCGAGTTGGGCGTAGGGCACCGACCAGCGGTAGGACTCGAGGACACGCCGGGCGAGGGAAGCGTCGGCCGACGAAGGGCCATGGCGTCCGATGAGCTCGGGGTCCACGGCGGCACTGGGGGGTGCCGAGGGATCGAGGTACTCGATGGCGGGGTCGGCGCCTACCGTGCTGAAAATCCGCCGGGTCACTGAATTGAAGAAGGTCTGCGCCAGCTCCGCGTCGGCCCGGCCGGCGAGCCCCTCGAAGTGGCGGGCCTTCACCGCCGCCCAGCGGGTGCGCTCCAGGACCGCGTCCTCCAGGATGTCGCGCACGTCGGAGACCGCGGCGTCGAGATGGATTCGGTAGAGCGCCAGCCGGGCCGTCGCGTCGGCCTGGGCGCCGCGCCAGTCGCGCCGCTCGAAGCGCTCACGCGCCCGGCGAGTGATTTCCTCGAAGCCTCGGATCCAACGCTCGTGCGCGGCGTGAATGGCCGCCGCTGCCGCGGTGTCGGGCGCGCCGGCCGATCGGTTGCCCGTCGCCGGCGATCCCGCCAAATTGAGCGTCGATTCTCGTCCGGAGTGTGTCATCCCACCGGCCTGGAAGGAATCCCAGCCATGCCCGCCACCGCACCCTCGTCCCGAACTCCACAGGCCCCCGCCGACGGCGAGCCGGTCGCCATGAAGGACGGGCGGCTTCGCGTCCCCGCCAAGCCCGTCATTCCGTTCATCGAAGGCGACGGTACCGGCCCCGACATCTGGCGGGCCTCCCGGCGGGTGTTCGACGGGGCCGTGGAGCGGGCGTACGGGGGAGCCCGCCGCATCGCCTGGCTCGAGGTGCTGGCGGGCGAAAAGGCGAAGGACCGGCTCGACAGCTGGCTACCCGACGAGACCCTGGCCGCCATAGACCGCAACCTCGTGGCCATCAAGGGGCCGCTCACCACGCCGGTGGGCGGTGGCTTCCGTTCGCTCAACGTGGCCCTGCGGCAGAAGCTGGACCTGTACGCCTGCGTGCGCCCGGTGCGCTGGTTCGAGGGCGTGCCCTCGCCGGTGAAGGCCCCCCAGGACGTGAACATGGTGATCTTCCGCGAGAACACGGAGGACATCTACGCCGGGATCGAGTACAAGGCCGGCAGTGACGAGGCGCGGCGTGTCATCGACTTCCTCCAGGGCCAGATGGGAGCCCAGTCCATCCGGTTTCCGGCCACCAGCGCCATCGGCATCAAGCCCGTATCCGAGGAGGGCTCCAAGCGGCTGATCAGGGCGGCGATCGCCTATGCCGTCGAGCAGAAGCAGCCGAGCGTGACCCTGGTGCACAAGGGCAACATCATGAAGTTCACCGAGGGCGGCTTCCGGGACTGGGGCTACCAGCTGGCCGTCGAGGAGTTCGGGGCGGTCGAGATCGACGGCGGCCCATGGTGCCGGCTGCCCGGCGGCGTCGTCATCAAGGACGTGATCGCCGACGCCTTCCTGCAACAGATCCTCACCCGGCCGAAGGAATACTCGGTCATCGCCACCATGAACCTGAACGGCGATTACATCTCCGACGCGCTCGCCGCGCAGGTGGGCGGGATCGGCATCGCCCCCGGCGCCAACATCAACTATCGGACGGGCCACGCCGTCTTCGAGGCCACTCACGGCACGGCGCCCAAGTACGCCGGGCAAAACAAGGTCAATCCCGGCTCCGTCATTCTGTCGGGTGAGATGATGTTCCGCTACCTGGGATGGAACGAGGCCGCCGATCTCGTCATCTCCTCCCTCGAGCGCACCATCGCCCAGAAGCGCGTCACTTACGACTTCGAGCGGCTGATGCACGGGGCGACGCTGCTCAAGACGTCGGAATTCGCCGATGCCATGGTGGAGAACATGACGTGACATCCGGCCGACACGGCCCGCCCCGACTCACCGCCGGCCCTTGAGCCGCTGGATCTCCCTCCGGTCCTTTTTCGTGGGCCTTCCCTTGTCGGGCCCGAACACGGCGTGCAGCGACTTGAGCTGGATCGCGAGCGCCTCCCGGGCGCTACGGCTGGAGGCGGTCTCCTCGTAGAGCGCCGCCGCCTCGGAGGCGGGGCCACGACGGCCAGACAGCGCCCGTACCGCCACCGTGTGCTCGTATGGCCCCAGCCGGATCCGGATCATGTCTCCGACCTGGAGGGGCCGGGCCCGCTTGGGACGGTCGCCGTTCACCTGGACTTTCCCCCCCTCCACCGCTTCGGCCGCGAGCGCCCGGGTCTTGTAGAAGCGCGCCGCCCAAAGCCATTTGTCCAGTCTGACACGTCCCTCGTCTTGGTCGGTCATTCCCTAATACTACACGCCAAAGTGCAAGACTTGGCGCACAAGCAGAGACTACCGGAGGCCGGTGCGGGGGTTCCACCCGCCGTACAGAAGACCTCCGGAAAGGCGCGACATTTGCGGTCCTCGGGGGCTCACTCCCACCCGAACCAATCGGTCCGATGCCATTGATTCAGCTCTCACTGCTCGTCGCGGTCGCTCTGGCACCCGTCCAGTTGCAGTTCCTGCCGGAGGTGCCCGATTCGGCCTTGGTGGCCCTTTCGGGCGCCCGAAGCGACTCACTCCTGGAGAGTGCCCGAAGCGCCCTCGGGCGAGGGCGTCCGTGGCAGGCGAGCCGGCTGATCACTCCGGTCGTCGAGGACGCGTCACGGCGGACGCCCTCGGCCGTGTTTCTGGCGGCGACGGCTGCGAGCCGGTGGGGCGGGTGGCCCGAGGTGGGGCGTCTGCTGGAAGGAGAAAGCTGGCTCGACTCGCTGTTCGAGGGCCGGGGCCGCGTGCTGCTGGCCCGCTCGGCGCTCGAGCGGGGCGCCGACTCCGTCGCGCTGCGGCACGCGCGCGCCGCGCCGCGCGGGCGCGATGCGGAGTCCGAGGG
>JACDHV010000072.1 GCA_013820855.1 Gemmatimonadales bacterium | reverse complement strand
CGCCATCCCCTTCTTCGCCTGGATCGCCGTGATCGCCGCCGTCAGCGTCGTCTTCCCGTGGTCCACGTGCCCGATCGTGCCCACGTTCACATGCGGCTTCGTCCGCTCGAATTTGGCCTTCGCCATGTCGGTTCCCGGTGTCCGGTGGTTCCTGGTTTCGGCGGAACGTCGGAACGGGGAAGGGCGGAAGGTTCCGCCGTACCGCCGTACCGCCGTTCCGCCCCCCTAGCTCTTCGCCTTGCTGATGATCTGTTCCGCGATGTTCTTCGGAACCTCTTCGTAGTGATCGAACTGCATGGTGTACACCGCCCGACCCTGCGTCATGCTGCGGAGCGTGGTGGAGTAGCCGAACATCTCCGCCAGCGGAACGTCGGCGGCCACCACCTGCGCGTCGCCGCGCTGGGTCATGCCGCCGATCTTGCCGCGCCGGGCGGACAGATCGCCGATGACGTCGCCGAGGAAGTCGGAGGGCGTCACCACCTCGACCTCCATGACCGGCTCGAGCAGCACCGCGCTCGCCTGGCGCGCCGCTTCCTTCACCGCCATGGAGCCCGCGATCTTGAATGCCATCTCGGAGCTGTCCACGTCGTGGTAGCTGCCGTAGGTGAGGGTCGCCTTGACGTCCACCATCGGGTACCCGGCCAGCACGCCGTTCTCCAGCGCCTCGCGGATCCCGGCCTCGACCGGCTTGATGAACTCGCGGGGAATGACACCGCCGACGATCTTGTCTTCGAAGATGAACCCGGCACCCGCCTCGGTCGGCTCGAGCGAGATCACGACGTGGCCGTACTGGCCCTTGCCGCCCGACTGCCGGATGAACTTCCCCTCGACGTCGGTGACCTTCCTGCGGACGGTCTCGCGGAAGGCGACCTGCGGCTTGCCCACGTTGGCCTCGACCTTGAACTCCCGCTTCATGCGGTCGACCAGGATCTCGAGGTGCAGCTCGCCCATGCCGGCGATGATGGTCTGCCCGGTCTCGGCGTCGGAGCGTACCCGGAAGGTCGGGTCCTCCTCCTGGAGCTTCTGGAGCGCGGTGGAGAGCTTGTCCTGGTCGGCCTTGGTCTTGGGCTCGATGGCGACGTCGATCACCGGGTTGGGGAACTTCATCGCCTCGAGGATGATCGGCTTCTCCTCGTCGGCCAGCGTGTCGCCGGTGCGGGTGTCCTTGAGGCCGATGGCCGCCGCGATGTCGCCGGCGAGCACCTCCTCGATCTCCTCCCGCTTGTTGGCGTGCATCTGCAGCAGCCGGCCGATCCGCTCCCGCTTGTCCTTGGTGCTGTTGTAGACGTAGCTCCCGCTCTTCAGCGAGCCCGAGTACACCCGGAAGAAGGTGAGCCGGCCGACGTAGGGGTCGGTGGCCACCTTGAACGCGAGCGCGGAGAACGGCTCGCCATCGGACGCGCAGCGCTCGACGTAGGTCTCGTCGTGGAGCGGGAGGTGGCCCTTCATGGGCGGGATGTCGATCGGGCTGGGCAGGTAGTCGATCACGGCGTCGAGCAGCGCCTGGACGCCCTTGTTCTTGAAGGAGGCGCCGCAGAGCACCGGCACGATGGAGCCGGAGGTGGTCGCCTTCCGGATGGCCCGCTGAATCTCTTCGAAGGAGAGCTCCGCGCCCGCCAGGTATTTCTCCAGCAGCTCCTCGTCGTGCTCCACCGCCGCCTCGATCACCTCGTGCCGGGCCGCCTCGACCCGCTCGCGGTACGCCTCGGGCACCGGCATCTCGGTGAAGGTCTTGCCGAGGGTCTCGTCGTCGAAGACGATCTCGACCCGGCGCAGCACGTCGATGTGGCCGGTGAACATCTCGCCCGAGCCCACCGGGAGCTGGATCGGATAGGCCTTCTTGGTGAGCCGGTCGCGGATCATGGCGAGGCAGCGGTCGAAGTCGGCGCCGACTCGGTCCATCTTGTTGGCGAAGATGAGACGGGGCACGCCGTAGCGGTCGGCCTGGCGCCAGACCGTCTCGGTCTGCGGCTCGACGCCGGCGACCGAGTCGAGCAGAGTGACCGCGCCGTCGAGCACCCGGAGGGAGCGCTCCACCTCGACGGTGAAGTCCACGTGCCCCGGCGTATCGATGATGTTGATTCGATGCTGGACCCCGTCCCGGATCCAGAAGCAGGTCGTGGCCGCCGACGTGATCGTGATGCCCCGCTCCTGCTCCTGCTCCATCCAGTCCATGGTGGCCGCGCCCTCATGGACCTCACCGATCTTGTAGTTCTTGCCGGTGTAATAGAGGATGCGCTCGGTCGTAGTCGTCTTCCCGGCATCGATGTGGGCCATGATGCCGATATTGCGATACAGTTCGAGCGGGGTCTGACGGGCCATTGCGTGTCCTCACGCCACCAACTAAAAAGCGGGGCGACCGATCCCGGGGTGACCCGGTGGTCTCGCTCCGCGCGCATCCGGGCTCGAGGCCCAGGATGGAGAGACCCACAGGTCTCCTCGCGTTGTCGTTCGGAAGATGAGAGGTGGGGCGCCCAGCGCCGCCACGTCATCCGATGTTCGTTGGGGCGACGGTTGCTGCGCCAAAACCCCTAAGCCATGCAAAAGTAATGGACTTGCGGGCCGTGTCAAGGCGCGACCCCTCACCGGAGTCCGCACGGCCGGCTCCACCACGCGGCTGCGTTCCCCCAAGTGAGGGCGGCCGATCCGCCGTGGCGGCAGCCTCGCCTCAGGAGTAGCTCCCCAGCCCCCCCGCGCCGACCGCCGGCAGGTCGCCGCTCACCGAGTTGGGCAGCGGCAACGAGGGATGGTCGAACGCCGCGCGCTGCTTCTCGACCCGGCAGTCGGTCAGGCCATGGGTCATGAAATCGACCAGCGCCTCGCGGTCGTCGCTCCGCCGGCGAATGCGGTCCAGCAGGCTCGACTTCTCCGGATTGTCGAAGTCGCCCCCCTCATCGTAGAACTTCATCACGTCGTTCATCCTCGCCGTGCCGCCGTTGTGAAAACAGGGAGCGGTCAGCTTCACGTTGCGCAGGCCGGGGGTCTTGGAGGCGCCGTTATTCCTTGGAGGAGCCGCCCCGGGAGAAGCGTACCCCGTTGGGCCCGCGGCCGCCGCGACCCAGGTCTTCTTTGGTCGGCCGCACGCCAAAGGTTGTGAAGGTCCTGATCGCCGCCATCCTCGTTCCGAAGTCCCTTCAGGGCGGCGAAGCTCACGGTGGCATCCGACAGCTCCGGGCCGGCGTGACACCGGGCGCACTTTCCGTTATCGCGGAACACGTCGAAAACGCGCCGCTGCTTGGACGTCATGGCGCTGCCGTCGCCGGCCAGGAACCGGTCGAACGGCGTTTGATCGGGGATGAGCGTCGCCTCGTACGCCTGCACCGCCTGCCCGAAGACCCGGGAGAACTGATTCTGCGCGTCGTGGCCGAGGGTCGAGCCGAACGCGGTGGTAATGAGGTCCCGGTACGTGGCGTTGAGCCCGTTCCCCCGAGCTGCTGGCCAGGCTGCCGAGGACCCCGTCGGCGGGGCTGACCCGCTGCTGGCCCCACGGCTGGAGCGCGAGCAGCTTGGCGCCAATGCTGTTGGGACCGTTGAACGGCCGGCCGGCGCAGGACATCTCGACATCGTTGAGCGGGGGCCCACCGCCTGCGACGCGAGGCTCGCGTTCCCGATCGCCAAGGCTCCGCTCCCGTTGCCGGTCTGGCCGAACGGATCGTTGCCGTTGAAGACGTTGCTGGCCCGGCCATCCCAGAAATTGTCCCGGAAGAACACCGCACCGAGCGTCGGCGGCGAATTGCGATCGGTCACCTGGCGGTGCCCGAAGAACGGGGCGGTCTGGTTGGAAGTGCACTCATCCACCGGGCGGGGCGGGCTCGCGATCCGGGAGAAGATCGCCTTCAGCATTCCCTGGGACCCGACCCCCGGACGTCGACCCCCACTGCATCTTCGGAGCCCGGCCGCAGCACTCGCCCAGCCTCTGGAGCGCATCAGCCTCAGGGGTGACTTCGGTCACAGCGCCCCCTTGCTCGGCCATCTAGCTATCATAAAGCTCACCAGGCCACGAGGGAGTCTTCGAAGCGGGGCATGCTTGGCTCGCGCCATCCGTACGGTTCTGGGAACACCCTACGCCGATCGACCTACCCCCACAGGGCGGCACACCACAGGGCGGCACGCTTGAGCGCGAAACCGACCGAGCCCACCTCCCGCACCACAGCCAGTAAGTCCGGTCCGGAGACGGGTGCCGTGCAGCAAGACCGCAGACACCGTCTGCTCTGTGGCATGGCCGAGGGGGACGAGTCGTCGCTGGCGGCGCTCTACGACGAGTTGAGCGACCGGGTGCATGCCCTCGCCTTCTGGATTTTGCGGGACGCGGATGAGGCCGAAGACGTGGTGGAGGAGACCTTCTGGCAGGCGTGGCACACCGCGAACCAGTACGACGGCCGGCGCGCCAGCGCTTCCGGGTGGGTCGTAATGATCGCCCGCAGCCGCGCGCTCGATCGCCTCCGGGCCCGGAGAAGGCGGGCGGTTTGGACGGAGGCGGCTGCGACGGCCGACCAGCTGGTCGGCAGAATCGCGGAGGGGGGCCCTGGGGTCACCCACCTGGATGGCCTGGAGCGCCGCGCCGCCCTGGACTCGGCACTGCGCGCGCTCCCCCTTGATCAGCGGCAGGCAGTGGAGTTGGCATTCTTCGGCGGGCTCTCCCACTCGGAGATCGCGGAGCGAACGGCCCAACCGCTCGGCACCGTGAAGACGCGGATTCGGCTCGCGATGCAGAAGCTTCGGCAAGGTCTCGCCTTTCTGGCCGAGGACGGTCATTGAACACCGCGCCGAGCCACGAAGAGGTGTGTGCGATGCTCCCCGCCGCGGCCCTGAAGATCCTGAGTGCCGCGGATCTCCAGCAGGTGCTGGCCCATACCCGGGACTGCGCGGAGTGCGCACAGCTGCTCGAGGAGTATCGGGAACTCGCAGCCACCCTGGCCTCCCTGGTGCCTCACCGACCGCTGGACCCGGACCGGGCTGCTCTCCTGCGGGCGCGACTCGTGGCGAGGGTGCAGGGGAATCCGCCCCGCGCGGGCGCGGATTCACAGCGCGCTACAGTCATCCCGCGCTCCTCCGCTCGCTCGTTCGCCGTCCATCACTGGACGGGATGGGGGGTGGCGGCCGCACTTGCGGGTGTCCTGGTCCTGCACCACTCCATCCACCGGCCGGTCGGCTACGGATGGCTGGCGGCCGGTGTGCTGGCGGTTGTAACGGTGGCCTTCGGGGTATACGCGCGGGTTCAACGGGGGCGGGTATCGACGCTTCGAGACCGGCTCGCCGGACTGGAACGAACGACAACGTTGCGAGACGACGAAGGGCTGGACCCCAATACCGCTTCTCGTCCGCGTGCACCACCCTGAGCTACGGCTGCGACGTCGGCACCATGCGATCCGCGCAGGGCTCCGAGCCCGACGACGGCCACTGGGAGGGCCGCCACGATTAACGATCGCTCCTTAGCCCTGGTTGTCTGTGTTTACCTGCGATGCGGCGGACCAAGAGCCCGTCACAACAGACCGCGAGTCGGCCAAGGGTTGGAGGACCGGTCAGCGTGATCCTCTTCTCTAAGGAAGAAGGGCGCCCCGTCTCCGGAGCACCCCCATGCGGCCCAACTCCCAACCACTCACCAGCGATAGTGCGCGAAGGCCCGGTTGGCCTCGGCCATCCGGTGGGTGTCTTCCTTTTTCTTGATCGTGTTGCCCTCGCCCTTGGACGCGAGGATCAGCTCCGCGGCGAGCCGCTCCGCCATGGTCTTCTCGGTCCGCGCGCGCGCGAAGGAGATGAGCCACCGCATGGCCAACGCCGTACGCCGGTCGGGACGGACCTCCACCGGCACCTGGAGCGAGGCGCCACCCACCCGGCGGCTCTTCACTTCCAGCGTCGGCTTGGAGTTGTTGACGGCCTGCTTGAAGACCGCCACCCCGGGCTGCCCCGTGCGCTCTTCGATCAGATCCATGGCCGAATAGAAGATCCCTTCGGACACACTCTTCTTGCCCTGGTACATCAGGTTGTTCACGAACTTCGACACGGTCTGGCTGTCGTACCGCGGGTCGGGCGGCACCGGACGCTTGACCGCCTTGTTGCGCCGGCTCACTTCTTACCTCCCTTGGCCCCGGCCTCCTTGGGCCGCTTGGCGCCGTACTTGGATCGGCTCTGCCGGCGGTCGTTCACGCCGGCCGAGTCGAGCGTGCCCCGCACGATGTGATAGCGGACGCCAGGCAGATCCTTCACCCGGCCGCCACGGATGAGCACGATCGAGTGCTCCTGGAGGTTGTGCCCTTCGCCCGGGATGTAGGCCGTCACCTCGAAGCCGTTGACCAGGCGCACGCGCGCCACCTTCCGGAGCGCCGAGTTCGGCTTCTTCGGGGTGGTGGTGTACACGCGGGTGCACACGCCACGCTTCTGGGGGTTGGAGCGGAGCGCCGGCGCCTTGTCCTTCGCCTGGACATCTTTCCGGCCGCGCCGGATGAGCTGATTGATTGTCGGCATAACCCTGGTGCTGAGGAACGGTACTGCCCGATTCGGGCACAGACCGACAAACTTAGGCGGTGAAGGGGTTTGGGTCAAGGCACGCAGCGCCTGCTTCACGCCGGCCACTCACGGGCAGGCATGAGTCCGGAGCCCCTCGTATTCTGAATGTCCCATCCTGTAACAGTCTCTCGGGGGCCACAGCCCACGACGCCGGTCCGGTCTCCAGAGACCCGTGGCTACTGCCACAGCAGCTCAGCTCGGTGGCCCGTTCATTGGGCTCTCCTCGATCAAGCAAGTGCGGGTGATGAGAGGGGCGCTGAGTCAGCTGGGGGCTCGCAAGCCGGGCTCGCGCCTGGCGTGGCGAATGGAGGTCGAGCGATGGCTGGAAGAACCAGCGAAGATTCGGGGGCCGAGCTCCAGGGGGGCGGCTTGCCGAGGCCGCGCTTCGGTTGGCTGGCCATCTGGCAGCTCCTCATCATCGCCGTCGTGGTGCTCACGGCCCGGGAAACCCGTGCCTTTTCCGAGCCGCCGATGCTGGAAGACCAGCTCGAGTCCCTCATGGGGCCATCCCGGCGCGCTCCCACCACACCCGTGGGGTGGCCGTGGCTGGCTGGCGGCGGTGGTCGCGATGGTTGGCGCACTGCTACTGATGCTGCCCGTGGCGTGGCCTACGTCGCCACCCGGATGCAGAAGCGTATCGACGCCTCCGTGGTGACGACGCTCGTCCTGCTGCCGATCGCGGTGGCGGCGATTCTCGTGATCGTTCAGGACAGCCTGGCCGTAGCGTTCAGCCTGGCGGGAATCGCGGGTCTGGTGCGGTTCCGGAACGCGCTCGACGACACCCGAGATGCGATGTATGTCGTCATCGCGATCGCGGTAGGGCTCGGGGCGGGTGTCGGTACGCTCGAGGCCTCCGCGGCGCTGACCGGGGTCTATAATCTGGCGGTCGTGGCGCTGTGGATCTGGCACACCTCTCGGCCGATCATCGCCGATATCGCGCTTGGCGAGCACACCGTGCCCAAGGGACAGACGATGCTCGAGGCGCTGACCAGGGAGCGAGGCCATCATCCGAAGCCCCTCGCCGAGTGGTTCGAGCCGGAGCAGTGCGTGCCCCTCGATGGAACAGAGCCGCCGTGAGTCGTGTGGCGGTATGACCTGGAGAGCCGCCGCTTCACCGGCCGGTTCGGGATCGGCGAGCATAGCGGCGTCCTACGAGGCGACTTCGAAGACATCGCGGTCGTGGGAGAGCGCCTACGCCGAGCGATCTACGAGGGACGCATCGCTCCGGACGGCCGAGTCGGTCGAGCCGCGCGCCGATTGGTCGGCTTCGGCGGCGGGTGCGAGGTCGAGGGGATCACCTGGGGACCCAGGCACCCGATCCCTGCTGCTCCTCTGCAAGAGCACACGCAGCGAACGGTGGAAGGATTCGGTGGTGATTCTCGCCGTCTCGGCCGACAGCTGGAGGATCGAGCCGCGGCCGCGCATCCTGGTGCCCGAAGACCGCCTGGAACGCGTTACCGGCGAAAAGCGGTTCAGCGGCTCCGGACTAACCCGGCATCCCCGAACGGGAACCTTTCTCCTGATTGCCGGACCCCAGCAGGCCTTTGCCGAGGTGAGTGCGGCCGGCGAGGTCTTGGGCGGAGGTCGGCTCGACGGCAATCGCCATCGACAGCGGAAGGGATCGCGGTCGCGCCGGATCTGACCCTCCTCATCAGCGATGAGGCCACCCGAGGCGATGCGACTGTCACCGCGTACGCGTACCGCCCGTAGAGCGCCCTGGGCAGGAGCGTGGCGCCCGATAGCAGCCTTCGCCTCTTCGTGCCGCCTTTTGCACCCCCGCTTGGCGTTTTGACAGGCGCACCCATCACAACTCAGAATTAGGTCTGCGGTTAACGCGTCGGGAACCGCGGCCCCGTCTTTGCCAAATTCCGCACGGCGTCGGACCACCTCGTCCGGCCGCAACCTCGTCGTGCGGAGTCCGTCGTGCACCTCCTTCGCTTTCTCGCCATTCTCACCGTGCTCGCCGGCGGCGGCTCAGCCGCGGCGGCCGCGCAGGATGCGCCCTGGAAGCCTTTCCTGGAGGTCACCAGAGGCGCCGACGCCGGCACCGGCATCTTCTCCATCTATCACAAGCGCGACCAGGTTCTTCTCGGGCTGAGGCCCGAGCAGTTCGGCCGCGTCTATCTGCTCGTGACCCAGCTCTCTCACGGGATCGGCGAGCTCGGTCTGGACGGGGGCGCGTCCATCCGCTCCGATCTGGTCCGCTTCCACCGCCAGGGCGATCGGGTCGAGCTGTGGGTGGTCAATCCTCGCTTCGCCGCGGCGCCGGGAACGCCGATGGGGCGGACCGTGGAGCACTCGTTCGGCCATTCGGTGGCCTTCTCCTTTCCGATCGTGACGGTTCGCGATCCCCAAGAGAGCCAAGTGCTGGTGGATGTCTCGCCCTTCCTCGTGTCGGATTGGGCGGATGTGGGCTCCACGCTCCAGAATGCGGCGAACCAGCGGAAAATCGCCGCGACGGTGACGCTGGACGACAAGCGCTCGAGCCTTCAGGAGCTGCGCCTCTTCCCGACCAACCTCGAGGCCGAGGTTCGGCTCACCTTCCAGACCCCGCGGAGTCTGGGGCTGGAGACCGTCGTCGATTATCGATCCATCCCGATCGGCGTCCACTACTCGCTCCTCGAGCTGCCGGCCACGCCGATGCGACCGCGGTACGCCGACCAGCGGGTAGGTTACTTCATCTCGGCATTCAAGGATTTCTCCCGGGACACGTCGGAGAGCTTCTTCGTTCGATACGTGAACCGCTGGCGGCTCGAGAAGCGGACGCCCGGGTCCGCCCTCGGCGAGCCGGTACGGCCCATCACCTATTACATGGACCATACGGTTCCCCACGAGTGGCGGCCGTACGTCCGGGCCGGGATTCTCGAGTGGAACCGCGCGTTCGAGGAAGCCGGGTACCGCGACGCGATCCGGGTGCTCGACGCGCCCGACGATTCGATCTACAGCGCCACCGATGCGCGGTACTCGACGGTTCGCTGGACCGCCACCAACCGGTCGGTCTACGCCGTGGGGCCCACCAACGTGGACCCGCGCACCGGTGAGATCCTGAACGCCGACATCCTGATCTCCGCCTCGTGGATTCAGACCTGGCGGGGGCAATCCCGAGAGTACACGTCACCGCTCGCCTCGGTGGAATCGGCGTTCGGCATCGACTCGGTGGCTCAGGCGGGCACGGATCCCTCGCTCTTCTGCCGCTTCGGCGAAGGCCTGGAGCGTCAGGGAGTCATCGCCCGCGCGCTCCTCGCCGCCCGCGGCGCCACGCCGGCGGGAGGAGCCGCCCCCCGTGAGTACATCGGGCAGGCGCTCAAGGCCCTCGTGATGCACGAGGTCGGGCACACGCTCGGCCTCCGCCACAACTTCCGCGGATCCGCGGGCATCACCGCGGCCAAGTTGTCGGACCGCGCGTACACCGAGCGGTACGGCCATGGCGTGTCGGTGATGGATTACGCCCCCCCGGCGCTCGCGCTCGACCCCAGGCGGCAGGGACACTTCTACTCGCCCACCATCGGCAGCTACGACAAGTGGGCCATCAGCTACGGCTACGCCGAGACCGGCAGTGGAGCGGGCGTGCGCCAGCGGGCCGGCAAGGGCGCCGATACCGAAAGCGCCGGGTGGACCCCGGACGTGGAGATCAACGCGCTGCGGGCGATCGCCTCCCGCGCGGCGGAGCCGGGCCATCTCTACGCCAGTGACGAGGATGCCGGGTTCGGTGTCGCCGGACTCGACCCCACCGTCTCGCGGTACGACATGACCGACGACCCTCTCGCGTGGGCCCGGGAGCGGGTGGCTCTGATCGATGGACTCTTCGGCTCGCTGGAGACGCGCGTGGTCGCCCCGGGCCAAGGGTACGAGCGGCTGCGCTCGGCGTTCACCGGTCTCCTCGCCGACCGCTGGTACGCGCTGCTGGTGACGACCAAGTACCTGGGCGGCGCCACCACGGCCCGAGACCACCGGGATGACCCCGACGCTCGCCCCGCCATCACCACGGTGCCGGCCGAGCGTCAGCGTGAGGCCCTCGCATTCATCGCCGAGGCGGGGTTCGGCGAGCACGCGTTCAGCTACCCACCCGACCTGCTGAGCCGGCTGGCCCCCGAGCGGTGGATGCACTGGGGCGCCTCGCCCGCGGCTCAGGGCCGGGCGGACTTCCCCCTCCACGACTGGGCGCTGGCCCAGCAGGGCTCCCTGCTCACTCAGCTGCTCCACCCCGTGGTCCTCTCGCGCATTCGGGATGCAGAGCTCCGCGCCAGGCCCGGCGAGGCAACGGTGGGTATCCCCGAGCTCTTCGACACGCTCACGCGGGCGATCTGGATGGAGCTCGATTTCCGACCCGGGTCGAAGCAGGGCACGGCGCGAAGCACCGGCTCGGTGAGGCGGGATGTTCAGCGCGCGCATCTGAACAACATGATCAGGATGACGGTCAGTCCGGTGCCGGGCACCCCCGAGGACGCCCGCGCGCTGGCCCGGGCGACCCTGGTGGATCTCCAGCGCCGGCTGGCGCACGCTCTCGACGACGACCGGGCGTCACTCGACGCCTATACCCTCGCCCACCTCGCTGATTCGCGCGATCGCATCGGCCGTGCCCTCGAGGCACAGATGGTTCAGACTCCCACCGCGCTCAGGTGACGACCATGCTCCCAATTTACTCCGGCGACCCTTCGCCCCTGATGCTGACCGGGCTGTACATGGCCGGTATCCTCGGCGGCTATGCCCTCGTCACCGCGCCCGAAGAATGGCAGCAAGCCTGGCAGACCGTGCGGGAGGCGTGGGTCAGGCGGCGCAGGGGGTAGCCTCGCCCTCCGGGGCACGTAACCTTTCCGCATGCCGGGAACAGCCGCCACAGCTCCGTCCCTCCTCGTCCGAGGGCTCCGCAAGCGATACGACGACGTGATTGCCGTGGACGGACTCGATCTCGAGATCCGGGCCGGCGACTGCTTCGGCCTCCTGGGTCCCAATGGCGCGGGAAAGACCACCACCATCGAGATCTGCGAGGGGCTGACGGAGCCCGACGAGGGGGAGGTCGTGGTCCTCGGCCTTCGCTGGGGCGAGCACGACCGAGAGCTCCGCGAGCGTCTGGGGATCTCCCTTCAGGAGACGCAGTTTTCCGAGAAGCTCACTGTCGAGGAGACGGTTCGGCTGTTTCGCAGCTTTTACCGCCGGGGCCCTTCGGCGGAGGAGGTCATCGGAACGGTCCAGCTGCAGGAGAAGCGCAAGGGACGAGTCGGCCAGCTGTCCGGCGGCCAGCGCCAGCGCCTCGCGCTGGCCTGTGCGCTGGTGGGCGACCCCGCCCTGCTCTTCCTCGACGAGCCCACAACGGGCCTGGATCCGCAGTCTCGGCGCCAGCTCTGGGATCTGATCGAGCGGTTCAAGGCGGACGGCCGCGCCATCCTCCTCACCACCCACTATATGGAAGAGGCGGAGCGACTCTGCGACCGGGTCGCGATCGTGGACCGGGGTAAGGTCATCGCCCTGGGCACGCCAGGGGAGCTGGTCGCCTCCCTGAGCGCCGAGCACGTAGTGGAGCTGACCTTGGCGCCGGGTGCCGCCCTCGACGAGGAGTCGCTGGGGCGGGTGGAGGGCGTCGCCGCGGCCCACCGGCGGAACGACACCTGGAGAATTCGGGTCGCGGAGCTGCACCGGGCCGTTCCCGCGCTGTTGGCGGAGCTGCACCGGCAGGGTGCGCAGCTCACCGAGCTGCGCACTCATTCCGCCACGCTCGAAGACGTGTTCGTGGAGCTCACGGGGAGACACCTCCGTGACGAATGAAGCTCGCGACTGGCGCGGCCATCCGCTGGTGCAGCTCACCCTGGTGCGGTACCGCGAATTCTTCCGGGAGCCGGAGGCGGTCTTCTGGGTCTTCGTCTTTCCCGTGCTCCTTACCGCCGGTCTCGGCCTCGCCTTCCGGCATCAGGCACCCGAGCGGATTCCTGTGGCCGTGGTCGAGCGCGGCACGGCCTCCGCGACCGTGATCGACGCGCTGGCGAAAGGATCGGATTTTCTGCCGAGGGCGCTCACCGACTCCGCCGCGGCTCGGGCGCTCCGGAGCGGAACGGTGGCGCTGGTGGTGGTGCCCGCCGGCGCTGCGGACAGTGTGGAGTACCGCTTCGACGACGAGCGGCCCGAGAGCAGGACCGCGCGGCTGCTGGTGAACGACGCCTTGCAGCGCGCGGCCGGCCGGAGCGACCGACTGCCGGTGACGGACCGCCAGGTGAGGGAGGCGGGCTCACGGTACGTGGACTTCGTGGTCCCCGGCCTCCTGGGCATGAATCTGATGGGCAGCGGAATCTGGGGGCTGGGATTCGCCATCGTCGACGCGCGGCGCAAGAAGCTGCTCAAGCGACTGATCGCCACGCCGATGTCCCGGACCCAGTACCTCGCCTCGTTCGTCCTCTCGCGGCTCACCCTGCTGGTGCTCGAGGTGGGGGCGCTGCTCGGTTTCGCCTTTCTCGTCTTCGGCGTGCCGATCCGAGGCGCCCTTCCGACCCTGCTGGCCATCTGCCTGCTCTCCGCCCTGTCCTTCGGCGCGCTGGGCCTCCTAATCGCCTCCCGCGCCCGAACGGTGGAGGGTGTGTCGGGGCTGATGAATCTGGTGATGCTGCCGATGTGGATCTTCTCCGGTGTCTTCTTCTCGGCTTCACGCTTCCCCGACGCGCTTCAGCCGTTCATCCAGGCCCTGCCGCTCACGGCGGTGAACGACGCGCTTCGCGCGAGCATGCTCGAGGGGGCGGGGTGGGATCGCCTCGCCCCCGAGATGGCCGTCATCGCCGCCTGGCTGGCCGTGAGCTTCGCGCTGGCGGTCCGCCTGTTCCGTTGGCGCTGATCCGGCGCCCGTGGCCGTGCGGAACACCCTCTGGTGCGCCGTCGGGGTGGCACCGCCGAGACAGCCGCCGCCCAACGCTGTGGTGCAAACCGCTGCACCAGAGCCAACATCTTCACCAGAGCCACTTACGAAGTCGAAGTCACATCGGCAGCTGCGGCGGAGGCTGGCTCGGATCGTGCGGAGAATCCTTGCCGGAATCACGTCACAGAAGCTCACCCCCCGCACTCACGTCCGAGACCCGCACATGTACCTCGTCGAGATCGAGGCAGGCCGGGAAGCATTGTACGAGTCCGTCGACGCGCTCGCCGCCGCCATCCGTCGTGGCGAGGTCGGACCTCAGGCGCGGATCTTTCACCGTGCCTCCTCGAACTGGATCTCGATCACGCTTCACCCCGAGTTCAAGAAGATGAACGCCGCACGGCAAAGCGAGCCGCTCCCGCCACTGGCGAGAACTCGGTGGACCTTCTTCGGTGTCGAGCAGGGTGGCCGGGAGATCGACGAGCCCGCGGTGCCGGTTCGCGCAGCCGTCAGCCCGACAGAATCGGTCAAGCAGGAGCGCGGTCTGAAGCGTCTGCTCGGCCGGGCGTTCCGGGGCCTCTCGTCGAGTCCTAGTGTAGTGCGTCGTAAATAGCTTTACTTTCTTGGTGCCCGCTGTTATCCTCACGGCCATGAGTCGGCAGGCGGCGCCCATTCGGCTGAGTCCCGAGGAGGACGCGACGTTGGACACCTGGGCGC
>JACDHV010000071.1 GCA_013820855.1 Gemmatimonadales bacterium | reverse complement strand
GCCGGAGGTACAGGGAGCGGTAGACCGGACTGCCCATGTCACCGGCACCGGCCGGGCGTCGATCATCATACCTCATCAGACGCCCTCGGTGGCCCCGCCGAGCACATCGAATGCTCGTTCCGTTCAAGGTCGCAATGCCCGCTTCAAGACCCGGGTCGCGGCGGGTCCTATCCTCCCCTGCGTAAGCTCTCTCGAAAATGGAGGTAGGATGCAAAAGGCCAAGTACATCGGTGGAGTGCTGGGCGCGCTGGCATTCGGATGTGCCGAGCCGACCGCGCCGGCGACGGGAACCGTGCCGCGGGACGACCGCGGTCTGTCGTCCGGGAACGGCGTGGCGGAGTTGGTGACGGGCGGAGGACAGTTCGTCCATCCGGATTTCGGAACGGTGACATTCGCGTTCACCGCCACCAGGCACCGCGACGGGCGTGTGTCGGGCAGGTTCTCGCAGCATCAGCCCGTCTTCGGCTTCACCTATGCAGGTGACGTGACCTGCCTCGCGGTGGATCCGGCGCCCGGCCGCGCCTGGATCGCCGGAGTCCTGAGCCACAGCAACGATCCCGACGAGGTGACTCAGATAGGTGACGACGTCTGGTTCCGGGTGCTCGATACCGGGAGGGGGAGCGCCGATCCCGACCGGAGCACGTTCTTCGGGTTCGAGCAGCCGCCCCCGGGCATCGTGACCTCCGAGGAATATTGCGAGCTCAGGATCTGGCCGGACGGGAACGCGCGGACCTGGCCGGTGGAGCACGGGAACATCGCCATCCACTGAGTCGGCGTGGAGTTCAGCTCCGGGTGGCGCAGGCTCGAACCGGACGGGACTTTCCCGCGGGATCAAGCGACCGTCCTGCCCGCGCGAGCGAGCAGGACGGCGGCCAGCCTCGCCGCGGCGGACGGCGTGAGGAAGAGATCGGGCTCGATCAGCTCCAGCTCCATGAGCACAGGACCTCGCTCGGCTTCGACGAGGTCCACCCGCGCGTAAAGCCAGGGGCGAGAAACCGCCGCCAGCACGTCCCGGCCGAAGTTGAGCGCCGCGCTCGACGGCGTCACGACTTCCAGTCGGCCTCCGAAATCCCGCTGCACCCGGAAGTCACCGCTCGCCGGCAGCTTGCGTACCGCGTGACTGAGCTCCCCGTCCAGGTACACGAGCGAGACCTCACCCCGCGACACGACCTCGGGGACGAACGCCTGGAGCAGGCCGCCCGACCGCTCCAGCGGCGCCCATTCCTCGTCGCCCAGCGTGCGGCGGCCGGACACGAGGTAGGTGCCGAACGCGGTGGCCGATATTCGCGGCTTGAGGACGGCGTGGGACAGGCTCCACTCCCTCAACACGGCGCCCAGATCGGGGCGCTCGCCCGGATCGAACCATCGGGTCCTGGGCAGCGCCACACCGGCGTCGGCCAAGTCGCGCAGGTAGAGCTTGTCGGCATTCCAGAGCACGGTCTCGGCCGGGTTCCACAGGCTGCCCGCGGGGGCGAAGCCGCGGACCCACGCCTGGAACTCGCTCCACCGCCGATGATAGTCCCACGTGGAGCGGAGGCACACGGTGTCCTGCCCGTCACCAACCGGCCTCACCTCGTCCCAGGGAGTCGCGATGACGGTCGCGCCGGCCCGCTCCAGCTCCGCGGCCAGCAGGGCGTCGTTCGGGGTGAGGAACGGCTTCGACCGGCAGGTGGCGAGGACGATCCGCACTAGGGCGCCACCCGAAGGCGCCGGTGGGACGTGGGGACAGATCGTAGTCGTATGTGGCTCCGGAAGTGATCAGCGTATCCAGTGCACGAAGAGCGTGATGATGGCGTTGGTGAAATCGACGAAGAAGGCGCCTACCAGCGGAACCACCAGGAAGGCCCGCGGTGCCGGCCCATACCGGGTGACCAGGCTCCGCATGTTGACGACCGCGTTCATCGTGGTACCGAGCGCGAAGCCGATGAACCCGCTCGCCTTCACCGCGGAATCGTAGTCACGGCCCATCAGGCGGAACGATGCGGTCAGGGCGAAGGGCACGATGACGACGACCTGCGCGGCGTCGGGGTGGCTACGCGGGCAGGCTCGACTGACGTCTCCGGGTCACGAAGTCGGCCACGTCACCGAGCCGCACGCTCCACTGGGAGATCCGAAGCCCCTCGTCCGACACTTCGCGCCGCGGGCCGAGGTGCACCTCGGGACGCTCGAGATCGAAGGGTCCGGGAAGTTGCTCCGCGACGAAGAGGCGCTCCTGCACCAGCACCTGGTCCGCCTCGCGCCAGGCCGGCCAGCCCATGTGGTACGGGGCGGTCGGATGAACCATGTGGGTCAGGAACACGACCACGGGGTCGCCGGCCACCAGGCGCTCCGCCGCCTCGATCCACTGCGCGACATAATCGCCCGGCGCCCAGTCGTACAGCGGCACCTGGAACTCGTCCTGGAAGTCCCCCAGCCTGATGCGCCCCCAGATGAACAGGCGCTCGCCCTCGCCCTCCGGGCGGCCGAGCAATTCGAGATCGAACATCATCCGCCCAATCGTCTTGACACGTCTCGTGCCGGTGTGAACCGTAGTGCCCGGTACAGATCGCGCTCGTGCCCGGTATCGGATCTCGGGTGACGACCGCCGCCTGTAACTATGACGAGAGGTTGAACGGCATCAAGGGGCCGGCTCGCCCGCCGCAGGATCGCGCCATCGAGGTGTTCGGGGTTTCATACCGACCGATACTAGACACCTTCCGGAGCCGCGCGCAACGGCGCCGTCCCGCCCCATGGGGGGCCCTGCGATTCCGGCTGGGTTCCCCCGCCCCGCGAACGGGGTTTACGTACCAGCGTGAAGTCCGAGGCCCAGAGGCGAGGTGCGGGATGGCCGACACGAAGACCGCGAAGAAGCCGCGCCGCTCCCGGAAGAAGCCGGAGGCGGCTCCGCGATCGCGCGGCGTCGCGGCCGATGGCGGCGCCGTCCTGGCGCCCTACCGGGACCCGCTCGGCGGCAGCTGGCAGATCCTCGCGGGGCTGCCGGTCGACCGGGTGGAGCCCACTCCCTACCAGCGCGATCTCTCCGAAGCCCACGTGACCCGGCTCAGCGCCGCCATCGACAAGCTCGGCCGATATCTCGATCCCATCGTGGCCGTCCGCACCGAGGACGGACACTACTGGACGCCGAACGGCAATCACCGGCTCGCCGCGCGCTGGGCGCGCGGTCCGTGGTCGCCATCGTGGTGCCCGAGATCGCGGTGGCGCATCGGATTCTGCTGCTCAACACCGAGAAGGCCCACAACCTCCGGAGCGCGCCCTCGAGGTGATCCGGCTCGCCCAGAATCTCGCGAAGCCGGACGACCGTCCGGAAAAGGCGTTCGAGGCCGAGTTCGAGGAGCCGGCACTGCTCACGCCGGGGCTCTGTTACCAGGAGAACGGCCGCTTCGCGGGCGCCACCTACCACCCCGTCCTGAGGCGGGTCGAGCAGTTCCTCGGCTCGGCACTCCCGAAGGCGCTCGAGGTGCGGCGGGAGCGCGCCGCGCGGATGCTGGAGCTCGACGAGGCGGTGAGCGGCGCGGTGTCGGAGCTCAGGGCGAAGGGGTTCGAGAGCCCGTATCTTCGAGCGTTCGTCGTCGCCCGGATCAATCCGCTCCGCTTCCGCCGGGGGGCGAAGGCGGAGTTCGACGAGACCATCGACAAGATGCTCGCCGGTGCCCGGCGATTCGACCCGGCCCGGATCCGCGCGGATCAGGTCGCGCGGACCGGCGGCGCGCCGGAAGAATAGACCATAAACAGTGGAGGCGGTGGCATGACACAGCGGGAAGGGGGACGCGCGTGGGTGATGCTGGGAACCGCCGCGGTGCTGGCCGCGTGCGGAGGCGATAGGGGAACGGGCGACCGGACGGCGGCGGGTGCCTCGGACACCGCCGCGGCGGCCGGCGGCACGCCAAAAGCGACGGTCGCGCTCTCGGTAGACAACCTGGAGGCGCCCGAGGCCGCGCGGTTCGACCCCGAGCTCGGCGTCTACTTCGTGTCCAACATCAACGGGACCCCGCTCGGCAAGGACAACAACGGCTACATCAGCCGCCTCACGCGCGAGGGCAAGGTGGACTCCCTCAAGTTCATCGCGGGCGGCCGCGCGGGCACCAGACTCGACGCGCCCAAAGGCCTCGCGATCAAGGGGGACACGCTCTGGGTCGCCGACATCGATGCCGCGCGCGCCTTCCACAAGCGCAGCGGCAAGCCGATCGCGACGGTGAGTCTCGCCGGCAGGGCGAAGTTCCTCAACGACGCCGCCGTGGGGCCGGACGGCGCGATCTACATGACCGACACCGGCCTGGCCGACGACGGCAAGGGCGGGATGAGCCACCCCGGCCCCGACCGGGTGTTCCGGATCGAGGGACGCAAGGCGAGCGTGGCGCTCGAGCTGGGGAAGGAGTCGGGACCCAATGGGATCACCTGGGACTCCGCGGGGTCGAGCTTCATCATCGTCTCGTTCGCCGGCACGCCGATCTATCGCTGGGCCCCGGGCGACTCCGCGGCGACAGTGATCGCGCAGGGGCCCGGCATGATGGATGGGATCGAGGCGCTGGGTGACGGCCGCTTCGTGGTCTCCACTTGGACCGACTCCAGCCTCTTCATTCTCGAAGGCGACAGGATCACCAAGCTGATCGGCGGGCTTCCGGCGGCCGCGGACATCGCCCTCGACCGGGAGCGCGGCCGGATCGCCGTGCCGCTCCTGACGGAGAATCGACTCGATTTCGTGGACATCCAGCCGTGACCGCGCTCCCCTATCTCGCGGTCGCCGCGGGCGCCGTGCTGGTCGGCGCCGCCGCCGCGAACATGGCGCATCGCACGCAACCGGCTCCCGTCACGACCCACGGGGAGTGGGTCCGCATCAAGAAGGGCGCCGAGTCTATCCGCGCCTATGTGGCGTACCCGGAGCGGAAGGATGCGGCGGCCGGCGTGATCGTCATCCACGAGATCTACGGCCTCACCGATTGGGAGCCGACGGTGGCGGACCGCCTGGCCAGGGAGGGTTTCGTGGCCGTCGTGCCCGACCTCCTGTCGTCGAAGCACGGGAAGACGCCGTCGGACGAGAGCGAAGCCCGCAAGCTGGTGGGCGAGCTCGAGCCGGAGCGCGTCACCGCCGATCTCGACGCGACCTACGCCTACCTCGATGCGCTGCCATCCGTGCGGAAGGGTGACATCGGCACGATCGGGTTCTGCTGGGGCGGGGGGCAGAGCTTCCGCTACGCGACCGACAATCCGAACCTGAAGGCCGCCGTGGTGTGCTACGGCCCGGCGCCCGACACCGCCGCCATGCGACGGATCAAGGCCCCGGTGCTCGGCATCTATGGGGAGAACGACGCGCGAATCAACGCCGAGCTCCCGGACGTGAACGCCGCGATGGCCAAGTACGGCAAGACGTTCACGCAGGAGGTCTTCGCGGGAACGGGACACGGCTTCCTGAAACCCGGCCGCCAGGGATACGACGGCCCCGAGCGCGAGCGGGCATGGACCCGAATCATGGAGTTCTATCGGGCGAGGCTGGGGAAGTAGGACCTATCTTCCGGCCCATGCTTACTCTACTCCTCGCGCTCCAGCTCGCGGCGCCGCAACACGACGCTCTCCGGTACGACATCACCCTGGTGCCCGCCGACACCGGGACCCATCTCCTCGGCGAGGTCGAGACCACCTGGCGCCTCGCCACGCCGGATCCGGTGACCGTGCGGCTCGACTCCTCGCTGCGGGTGGTGCGGGTACTGATCGATGGCCGCCCCAACACCCGATTGTCTCGCACCATGTACGGCCGGTCCGAGGACGACCTCGTCGTGCCGCACGAGAAGCCCGCCGCCGACTCGATCCACACGCGTATCCGGTACCACGGCCTGGCCCGGGGCGGCGCGAGGGTCGGCACCAATCGGCGCGGAGATCGCGTGTTCTTCGCCACCGGCAGCGGAGACAGCGCGCGCTTCTGGCTTCCCGTCCCCTTGCGGACCGAGCTCGACCGTACCGCGGCGGCATTCCGAATACAGACCGCACTGGGGCACAGGGCGATCGCCGCCGGCTCGCTGGAGAAGGTGGACACCCTGCCGTACGGGCATGCCGTCTGGCATTACCGGATGGACGGGCCCGCTCCGATCGCTTCGCTCGCCGTGGCGGCGGGGCCTTACCGTGTGCATCAGGTCGCTATGACCTCCTGCTCCGCCCGGTGCCCGGTCATCGAGGTGTGGACCTACGGCGCCGACCGCCCTGCGACCACGATGCGGAGCGCGGGAGAGATGGTCGAGTTCTACACTGCCCGGGCTGGCCGCTACCCGTACCCACGCCTGGCATTCGTCGCGGCCCCGGTCGGAGCCGCCGACGGCCTCGCCGGCGCCGCGCCCGGAGTCGTGTTTCTCCCGGAGGGATCGTTCGACGGCGGCGGCCCGCCGGACTCGACCGTCTCGCTGGCGACGGCACGCCAGTGGTTCGGGATCGCGATCTCCCCCGCGTCACCCGAGGACCGCTGGATCAGCGGCGGCCTCGCGAGGTATCTCGCGTCGCTGTGGCGGAAGTCGGCCGTCCGGCCGGCGGACCCGGGGCGGGGCGGGGCAGCTACCGGAGAGGCACCTCCCGACGGGGCAGCCCTCGACGGGGCAGCTCGTGACGAGGTACGTGGCGCGCTCGCGCTGCAGCGGCTTCGGGAGATCACCGGCGACTCCGCCTTCTTCGCGGGCCTCGCACGATACAGCGCGGAGCGGATGCACCAGGCGGCCTCGAGGGCCGACTTCGTGCGCGCGATGTCCGCCGCCGCCCGGCGGGACCTCGACGGCGATCTGCGGCAAGCCTTTGACCGTGCGAAATGAGCGGGTCCGGCTGGTCGCCGGTCTGCTGCTGCTGGGCGCGTGCGAGAGCAGCTTTCTGCCGCTCCGGGGAAGAATCGACGTAGGGCGCGAACCGATGGTGGTCTTCGTGGGCGGCGACGGCGCCGGGGGCGGAGATCTCTATGCGCTCCCGGCGGCTGGAGGCCCAGCCATCCCGATCACCTTCAGCGCCGTCGGTGAGATGCGTCCCGCGCTCGCTCCCGACGGGCGGGCGGTCGCCTTTCTGCGCGGCGGGTCTTTGAGCGACTCGGCGCCGGCGTCCGTGTGGGTGATGAATCTTTCGAGCGGCGCGGAGCGGCAGGTCGAGCTGCCCAGGGGCGCGGGGCCACCGGACCAGGTGGGGTGGACCGGCGACGGCCGTTCCCTGGTGGTGAGCGCGGCGAGGCGGCTCTACGGCGCGGCCGCTCCCCCGGCGGTGGGCGTGGCGAGACCGATTCCTCCAAACGATCGCGCGCGCGCGGAGTCGAGCCTGGCGGTGCTGCTGGGCACGCCCGTGTTCGCGCGGGCGGTTCCCTGCGCCAAGGTCGAGGATCTCTGCGTGGTGGGAGACACGGGGGCGCCCGCGCTGCTGGCGCGCGCCGCCCGCGAGCCGGCGCGCTGGGGCGACGACTCGGTCGCTTACCTAGAGGGCGACCGGCTGATGGTCCGCCCTCTCGGCCGCGGCCGTGCTCGGCTGGTGGAGTGGAGCGCGGTGCCCGCGCGACCCCGCCAGCCGTCGGTGTTTCCCGGCGCTACCGCCGAGCCGCGATAGCGTTCCACGCGGCGTCGAGGGTGAGCCCGATCTGCTGGCTCTCCGGTTCCCACTCCCTCGCCCCCACCCGCTCGGCGGCGAACGCCACCAGCGCCAGCCAGATGTCGGTCCACAGCTCCGGTGAGCCATCTCGGAGCAGCCCTTCCGTTTCCCCGGCCGCAACCACCTCCCGGAGCGCGCCTCGAAACTCGCGCGAGGCCTCGCGGCTCCGCTCGTCGAGATGCTGCTCCTCCCGGTCGCGGAGCAGCATGCGCGTGAGCGAAGGGTCGCGCGCGGCCGCGTCCAGCAGGCGGCGGGCGATGCCCGCGAGCCGCTCCGGCACGGAATCGGTGCCGCTGGTCTCGGGTTCCTTCACCAACGCGACGCCCCACCGCTGGGCGTTCCGGTACACCTCGTTCAGCAGGTGCTCCTTGCCGCTGAAATGCCGGTAGATGGTTCCCTCGGCGACCCCCGCCCGGGCCGCGATCGCCGGCGTGGTGGTCGCCCGGAAACCCACTGTGGTGTAGAGGTCGAGTGCCGCACGGAGCAGACGCTGGCGGGTGGCCTCTCCGTCGCGTCGTGAAGGCGTAGGATTCGACATGAAGACAAGTTAAGAGCAAAGCGATCCGTTGAAGGTGACCGGTGGCACGGCTATTTTGCGAGGCTTTGTGCGGTCACCTTCTTTTCGGGGCTCTCCATGAAAATGATGGTTCTCGGTGCCGGGCTTCAGGGTTGTGCCTGCGCATACGATCTCCTTCAGAATCCGGCGATCGGTCAGGTGACGCTGGCCGACCTGCGCCCGGGCCAGCTTCCGCAGTTCCTCGCGGGAGACTGGGGTGGACGGCTCCGCACGATCCGCCTCGACGTCACCGACATCGCAGCGGTGAAGGAGGCGCTCCAGGGTCACGCCGCCGTCATGAGCGCGATCCCGTACTACTATAACGCGCCCATGGCCCGGGCGGCGGTGGATGTGGGCTGCCATTTCTCCGACCTGGGGGGAAATACCGAGATCGTCTTCGAGCAGAAGAAGCTCGACGCCCAGGCCGTGGCGAAGGGCGTGTCGGTCGTCCCCGATTGCGGACTGGCGCCCGGCATGGTCAACATCCTCGCCGCCGAGGGGATCCGCCGGCTGGACCGGGCCGAACAGGTGAAAATCTACGTGGGAGGGCTTCCCCAGAGCCCCGAGCCGCCGCTCAACTACCAGATCGTCTACTCTCTCGAGGGCGCGCTCGACTACTACACCACGCCCTCGTGGATCCTTCGCGGGGGGCATCCGGTGCAGGTCGAAGCGTTGAGCGAGCTGGAGCCGGTCGAGTTTCCGGCGCCGGTCGGCACGCTGGAAGCGTTCCACACGGGGGGCGGCATCAGCACCCTTCCCTTCGCCTACGAGGGAAAGGTGGACGTCATGGAGTACAAGACGCTGCGCTATCCCGGCCACGTGGCGATCATGCGGCCGATCCGGGAGCTGGGGCTGCTGGACACGAAGCCGCTCGAGGTGAAGGGACAGACCGTCGTCCCGCGCGACGTCTTCATCGCCTCGGTCTCCCCTCGGCTGCACCGGCCCCAGAGCCGCGATCTCGTGGCGCTCCAGGTCCTGGTGACGGGAACGAAGGGGGGGAAAGGGCGGCAGATCGGGTTCCGGCTGACCGACTACTTCGACGCGGAGCGAGGCATCAGCGCCATGATGCGCACGACGGGCTATTCGCTCTCGGTCACCGGCCAGATGCAGGCCGATGGACGAGTCACGCTCAAGGGTGTTCATACGCCCGACGAGGCGATCCCGTTTCGCGCGTACGTGGACGAGCTCGGCAAACGCGGCGTGCGAATCGAGGAACTGTAGCCGGCGGCGGGCTGTTCACCTCCCATGAGAGACTTCAAGGCATTGTGGGAAGGCGCGCTGCCCTACGACCAGTTCGTGGCGGCCAGCGTTCAGCACAAGGGCCTGTGGGAGGGCATCTACCACATCGTGCGGATCCCCGACTGGGCGTTCCAGGCCGTGCCGCTCGGCACGAGGCGCCGGCTGCTCGTCATCGCCGAAGACTGGTGCGGCGACGCATCGAGTACGATCCCGATACTCGCCCGGTTCGCCGACGCCGCGCCCGGCATGGAGCTCCGGCTCGTCCACCGCGACCAGCATCCCGAGCTGATGGACGGCTATCTCACCAACGGCGCGCGCGCCATTCCCATCGTGATCGTGCTGGACGAGGGCTTCCGCGAGCTCGGCTCCTGGGGCCCGCGGCCGAGCCCCCTGCAGGCTTGGGTGCTCGAGAACAGGCCGCTGGTTCCCAAGGCCGAGCTCTATCCGCAGATCCGCAGGTGGTACGCCAGAGATCGGGGAGTGACCACGCTGAGGGAGGTGCTTGCGGCAGCGGGGTTGGGGCGATCGGCGGCGTAGGGAGGCTCGCGCGTCATCCCGAGCGGAGTTCGCTGTCTAGAACATCCACCCATTCCCGACGGAGAAGTTGAACCCGTCCGGCCCGCCGGCGAAGTTGAACACGAAGATCGTGGACCGCAGAATCCGAAGGGCGATGCCGCCGCCGCCGCCGACGTGCAGATCCGTGGTGGTGAGGCGGAAGGACTCTTGCTCGAACACCCTGCCCGCGTCCACGAAGGCGAGCAGTGTGATCGCTCCGAGGTCGCCGAAGGGCAGCAGGTCGTGCCGGACCTCGAGATTGCCGAACAGCGTGCCCCTGCCCGCGAAGCGGCCGGTGTCGAAGGACCTGTGGGAGTACTCCCCGCCCAGCACCGGCACCTGATCGTTCCAGGTGGGCAGACCGTATCGGGCGTAGAGCGTCGGTGTGCCGCCCATGCCCGACCCCACGACTCTCGCCGCCACCACGGTCCCCTCCCGAACCGGCACATACCCCCGCACGACGCCGTACAATCGGGTATACCCGTCGCCACCGCTCCCCGCCTGGGCACCCGCTTCGGCGAAGAGGCCGCGGAGCGTGTTGAACTCGTTGTCGCGGGTGTCGTAGACCAGCGTCAGGCGGCCCGAGACGTCGTCCTGCTCCAGGCCGTCGCCAAAGTCGCTCTCGAACGTCGAGGGGCCGGGCAGGGTGGTGAACCTCACCTGTCCAATGTCGGTGCGGAGCGCCAGGTGGAGGGGCCCCCGAATCCGCCGGGTGACCTCCACCCGTCCTTCGTACCGAATACGCCGGACACGGAACAGGAACGGGCTATCCTCGTCCACCAGGTCCTTCTCGTACTCGGTGTCGTTCCCCAGCCCGAAATAGCCGAACCGCGCCAGCCGCTCGGCGACCAGCGAGGCATCGAGCCGCCAGTCCTGCCAGAGGTTCGGGGCCCGGAACCTGACCGCGGCGTAACGGGTTCCCCGGAAGCTGACTCCGGCCGCCCCATCGAGTGCCGCAGTGTAGGTGGTGCGCGCCTCGTACGGAGCCGGCTGCCAGTAGCGGATACGGGCCGAGATCACGGGACCGTCGTTCGCCATGCCGCTGACGTAGGGGAAATAGCTGGTGCGCCACGGGGAGCCGGGATCACGATCCGCGTCCTCCTGTGCGGCCAGCGCGGGTGCCGCCCCCAGGGCGAGGGCCAGCAGGGCGGCCAGCAGGGTGAGTCGACGCCGCGGACCGGTCGGGCGAGCCTGCATGTGAGGCGCCTCTGTGGAGGGTGCGAAAATGAACCCGGGATTTAGGAAGGCCGGTGGCGGAAGTCAATCGGCCTCGCTTGATGGGCGCTCCGGGGCGCCCTAATTTGCGGGCTTGCGCCTCCCCTACATCCTGCAGCACGCACTCGAGCGTGCCGGCGGCCCCTCCGACGAGCCGCTCCGCCTGCTCCGCATCGCCGCTGGCATCCTGCTGCTCTTCGGCACGGGGTGGCGATCGCACTCGCGCTGTCCGGTGTGGCGCCGCGGGCCCTTCAGCTCGTCGGCATCTTCTGGGCCATCTACGGCTTCATCGTGGGACTGACCAGCGGAATCCTGGAGCCGGTGATCGACGGGTTCTTTCCCCTGCTGGGGAACGCCGGACTGGTTCGAGTGGGGGGTGGGTACTCGGCAATCGAGAGCCTGGTGGCCCGCGGGGAAGTGGCCGCGGCTGCCGAAGCCTACCGCGAGCGGGCTCGGCACCCGGCGTCCCGAGTGGAGGCCATCATTCGTCGCGCCGCCCTGCTGGGCGGGCCGCTCGCACAGCCCGAGACCGCGCTGGTCGAGCTCCAGGGACTCCGGCGCTCGGCACTCGCGCCCCCTGACGACCTTCGCGTAGGGGTGGCGCTGGTGGATCTGTACGACCGCCGCCTCGGCGATCCGGGGCGGGCTATGGCCGAGCTGCGTCGGCTCATCGATCGGCACCCCGGCGACCGGTCGGTGCGCCGGTTGCGCCACGCCCTGGCCGAACTCAAGGCTGAACACTTGGAGTCACAATGACCCGTTTGATATTCTGGGATGTAGACACGCTCCACGACTTCATGAGGAGCGAAGGCAGGTTGTACGTGCCGGGCGCCGAGGAGATCATTCCCGTCGTTCGCGCGCTCACCGACTTCGCCCACGACCACCACATACCCATCGTCGCGTCGGCGGACGACCACGACGCCTCCGACGTCGAGATCAGCGACGATCCCGACTGGAAGACCACGTTTCCTCCGCACTGTATGCACGGCACACCGGGCCAGCTGAAGCTCGCCGAGACGGCGCTGCGCCATCCCCTGGTGATCGAGCCGGCGTTGCAGGATCCGGGTGCGCTCGCCCAACGGGTCCTGAGCCATCGGGGCGACTTTCTGCTCCACAAGCACACCGTGGACGTGTTCAGCAACGAGAACACGGTGACACTGCTGCGCGCGCTCCAGCCGGAGGCGGTGGTGATCTACGGCGTCGCCACCGATTTCTGCAACCGGCACACGGTCGAAGGTCTGCTGCGACACGCGCCGCGCAGCCGGCTCTACCTGGTGACCGACGCGATTCGGGCCATCTACCCCGAGGAGGGAGAGAGGCTGGTCGCGAGCTGGCGCGAGCGCGGCGTGAACACCGTGGAGTCCGGCGCGCTGATGGCGGACGGCGTACTGGACGAGTATCTGCCGGCGCGTTCAGTGTGATCCACCGCACAGCGGCGGCCTTCCTGCGACCTATCTTGCGACACAGTGGGAGCATGGTTAAACGGAGATGTGCGAGACGTCCGAATCAGCCCTGAGTCCCCTGCTCCGTGGCCGGATGAGCCGTCGACCCTCTGCCCTCATTGTTGATCCCTTCCAATTCCCTTCTCAACCAACATCTCGCCGGGAACGGGCCTAGCGCCCGTTCCACCCACCCTTTCGCTGCCCACGATGTGACGCGACCCACAGCAGCCCCCACCGCCTTCCACGAGCGTGGCATTCTTGCAGAGGGAGCACTCATCACAGGGAGCACTCATGCCTCGCGGTGAAAAATCAGCCTACACGTCCAAGCAGAAGCGGCAGGCCAGGCACATCGAGGAAGGCTACGAGGAGCGCGGCACGCCGAAGAAGGAGGCGAAGCGGCGCGCCTGGGCCACCGTGAACAAGGAGACGGGAGGCGGCAAGAAGAGCGGCTCGGGACGGGGGAAGAAGGTGAGCAAGGCGCCGTCGCGAAAGGGCGGCAAGAAGGGCGGACAGGCCGCCGCACGACGGCCCAAGGCCGCGAAGTCGGCGTCGGCGCGCAAGGCGGCGGCAACCCGGAAGCGCCGGGCGGGCAGCGGAAGCCGAAAGCGCTCGCGGTAACGGCCAAGACGTCGAAGTTCTTGCGGCCAACGAACGTAGCCGCGAGGGTGGCCGCCCTCACATCCCGGCGGGCCACCCTTCACAGCGCGAGGGCACCTGTCGAGGGCATGGTGAACGTACCGGGCACGCGCCCGGGGCCGCCCTAACGGGTCAGGCGGCAGGCTCGTACTTTTTCCGGAGAGTTTATGTCGATGCTAAAGCTAGGTGGGATGGTGCCGGCGCTTCTCGCCGCCGCGACGTTGGCGGTAGGGGTGCCCGGCACGGCGCAGGCCCAAGGTGGTGTAAATCTGGTCCCATGGGCCGGCGCCTACATTCCCACTCGAAACTCGATAGGGGACCTGGACAACGCGTTGGAGCGTGATGTCAGCGTCATCGGAGGCGCCAGACTCACCTTCTGGGGCACGGGCATGCTCGGCTTCGAGGCGACCGGTGGATACGCCCCCGCGAAGATCGGCGACGAGACCATCAATGAGAGCACCAACCTCTTTGCGGCCAGTGGCCGGCTCTTGCTCGCCCTGAGCCCGGTCACCAACCGCGTTGGCTTCTACATCGGCGCCGGCCCCGCACTGATCACCCGCGGCGGGAACGTGTTGAACGAGGATCGGAGCAGTACCGACTTCGGCGGGACCGCCGGGATAGGGCTCCGGTTTGCCCTGGGCGAGAGCGGTCGCTCGGCGATTCGGCTGGACGTAGAGGACTACTTCTACGACGGAGACTTCGGTGGAGGCAACGAGTTCCAGAACGACATCGTAGCGTCGCTGGGCCTCTCGATCGCGCTGGGCGGACGGGCCGACTAGCCGAGCCGCAGGGCACGATCCGTACAATCGGACAACGGCAGGAAACGAGGTGCGCGGCCCTGGGC
>JACDHV010000259.1 GCA_013820855.1 Gemmatimonadales bacterium | reverse complement strand
GTGTACCAGGTGCTCACCCCGGGCAATCCGGCGGAGATGGACGCGGCCCAGGAGATCGTGTTCAAGCCCGGCGACAAGCCGGCCATGAAGATGCCGGCCATGATGATGAAGATGATCCGCGGCCAGCTCAAGAAGAACTCGGTGCTGGGCAACGTCTGCGAAGGGGTGAGCCTGGCGGGCAAGGAATCGGTGACGGTACCGGCCGGGACCTTTCAGGCGCTCCGGTACCACAACGACAAGCACGACTCCGACACCTGGGTGGTGCCCGAGCGCCCCTTCTTCATGGTCAAGGCGACCGGGAAGGACTTCGACATGAGCCTGGCATCCAGCGGCGACGGCGCCAGGTCCTCGATCACCGAGACGCCTCAGGAAATGCCTGGTATGGGACCCAGCAAATAGGGGGGCTCCCTATCGCTTCGCCGTCACCTCGGCGTGTCTCGTAAGTTCCGCCTGCCAAATCTGCAGGCGAATCCCACCACACATCACATAGATGGCGTGGTCCGCGGCCAGTGCACGCAAATCGCCATCCCGCTACGATTTAGCCTAAGATGTTGTATTTTCGCATCTTAGGTGCTATATTCGCGCGTCTCGACCTGGGCCGGAGCCCTGGTCTGTTGCAGGTATACGTGCGGTGGACGGAAGTCCGAGGAGGCAACCAGCGTGACGATAAAGGCACGCAGCAAGCGTCGCCCGGTGCGACCAGCGCAGATCGCACGTGCTATCGACGAGGGCCGTGAGAGTCTCGACCTGTACCTGGACGAGATCAGTCGAGTCCCCCTCCTCAACCGTGAAGAGGAGATGGAGCTCGCCCGCAAGGCGTTCAAGGGCAGTGTGGCGGCCCAGGAGAAGCTGGCCCGGCACAACGTCCGCTTCGTGGTCTCGGTGGCCAAGAAATTCCAGAATCGTGGAGTACCGCTGGTCGATTTGATCGGCGAGGGCAACCTCGGCCTCATGACCGCCGCCCGCAAGTTCGACCCCGATCGTGGCGTGAAGTTCATCTCCTACGCGGTCTGGTGGATTCGCCAGGCCGTGCAGGCGGCGATCGCCCGCCACGGCCGTCCGGTGCGGGTGCCGCTCAACCGTACCGCCGATCTCAGCCGTCTGGGCCGGACCACCACGCTCCTCAAGGACAAGCTCGGCCGGATGCCGACGACCGAGGAGCTGGCCCGCGCCACCGGGCTCACCGTCGAGGCCGTCCGCTCCCTGAGCGCCCTCAACTCCGAGGCCGTGCGCCTCGATCACCCCACGCGGGATGGAGAGGGCAACGAGCGGATCGAGCGCTTCACCAGCGGTGAGCAGGAAAGCACCGACATGACGACGATGGCCAACAGCCAGACCCGGGACATCGAGACCGCGCTGGCGGCGCTGCCGCCCCGGGACGCCAAGGTGCTCCGGCTCTACTTCGGGCTGGACGACGGCAACAGTCGCACGCTGGAGGAGATCGGGCGGATGATGGGCGTGACCCGGGAGCGGATCCGGCAGCTGCGGGACCGGGCGCTGCTCCGGCTCAGGGAAGGGGAGACTGGGGATCGCCTGCGGGACCTGGTCGCGTAGGCGGACGGGCGGACGGACGGAAGGGCGGAACGACAGGGAACGAATCAGCGAGGGGCCCCGGGATGATCCGGGGCTCCTCTTTTTTCCGCCCGTCTGCCCGTCCGCCCTTTCCCCCGTCCGCCGTTACTATCCAGCCGTGGCCTTCTGGCACCCCATCACCCACATCGACGACGACGCGCTGCGCCGGGGCCTCCGCGCCTTCCAGGGCGACGGAATCTGCTCCCAGATCCGCGACTCGCTGCTCAGCGGCCCGCTCCTGGTGGGCTACGCCCTCCTGCTCGGCGCGTCGAACGCGGGCGTGGGCCTCCTTTCCGCCCTCGCGCCCGCCACCCAGATCCTCCAGCTCCCGGCGGTGGCGCTCATCGAGCGCTGGCGGATGCGGAAGGCGATCTGCTGGTGGGCCGCGTGCTTCGCCCGGGTGGCCTGGCTCGGCGTGCTGGCGCTGCCGTGGGCGGTGCCGGCCGGCGCCCGGACTCCGGCGCTCTTCGGACTGCTCCTCCTCGCCTCCGCCCTCGGCACGGTTTCGGCGGCGGCGTGGAACCCCTGGATCCGCGATTTCCTCCCGGAGGAGGTCCGCACCCGCGCGTTCGCCCGCCGGATGGCCATCGCGACGGCGATCGGCGCGGGCCTGAGCCTCCTGGCCGGTCTGGCCGTGGAGGAGCTGGGCGTTCAGCTCGACTCGGCGCTAGGCGGTTACGTGGTCGTCCTCGGCGCCGGCGCCGCCGCGGCGCTGCTCGGCCTGGTGTTCCTCGGCCGGATCCCGGAGCCCGTCATGCCGCCGGCCGGCCGCCGGCCCTGGGCCGACATCATGCGGGCTCCGTTGCGGCACCGCGAGTTCCGGGCGCTGGTCGCCTTCCTGGGGACCTGGACCTTCGCGATCCATCTCTCGACCCCGTTCTTCACCGTCTATCTCCTCCGGCGATTCGGGCTGCCGATGGCGGTCGTCATCGCGCTGGCCGTGCTGTCCCAGGTCACCGCCGCCCTGGTGCTGCGCGCGTGGGGCAACCTGGCCGACCGGTTCTCGACCCTCACCGTGCTGCGGGTGAGCTGCGCCGGCTTCCTGCTCAGCGTCGCGTGCTGGCCCATGGTGGGTCTGCTGCGGGGGCCCTGGCTGGTGCTGGCGGGGCTCGCCCTCATCCACATCCTCGCCGGGCTCACGACGGCCGGGGTCAATCTCGGCTCCGGCACCGTGGTGATGGAGCTGGCGCCGCGAGGCGCCGCCGCCGGCTATCTCGCGACCAACGCGCTGATCGTGGGCGCCGCGTCGGCCCTCGCCCCGGTGATCGCCGGGCTGTCGGCCGACTGGCTGGAGACCCAGCGCCTGTCGGTCACCGTGGCGTGGACCTCGACCCTCGACGCCGGGACCGGCTTGGCGCTCCGGCCGCTGGACCTGCACGGCCTCGACTTCCTCTTCGTCGCCACGGTGCTGGTGGGGCTCTACGCGATCCACCGGATCCTGGCGGTGACCGAGCGGGCCATGGCCGGCCGCCGCGTGGTGCTGGCGGCGCTGCTGGAGCAGATGCGGGAACAGATGCCGCAGCCGCTCCGGGCGATCACGACCGTGCCGTCGGTGCGCGACCTGGCGTACTTCCCGTTCTCGGTGCTGGGCCGGATGTTGCCCGAGCGGCGGCGGGCGGCCGCGGCCCACGGGCTGGGGTATCGGCGCCGGGCCCGCGACCGCCGGGAGGGGCCGCCAAGTTCGGGATCGGAATGACCGGAGCCGGAGTGAGCCTACCCACGCCAACCGGGCCCCTGGCGAAATCGGTCGCCGGCCGGTATTCCACCATGGAGGCAGGCATGAGCACCACCGCAATCCGCAGTGAAGGCGCAACCGGCGACGCCCGCGTCGGGCAGATCGACATGAAGCTCGAGGTGATCACCCTCCCGGTCTCCGATCTCGACCGCGCGAAGGAGTTTTACGGGGGGCTCGCGTGGCGGCTCGACGCCGACTTCAAGAGCGGCAATGAGCGCGCGATCCAGTCGCTGACGGGCGAGCGGGACGCCAACTGGCCGGCCTGGTACGCCGAGTACATGGTCCGCGAGCGGTCGGGGCAAGAGCTGCCGACCTGACTGCGAGAGCCGCATGCCGGCGACTCGGCTCATGGACGCCGAGCAGTTCACGATCTTGATCGAGCCGAAGGACGAGAGGCGCGGTACGCTCACCATGGCGTGGGGCACGTTTCGTTGGACTGCGCCCATCGTGGTGCAGTGAGGGAAGCATGACCTTTCTGGCCGAGCTCCCGGTCATCCAGGCGCCGATGGCCGGATCGCAGGGGAGCGCGCTCGCGATCGCGGTGTCGCAGGCGGGCGGCGTCGGCTCCCTGCCGTGCGCGCTCCTCGCTCCGGACGCGCTCCGCGCCGAGCTGTCGGCGATCACGTCGGCGACCGGGAAGCCGTACAACGTCAACTTCTTCGTGCATCGCGACCCGGTGGTGGACGCGGCGCGCGAGTCGGCTTGGCGCGCCATCCTCGCGCCGTATTACCGGGAGCTGGGCGTGGATCCGGCGGCGAGCCCACCGCAGGCCGGGCGCACCCGTTTCGACGAGGACGCGGCCGCGGTCCTGGAGGCGTTCAGGCCGCCGGTCGTCAGCTTTCACTTCGGGCTGCCGGCGGCGGCGCTGATGCGCCGGGTGCAGGGTTGGGGGTCGCGGGTCATCGGGTCGGCCACCACCATCGCCGAGGCGCGGTACCTGGAGGCGCAGGGGGTGGACGCGATCATCGCGCAGGGCCTCGAGGCCGGCGGGCATCGCGGCATGTTCCTGACCGAGGACCTCGCCACCCAGCT
>JACDHV010000258.1 GCA_013820855.1 Gemmatimonadales bacterium | reverse complement strand
TCCCCGCGCCGCGCGCACGGCGTCGTGCCTTCGCCCTCTCCGCTGTGGGCTGGCTGGGCTGGGTGGTCGCGGCACTCGCGACGACCGTCGCGGCGTGGCTCGCACTCCGGCCGGCCGCCGAGCTGCCGCCCTCCCGTCTGGCGATCATGACGCCGGGGCTTGGCGGAAGCGGCGCCAGCTCCTCGCGCCGGCATCTCACGTTTCTGCCCGACGGCCAGGGACTGGTGTACGCGGTGGTAGGTGCGGATGGACAGCTTCGCCTGGTGCGTCAGTCGCTCGATGCCGATCTGCCGACGCCGATCCCCGGCTCCACCGGCCTGGGCAGTCCGGTGATCTCGCGGGACGGCCGCTGGCTGGTGGGCACCGCGAGCGTGAACGCCCAGGCGCTCCGGCTGCCGCTGGAGGGCGGAACGCCCGAGCTGGTAGCGCCGGGGATGATCTCGTCGGACGATGCGGAGTTCGCGCCGAACGGCACGCTCTGGACCTCCACCTGGGAGGACGGCGGCCTGGCGGAGGTCGTCGGCGATTCGCTGGTGCTCCGGGCGCGGGGCGGCCAGCACCGGCTGCAGCAGATCCTGCCCGACGGCCGGACCGCGCTCGTGCTCCGCGCCCGCGTGGGCAATGCGACGGGCGCGGTCCGGCTGGTGGACCTCCGCACCGGGGAAGCGTCGGAGCTGCTGGGGACACCGGTGGTGGAAGCGCGGGTGACCCGGGGCTTCCTCGTGGTCCTGACGCTGAACGGCAACCTCCAGGCGGCGCCGCTCGACCCGAGCGGGCGCCGGATCGTCGGCGAGCCGGTCACCATCGCCACGAGCGTGGCGTTCACCGGCACGGCCGTGGGCCAGTTCGCGGTGGCGCCCAATGGCAACGTCGCCTACATCCCGGAGGAGCCCTCGTCGCTGGTGTTCGTCGAACGGAACGGCGCGAGCCGTCCGGCGACCGCCGAGCGTCGCGACTTCCACCACCCGATGTTCTCACCGGACGGACGCCGGCTGTCGCTGGACTTCAACTCGGTCGAGGGGCGCAACGTCTGGATCCTCGGCCTGGCGGAGGGCACGCTCTCGCGCGCCACCTTCGACCGTGAGGGGCACGACGCCACCTGGACACCCGACGGCCGCTTCCTCACCTACATCGCGCCACGCTCGGAGTCCGACGGCACGATCCTCGTCCTCCTCCGCAAACGTCCGGGGAGTGCCGAGCCGGCGGAGACGCTGCTGGCCTCGCCCTCGCTCTCGTACACGGGGGTCTGGCTGCGGGACGGCAGCGCGCTGGTCACCACGGCGGTCGACCTGCGTCGCGCCGGCGGGCCTTCGGACGCGCCGGCGGCCGATTCCCGAACCGACGCCGCCATCGTGCGGGACGGCGGCCGGGGACCGATCGCGCCCCTGGTCGCGAGCCCGTTCGCGGAGCAGTACGTGGGGGCGTCGCCGGACGGCCGGTGGATCTCGTTCGTCTCGGACCAGTCGGGGCGGGACGAGGTCTACGTCCGGGATCTCGCGGGCGAGCAGGACCAGGTGCTGGTGTCGCTCGAGGGCGGGAGCGAGCCGGTCTGGAGCCCGGACGGCAAGGAGCTGTTCTACCGGGAGACCGGCCAGCGCGATCCGTATCTCGTCGCCGCGCATATCGAGACCACTCCGGCGCTCAGGGTGGCCGGCCGCACGCGGCTCTTCCCCATCGGCGACATCGTGGGCACAGCCCCGCACGCGAACTACGACATCTCGCCCGACGGGAAGACGTTCGTCATGGTGCGCCGCAGCCCGTCCGCCCGCATCGTCGTGATCCAGAACCTGCCCGCGCTGGTGCGGCGGCTGCACGGGGAGCGGCCGCGGCGGTAGCCCTCCCCACCGCCCAGGCGACGTCGTCCGCGCCTCAGCGAGCGGCTCGAGGAGAAGGTGGCCTGGATGCTGCGTCGCGAGTCGTGAGCGCGACGGCCCACACCGGACGGCCTCGGCGCGGCACGACCGTTTCCCGAAGCGGCGACGCTATCAGGAGGCCGGCGTCCCGCTCTACTGGATCGTGGACGGCGACGAGCGGCAGGTGGAGGTGTGGACGCCGCACGATGTGTTCCCCCGCCCCGAGCGGGAGCGGCTCGTGTGGCAGCCGCCTGAGATCACGGAGCCGTTTTCGGTTACCCTCGCCGAGCTGTTCCGGCCGATCTGAGCTAGCTCATGAGTCATCCGGCACGAGTGGTCACCGCCGAAGAGCTGTTCGAGAATCCCGACTCCAAACAGCGAGTGATCGTGCGCTACCCCGATCGCCCGCCCAGCATCGTCATGGCCGGGGAAATCCTCGACGGCGAGGACGTGGTGCCCGGGTTCGCGCTCGCCGTGGCGGAGTGTTCCCGCCGTAAACCGAGTGACGGAGGCACTTGACGGCGGCGCAGGGGAGAGGCAGCGTACCCGATGACTCAACCCTCCAGCCCGTCCCACAGCTCCGACCGACATTATCGCTTCCTCGTCGCCACCGCCGCCTTCGTCATCATCGCGGCCGGCATCAAGGAATCGGCCGAGCTGCTCAACAGCATCCTGCTCGCCATGCTCCTCACCGTCACCGTGGTGCCGGCGTTCGACGCGCTGCGCCGCCGGGGCGTGCCGAAGGGGCTGGCGGTCGTCCTCACCAGCCTGCTCCTGGCCGGCGTGCTGGTCGTGCTGCTCGGCGCCCTCGGCCTCTCGGGCACCCGGCTCATCCAGGTGCTCCCCCATTACGAGGAGCGAGCCCTGTCCCTGCGGCACGAGTTCGAGCGCCTGCTGCTCGCCCGGGGCATCCAGCCCGAACGGGTCTTCTCGGTGGAGCTGGTGGACCCGAATCGTCTGCTGGGACTGGCGGCGGGATTCCTGTCCGGCCTGGGCCAGGTGCTGAGCCAGGCCCTGCTCCTCATCCTGATCGTGGCCTTTTTCCTGGCCGAGCGGCGGATGCGGGGCCAGACCTTCCATCCTGGCGGGACCGCGGCACTGGTGGCAGGGGACGTCCGCCGGTATCTCGTCATCACCGCGCTCACCGGGCTCGGCTTCTCGCTCCTGGTCTACCTCCTCATGCTGGTGGTGGGAACCGACCTCCCGCTGGTCTGGGCGGTGCTCGCTTTCATCATGAACTTCGTGCCGAATGTCGGCATCATCCTGTCGGTGATTCCGCCGGTCATCCTCACCCTGCTCGAGCTGAGCTGGCAGCGGGCGCTGGTCGTGCTGGCGGGGTTCCTGGTGCTCAACTTCGTCGTGGACAACCTGGTGAAGCCGCGCTTCATGCAGAGCGGTCTGGATGTGCCCCCGCTCGTGGGACTGCTCTCGCTGGTGATCTGGGCGTATCTGCTGGGGCCGATCGGGGCCATCCTGGCCATCCCGCTGACCATCGCGATCCGTCGCATGCTCCAGGAGGAGGGTCTGGCGGTGCCGGGGCTCGGTGGGGCCGCATCCTGACTCCGGGCCACGTCGCATGGGCCGCCTCATGCCTTCCCGGTCGCTCCGTGGCGAGTGCTGGAGGCGGTACGCTCGGAGGGCGCGTCAGTGCACGCCACTACCTCCGTCGATAGTAGCAACCCCACGCATGAGTGGCGGGCACTGTGGCGCCCGGAGAGCGTATCGCCTCCAGCGCTCGCCCGCACAGAACGGCGACCTCCACGTGAGCGGCGCGTGCATCCCGGCCGCGACCGCGACGTACTGCCTGCCATCAACCCGGTACGTCACCACGCCGCCGCCGATGGGGAGCCCGGTGGACCAGCGCCAGCGCACCGCCCCCGTCACGGCGTCGAGCGCGAGCACGTCGCCGTAGAGATCGCCGGTGAACACCAGTTCTCCGGCCGTGGGCGTCACCCCCGCGACCATCGGCGTCAGCGAGCGGAAGCGCCAGCGGATCGCGCCGGTCTCCGCGTCGAGCGCCGTCACCCAGCCGCTCCGAACGCTGTCGGGCACGCCGAACGGGTGGCGTAGCTGGGACGATCCCGTCCAGGGGAGGCCCTCCTTGCCCTCCAGCTCGGAGAGGGAGCGATACTCACGGTCGTGCACCAGTCGATACCGTTGACGAACACCGCGTCGGCTTCGCGCGAATAGCCGGGACCGTTCCACTCGACGCCGCCGTTCACCCCGGGACAGAACCGGGTGCCCTCGGCGGTGAGCGGTGCGTCCACGTTCTCCCGCCGGGTGACCGCCGTCCGCCATCGAATCGAGCCACTCTCCCGGTCGAGCGCGTAGACGTAGCCGTCCTTCCCGGCCTGGAGGATGATCCGCCGCCCGCCCGCGGTGGTGACGAGCGACGGCGGCGCGGCCAGGTCCCAGTCGTGCACGTCGCCCCGCAGCAACTGTCGCACGCGCCGGATCGTGCCGAGGCGGGCATCGAGCTCGACCACGGAGGTGGTGTGC
>JACDHV010000257.1 GCA_013820855.1 Gemmatimonadales bacterium | reverse complement strand
CGCCAGGGCCGCGGCGGACCGGCGGGCTTCGACGGCCACACGCCAGGCGCCCGCGAGCAGTCCACTCTCCGCGAGCACGACGCCGGCCCGCGCGGCCTGCAACCGGGCTCCGCGCTTGCCGCCAAGCTCGAGCGTGAACAGGCCGCCGACCGCGACCACCCAGGGGCTTCCTTCGTCCCGGCCAGCGACGCGGCGCTCGAGGTCGCCCTGCACACCGACTAGCGGACGCTCGCCGGCACTGCGTCCCGCCGCGCGCGCCGCCCGCCACTCCGCGCGAAGGCGGCGGAGATCGGCGCGGTAGCTCAGCGCGGCGACGGCGAGCTGGCGATCGGTCCACCGCGGCTCCTCCGGCTCTCCCGCGTACCGGGCCACGGCTGCCCGGAGCGCGCTGTCGGCGAGATCCCGGCGCCGGACCTCCGACGGATGCAGCGCGGGATCGAGCGGGCGGGGCTCGTAGCGCACGCAGGCCACGCAGGCCAGTGCGACACAGAGGCCGAGCCGGATCACGTCGTCTCAGCCGCGGGGATGGTACTGCTTGTGAACGGAGTGCAGGTACTCGCGGTCCACATGGGTGTAGATCTGGGTGGTGGAGAGGTCCGCGTGGCCCAGCATCTCCTGAACGGCGCGCAGGTCGGCGCCGCCTTCCAGCAGGTGGGTGGCGAAGCTGTGCCGCAGCGTGTGTGGGGTGACCCGCTTCACGATTCCGGCGCGCTCCGCGGCGCGTTTCACGATGCCCCACGCGCCGACCCGGGAGAGCGGCTCGCCTCGCGCATTCAGCAGAAGCCGGCCGCCGCTCTTCCCGCGATCCAGTGTAGCGCGAAGCGAGTGAAGGTAGACGGACACCGTCCCGATGGTATTGCGCCCGATGGGCACGAGGCGCTGCTTGCCGCCCTTCCCCAGGATCCGCACCAGGCTCTCCGGCAGCAACAGGTCGCCCAGGACGAGCCCGCACAACTCGGACACCCGCAGCCCTGCGCCGTAGCCCAGCTCCAGCAGGGCCCGGTCACGCCAGCCGAGCGGATCGTCGATCCCAGGGGCGGCGATGAGCGCCTCGACTTCGCGGACGCTCAGTGTGTCGGGCAGGGCGCGGCCGCGGCGCGGCGTCTCCAGCCGGTCGCTCGGATCGTCGGCCACGCGTCCCTCGCCCAGGAGGAAGCCATAGTAGGTCCGGATCGCCGAGACCTCCCGCCGGATGGTGGCGGCGCTGAGGCCGAGATCCTTGAGCAGGTAGACGAAATCGCGGAGCAGCGGCCGGCCAACGCGGCGGGGATCGCGCACGCCGCGTGAGAGCGCGAACTCTCCCATCCGCCGCAGGTCGTGGAGGTAGGCTTCGACCGTGTTCGGGCTGTGCCCGGCCTCGAGGGACAGAAAGTCACGAAAGCCTTCCAGCCAGAAGTCACGGTCGATCTGATCTCTCACCGCCGGGACCGTCATGGCTCCTGCCGGGTCTGGAGCCGCCGGCGCACCTCGGCGACCTCCCCGGGTCCGACATCTAGCAGCTCGGCGGCGACGGCCATGAGCCGGTTCTCCTGGGCGCCGATCGCTCCATCCCCGAAGGCCACGGTCCACATCCGCTCCACCAGCTCCAGACGCTGGTCCCGGCCGAAACGTAGACGGAGGCGCTGGGCATAGAGCGCGAACCGGGTGCGCCGCTCCTCCTCCGGCGCGGGCTCGGGTTGGGATCCGCCGCCCTCGAGTCCCCATCGCTCGCGCAGATGCCGGGCGACCAGCTCCCGATCCTCCGGGGTGAGCACGGGGTCTGCGTAGGCGAGCTCGAGCACCAGGAGGGCGGCGGCCTCCCGCGCCGAACCCTCGGCGACGTCGGTTCCCTGGAGAAACGACGGGGCCGGAGGGTCGAGAGCTTCGCGCGTCGCGTGCCAGAGCCGTTCGCGCGCTCGCCCACGTCGATGGGTCCAGTACCACACCGCGCCCGCCACGACGAGGAGCAGCGTGAGGATCCCCATGGTGCGGTTCACGCCCTCCATGATGACGACGATGCTCTCCCATCTGGCGCCGATCATCGCGCCCACGGTGGTGATCCCGCCGTACCAGATGGCGGACGCGGCGGCCATCGGAACGAGGGTTCGCACCGCGCCCAGGCGCACCAGGCCGGCGAAGGGGGGCACCACCGCCCTGATGCCGGGGAGGAAGCGGCTGATGAAGATGCCCGCGATGCCGAAGCGCAGATACTCGCGCTCGATCACCGCGAGGGAGCGGGGCGCGAGCAGCCGACGCCCGGTACGGGTGGCGAAGAGCCGGTGACCGTAGCGGTGCGCCGCCAGGTAGACGAGCGCGGCGCCCGCGAGATTAGAGAGCCAGGTGACCAGAAAGACCAGGAGCGGCGTGGTGACGCCGCGATGGGAGAGGAACGCACCCAGCCCCACCGCGGCATCGGAGGGCACCGGCGGCACGACGTTCTCGACCGCGGCGAGCAGGGCGAGGATGCCATAGACGGCCGCCGGCGGCAGACTCGAGACCCAGTCCAGCAGGGTTTCGATCAGCGTGCCTCCAGCAGGGCGACCGCGATGACGGCCAGCCCCTCACCCCTCCCGATGAAGCCCATTCCTTCGTTGGTCTTGGCTTTCACGCCGATGGCGCCGGCCGGAACGCCGAGGCGTCCCGCGATCGACGCCGCCATCGCGGTGAGGTGGGGACCGAGGCGCGGCGTCTCGGTGATGACGGTGAGGTCGGCCTGCACCAGCGCGTGACCGCGCCCGCGCACCAGCTCGTGCGCCGTGCGCAGGAGCTCCATCGAATCGGCGTCTTTCCATTGGGGGTCGGAATCGGGAAAGAGCTGCCCGATGTTTCCCGCCGCCGCTGCACCCAGAATGGCGTCGGTCAGCGCGTGGGCTACCGCGTCGGCGTCCGAATGTCCGGACAGACCGCGCTCTCCCGGAATCTGCACGCCCCCGAGGACCAGCGGACGCCCGTCGGCGAACCGATGGGAGTCGTAGCCGATGCCGACTCTCACGCCGCCGCGACTTCCTCGATCACCGTGTAATCCTGGCGGCGCCGGCGCGGTTGGTACCCGGCATCGCGAATCAGGCGGTCGATCTCTCCCAGCGTCGTCCGATGGGTCGTCCCGGCCGCGGAGACGACGTTCTCCTCCATCATGAGGCTGCCGTAATCGTTGGCTCCGAAGCGGAGCGCGATCTGCCCCACCTTGTGCCCCATGGTGACCCAGGACGACTGGAGGTTGGGCACGTTGTCCAGCACGACGCGGGCGAGGGCGAGGGTGCGCAGATAGGTCACCGCATCCGTCTTGCGATAGTGCGACATCTCCGGCGTGCCCTCCGGCTGCAGGGGCCAGCAGATGAAGGCGGTGAAGCCACCGGTGCGCGCCTGGAGCTCGCGCACGCGGAACAGGTGCTCGAGGCGGTCGGCCGAGCTCTCGCCGAGTCCGTACATCATGGTCACCGAGGTCTTCATCCCCTGGCGGTGGGCCTCCTCCTGCACGCCCAGCCACTCTTCGGTTTGCGCCTTCTTCCGGGCCACGCGCTCCCGGATCTCGTCCACCAGGATCTCGCCGCCGCCGCCGGGGATGCTGTCAAGCCCGGCCTCCCTCAGGTCGCGCACGACCTGCGGCACCGTGAGGCCGAAGCGCTCACTGAAGAACACCACTTCCGACGGCGAGAAGCCGTGGATGTGGATCGGGTGATTGCGCTTGATGTAGCGCATCAGCTCGAGGTACCACTCGAACGGGATATACGGATTGTGGCCGCCCTGGAGAAGGATCTGCACGCCGCCGATGGCCTTGCACTCGTCGATCTTGGCGCCGATCTCCTCGAAGCCCAGGACGTAGCCCTCCGCGTGCCGCGGCCGCCGGTAGAACGCGCAGAACTTGCAGTCGGCGACGCAGACGTTGGTGTAGTTGATGTTCCGGTCGATGATGTAGGTGACCACGTTCTCGGGGTGCTGCCGCCACCGCTCCGCGTCGGCGAACTGGCCGAGCTCGAGGAGCGGCGCGCGGTCGTAGAGGTCGAGATAACCCTTGAACTCGCTTGAGGTGCGGTCTACAACGCTCATCGGTGCAATCCTTTACAGTGCTCCAGATACGAAGGCGGCGAGGTCATCCCTCGCTTGGCTCGGGACGACACCTACGCCGCCGAGATGAACGACAGGGACCCGTCCGGCACCAGCCCATCCTGCGCCAGGCGGCGAAAGAAGTCGGTGAGCCCCGCCAGGTGACGGTAGGACAGCGCGTAGTCCAGGTCGCCGAGGTACTCGAGGCAGGCCCGCTCCGCGACCCCCGTCCGCTGGTGTGCCTCACGGGCCAGGTCGTCGAGGTGCGCGAGGCCCCAGGCCCGTGACTCCAGCAGGCCGCCATGCACCGCCCGGACGGCCGCCCCTCGCGCGTCGCGGCGCGACGCCCAGAC
>JACDHV010000070.1 GCA_013820855.1 Gemmatimonadales bacterium | reverse complement strand
GAGACACCGAAGAGGACGTCCTGCGACAGGCCTCGGCGCACGCCAGAAGTGCGCATCAGATAGCCGAGATGCCGCCGGAACTGGCGGCGAAGGTGCGCGCGGCCATCCACACGGTCTAGCCGGCCCGCGGTCCTCGAGGGCGCAGGCACGTACTCTGTCGAGGAGCGTCTGTGCCAAGTTTCGCCGTCATCGATTCCGATCCTAGCCGCATTCCTCGGGCTGTTCCTGGGGGGCGCGGCCATCGGGATGGTCCTCGCCGCGGCGCTGGCTCCGAATTCCTGGCTGGCGGAAGTCGTCAGCTTCTTCGCATTGCCGATCGTCTTCGCGGCCGGGTTGCAGGCCTGGTACGGGCTGGCGCTGTTCAGCCTGATACCTCGGCTCCTTGGATGGCGGGGATCAGGTGCGCTGGCTGCGAGCCCGGAGCTCCGGGCGACCCCGCTTCCTGGATCCCTGGTGTTCGTGCCCATCGGCTCGGGTGCCGGCGGCGTTGCGGGGCTGGCGGTCGGGCTGGCCTCCTCGACCCATTCGGTGTGGCTCGTCGCGCTGGTCTACTGGCTCGTGGGCACCGTCTATGGATTGGTGGCCTGGCAGCTAGCCCGGCGAGGATTTCTGCTGCCACCGGAAAGCCTCTAGCGGCTGGTCGCCGGCGCCATCCTCAGCGTCCACGTCTACACGGACATCGTCACATGGATTCAACCACCACGCTGAAGGCAACCACAGCGGTCATTGTGCTTGCCTTCAGCACCGATCCGGTGGCGCGCTGGGTCAATCCCGATCCGGACCAGTATCTGACATACTTTCCGGCCGGGGTACGGGCCTTCGGTGGGAGGGCCTCCGAGCATGGAACCGGGCACAATCTGAGCGGGTTCGCGGGAGCGGCACTGTGGCTACCCAGTCCTGCCGGACGAGGTGGCGTTGGGCGCGGCGGTGGAGGCCAGCGTGCCGGAGAAGGAGCTGCAAGCTGAGGTCTTCGCCGTGTTCGAGCGCATGGGCAGCTATCATCCCGCCGAGCCACACTGGTATCTGCCGCTCATCGGGGTCGATCCAGCGCACTAGCGCAAGGGCTACGGCTCGGTGCTCTTGCAGCACGCGCTCTCCCAATGCGATCGAGATCATGCGCCGGCCTACCTCGAGTCGAGCAACCCGGCCAACATTCCGCTCTACGAACGACATGGGTTCGAGGTCCTAGGCACGATCCAGGCCGGATCGTCCCCACCCATATTCCCGATGCTTCGGCCGGCCCGGTGAGCGCGCAGTGCACGGGCCGGGCGCATTCGTCCGTCAGGCAAGGAGGCGATCTTGGCTGTCCTGGTCACTGCCGAGGTTCCCGGCCAGACGGCGCAAGGCTACGACGGCATGCTCGGCATGCTTGCGCCTGCTCTGGAACAGGCCCCGGGGTTCATTCTGCATGCCGCCTACCCTGTTGACGGGGGCTGGCGGATCATCGAAATCTGGGAGTCGCAGAATGACGCGAGCCAGTTCTTCGCCAGGTACGTCCACCCGAACCTGCCCGCAGGCATCAAGCCCAAGCGTACGGTTCAGGTGCTGCACAAGCTGGTGACATGAGCCAGGGTCCTCCGGGTCCGGCTCGGGCAGCTATTTCGACTGGTGCCTGGTTCGTGCGTGCGGAACCCTACCGACCGCGGCACGCCGCGTCGAGGAGAGAGTCATGAGTGCAGACGCTCTTATAGCCGCGCCTGGCACGTCGCCACGATTCCCGGCAGCATCGCCGGCCTCGCCCGTCTGGATGGAATCGACGCCGCCACCGTGAACTTCGAGCCGCCCATGCCGGAATCCGTCGAGCAGTTGCTCCCGGCCTTCGAGGCGTCACTCGAGGACGCGCGCGCGTTCCTCCGCGGCTTCGGAGCCGAGGCTGCGGCGGCACCATGGCGGCTGAGCGAGCACGGCAAGGAGGTGTTCACGATTCCCAGGGGCGCCATGATCCGGACGCTCAGCGCGGACGAAAAACTGTTCGGTTGAGCAGGGGAACGGTTCACGGATCGTGCGCCGTGGCTTCGGCCCCCGGGAGGTGCCGGGCCCTGCCGTGCAGCGGGCCACGACCTCGCCTGCCGGTCCTCACTGACGACATGACGTCTTCGCGTGGGTTTTGGCCTGGGCGGAGAGATCGGCCATCGCGCTCTTCACGTCCGCCCGGGAGTAGTACGAGTCGCTGTACCGCCACATCGAGAACGCGCACACGTAGGACTGCGAGAGCAGCGCCGATCCGTACTTTCTGAGCTCGGCCGCGCTCATGGCCCAGGTCTTGGGCTGGGTGCCCCGGATGCCACTGGATCCGTCGCCACCGTCCAGCACGTTGAGGCCCGCCACCAGACCCAGGCCCTTCGACTTCGCCCGCTTGACCTGCTGGGCCGCATAATCCGAGGGCGACGAGCTGGTCTTCGACCGGAACATGGCCCAGCCGGCGTCCAGGTGCACGTATGTCACCGGGACCGCGGCCAGCCAGTTCGCCGGTGCGTTCACGAGGGTGGGCATGTTCGGCCATCGCAGCTTGCTGTGCTTGGCGGCCTCTTCCACGGTCGCCTGGGATATGCCCTTGTCGCCCCAGCGCCCGGTGAAGTGCGGCTCGTCGACGAGGAAGTGGCCCACGATCGTGCCGTCGGCGACGTAGGAGCTGAAGTCGATGCTGCGGTAGCGGTCCACTCCGCTCTTCCACTTCGTGAGGTTGAACGTCCCGTCGTCGTTCCGGTACGCTTTATCTCCCCCGGCGAGCTTGATCAGGACGCGCCCGTTCTTGGCCCGCACCTGCGACAGGAACTTGAGCAATCCGGACGGAGTGGGCGCCTCCACCAGGCCGGTGTGCACCGAGGTGAGCTGAGACGCCGTCATCGCGGAAGAAGCGAAGACGATGCCGGGCAGGACGGCCGCCGCGGGGCCGTCTGGCTGCCCGACCATGTCGGCGCCGGCGGTCGGCCCGAGCCGGTCACTGTCGCCGCAGCCGGTCGCGACCACCATGAACAAGCCCATCAGGAGCGTACGCGGCCAGCCACGCCGGCGGGGCGACTTCGTTTCGTGACGCATAGACCTGCAGTCCTCGCATAGTGCCGGTAGGAATCGGGCGGGCCGTGGTTGCCCGGCCGGAAGGGGCTGAAGATTCGGCGGGCCCGCCGTAGATGTCAACCAGGCCGCCCCGGCCGTCCTTCGGATGCATGCGAGCACGCGGAGAGGATCCATGTACCACATCGTCTGGGAGTATGAAATCCGGCCGGACCGCCTGGCGGAGTTCGAGGCGCTCTACGGCGCGGCGGGCGCGTGGAGCGACCTGTTCCGCCTCGCCGAGGGTTACCGGGGTACCGAGCTCTTTTGCGACACCGCGCGGCCGACGCACTCCGGCAGGCCAGGCAGGCGTCAGGCGCTCGGCGATGGCTGCCGCTTAGCTTGAAGTCTGGAACCCGCGACAGCTCGAGTCGCGCTTCGCCCAGCAGGAGCTCGTGATCCGCGCCCAGGACATCCGCCGACTGTAGCGCCAGGCGCCATGGCGGCGAGGACCCCTTTGCAGGAGTCACACGCACGATGGAAGCGTCGTCCACGCGACCGCAGTACTTGGGAGCGCTGGCCCTCCTGCTGTTCGGTACCGCGGCGGCGGCGTTCTTCGGAGCGATGGCCTCGGTGCGCGCCGATGATTTTTATGCGCAGTTGGCCAAGCCGGCGTGGGCTCCCCCGGCGGGGGTCTTCGGCCCGGTCTGGACCGGGCTCTATGCCCTGATGGCGATCGCGGCGTGGCTCGTGATCCGGGCTCAGGGCTGGCCCCGCGCCCGGACGGCGATCATCCTGTACTCGGTGCAGCTCGTCTTCAATGCGCTGTGGCCCTGGCTGTTCTTTCGATGGCGATTGGGTGGCGCCGCACTGATGGAGATCGCCGTCCTCTGGATTCTCGTGCTGCTGACCGTCCGTGCCTTCTGGCGCGCCCACCCGCTCGCGGGCATGCTGCTGCTGCCCTACCTCGCCTGGGTCTGGTTCGCGGCGGCGCTGACCTACGCCGTGTGGCACCGCAACCCGGGTGCGCTCTGAGCAGTTCCGAAGGAGCGCACCCGAACATCACCTCTCGTTCCACGATCGAAGAAGGAAGACCCATGAGTCTGAGCGTGCGGGAGTACCTGGAGCGGGCCACCAACCAGACGATCCCACCGCTGGTGCTCGAGCTGATCCTGCGCTCGGGCAAGTCGTTCTACGTCAAGAACGTGTATGCGGTAGACGAAAAGGCGGACATGGTGCCGGTGCGCGTCTGGGATTTGCGCGCGCTCAATCAGGCGGACCTGGACATGGTCCTGCGGCGCCTCGGTGCGGTGGAGTCTCGCGACGAGCTGGAGAACATCGAGCGGCTGCATCCGAAACTGGACCAGGGCAATCTGTGGGTGCTGCTGTCCGAGATCGAGGCCGTCGTGGAGTGGCACAGCTCCCTGTGGCCCGGCGTCGATCGGCCCGAGGCCCGCCAGGTGGTGGTCGGCTTCCGATCCTAGCACCGGTGGGCTAAAGGGTCACGTGGCGGAGTCTGCACGGTCGACCCAAGCGGCCAACCCGGCGGCGGCGCAGGCGTTGCGGACCCGCGGATCGTCGAGCGTAAAGTATCCGTCGCGCTCGAGTTCCCGTTTGAACTCCGCCGCCGTCCTGATGTCGCCGAGTTCGATTCTGAGCCGCACGACGGTCAGGCGGTCGGCCAGCTGCATAGGGAAGTCGCGCTCCGCGGGCACCTCGCGGTCGCTCAAGCGGGGGGAAAGGGACAGGGGAGCAGCCGGACCGGGGTGAGGGCCACGCGCTGGTAAGGTGCTCTTCGACCATCAACAGGGTGTCAAATTCGGGAGGCGCTGTGGGCCGCCGCCGCTCATAGGGTTACCATTCCTGGACGGGGTGCTTCACTTCTCCTCGTGGCGGCTCCTCCCTAGCAAGAAAGCAGGACGCGGTATGGCCTCTCATTTGGCCCTCATCGAGCGCTCGAATCATCAGGACCTGAACCGCGTGGAAGTACAGGTGACGGTCACCGAGCTGAGCACCGGCCGGCAGACCTGGAGCGGTGAGTTCACGTCGCGCAGCGCCGACGGCATTCTCCCCAACGAGCGACTCTCGTTCACGCTGGACAATGGGCAGAAAGGTGCCGCGAGGGTGAGCGAGACGCGATTCGACAGCCGGACACCCGACGCCACCATCGTCCACGTCACCGGAACGAGTCCGCTGGCCTGACGCTCCCGGCCGGGCTCGACAGTGGCGGTGATCGTCGAGCCGGTCGGGACGTACCGTTAGCCCTCAACCTGACGGACCTCGCCCGCGCGCTTCAGGCGGAACCCCACCCGGCAAAGGCCGGGCACCGCCAGGCCGGCCTGATCCATCGCGGTCCGCTCCGGCTCCTGCTGTTCGCCTTCGAGGCCGGTGGACGCCTTCCCGAACATCGTGCCCCAGGGCACGTCGTGATCCATTGCCTGCGCGGGAAGCTGGACGTCCAGGCGGCCGGTGGCGGTCATCGGCTGGGCGCCGGTGAGGCCCTGGTGCTCGAGCCCGACGTGCCGCACGCGGTGGAGGCGGTCGCGGACAGCGACATGCTGCTCACCGTCTGCGTCGGGTGAAGGGTCTTCCCACGCAGGTAACGGGTCGTGACGTTCCCGCCTCGGCCGGCGCCGGGACGAGTGTCGCGCCTTCCCGCGTCCGCTACATGGGCTGGGAGCGGCGATGGCGGCTCGCCCTCACCCTGGCCCTGGCGGTCTACGGCTGGGAATGCATTCGAACGCCCGGACGCTACCGGTGGCTCGACAGCCTCGACCTCGCCATCCACGAAACCGGGCACCTGGTCTTCGGCTTCGACGGCGAGCCGCTCATGCTGCTCGGCGGCACCCTGCTCCAGCTCCTCATTCCCGCTGCGTTCACCGTGGCCCTCTGGCGGCAAGGCGATCGCCATGGAGCGACCGTGCCGCTATGGTGGCTGGGACAGAACTGCTGGAACATCTCGGTGTACATCAAGGATGCCAGAGCCCAGGAACTGCCACTGGTGGGTGGAGGGGAGCACGATTGGGCACTTCTGCTGGGCGAAATGGGCTGGCTGGACCGCGATCAGGCGCTTGGCGGGGCGGTTTACCTCACGGGGGTGGTGCTCTACGCCGTGGCAATCGTCACCGGGTGGAGAGCCCTCTCCGCCCGCGGTGTGACCGACGAGCCCGCCGCCGCGAGCGCGCCGTAACGCAGCAGCGAGGCCTGAGAAAGGGAATATCATGGGTCAGACCGAGCACGATCGCCGGATAGACTACATCGAGTTTCCCGTTGCCGACGTCACCGTCGCGAGACGGTTCTACAGCACGGTCTTCGGCTGGGTGTTCACGGACTACGGTCCGGAGTACACGAGCTTCGTCGATGGCCGGTTGAGCGGTGGCTTTCGAGGCGGCGAAGCGGCACGCCCGGGTGGCCCTCTGGTAGTGATCTATGCAGCCGACCTCGAGTCGGTAGCCTCGGCCGTCCGCGCCGCGGGAGGGCAGATCACGAAGCCGATCTTCGACTTCCCCGGCGGGCGTCGGTTCCACTTTCGCGATCCCATGGGACACGAGCTGGCGGTGTGGTCCGATCCCATCGCCGGGAGCTGAGGCATTCCGTGGTCTCCGAGGCACGACCTGCGAGGGATGAGGGTCGCATGGAGCGGATTCGAGCCGGACGCGCCTACTGCGCACTCTGCGGGACCGCCATACGCCCCGACGACGACGCGCTGCTCACCCCCGACTTCCTCGCCGCCGACACCGACCACCTGTGGCGATTCGCGGACGCGGCGATGCACCGGGCGTGCTTTCTGGTGTGGGACAGGCGAAAGGAGTTCGTCGCCCGGTACAATCGTCTCGCGAGGCGATGGGCAGCTCTCGGGGGGTCGCCCACGCGCATGACGAGCGAGGGCGACGTCGTGGCCAGCGCCGTCGCGGAGCGAGACGAGTCCGCCACCCGCCAGTGAAAACTCAGCCGCCCGCCATCGCCCCGACCACCAGCAGCGGCTCCACTCCCGTGGCAACCGCTTCCGGCAGAGGGGAATCCGGCGACTCGTGGGACAGATCCTGCTCGCACGCGAAAAACCTGATGAACGGCCGGCGCCGCTGCGTGGCCTGACCGCGGATCGTGCCACGCAGCACCGGATAGCTGGCCTCCAGCGCGTCCAGCACCGCGCGCTGCGTGGCGGGACCGTCGAGCTGGAGCTCGACCTCTTCGCTCACCCGCGCCAGCGTTCGCAGGTGCGCCGGCAGGACGACCCGGATCATGGCAGCGTCTGGACCTCGACCGAGAGCACGGCCGGGAGGTCGCGGACGATCGGGGACCAGCTGTCACCGGCGTCGGGCGACATGTAGACCTGCCCGCCCGTGGTCCCGAAATACACGCCGCACGAGTCGAGGGAATCCACCGCCATCGCGTCCCGTAGTACGTTCACGTAGCAGTCGCGCTGCGGAAGTCCCTTGGTCAGGGGCTCCCACTCGTTCCCGCCCGTCCGGCTGCGGTACACGCGCAGCTTGCCGTCGGGCGGGTAGTGCTCGGAGTCGCTCTTGATCGGGACCACGTAGATCGTTTCCGGCTCGTGCGCGTGTACGTCGATCGGGAATCCGAAGTCGGTCGGAAGATCGCCGCTGACCTCGGTCCACGACTCCCCGGCGTCGTCGCTGCGCATCACGTCCCAGTGCTTCTGCATGAACAGCACCCCCGGCCGCGAGCGATGCATGGCGATCCGATGAACGCAGTGGCCCACGTCCGCGTCGGGGTCGGGAATACCCTCGGACTTGAGACCGCGGTTCACCGGCCGCCAGGTCCGGCCCGCGTCATCGCTCCGGAACGCGCCCGCCGCGGAAATGGCGATGAAGATCCGCGCCGGGTCCGCAGGGTCGAGCAAAATGGTATGCAGGCACATCCCGCCGGCACCCGGCTGCCACCGGGGCCCCGAGCCGTGACACCGCAGTCCGGAGAGCTCCTGCCACGACCGGCCGCCGTCGGCCGAGCGGAACAGGGCGGCGTCCTCCACCCCGGCGTAGACGGTTTCCGGATCGGTCAACGACGGCTCGAGATGCCAGACGCGCGCGAACTCCCATGGATGCTGCGTGCCGTCGTACCATTGGTGGGTGCCGGGCACGCCCTCGTACCGAAACTCGTTGCCGACCGCCTCCCAGGTGGCGCCGCCGTCGTCGGAGCGCTGGATCACCTGGCCGAACCATCCGCTGGACTGTGACGCATAGAGCCGATTCGGCTCCGCGGGCGATCCCTTGAGGTGGTAGATCTCCCAACCCGCGAAGTGAGGCCCACTCACCTTCCAACGGTCGCGCTTGCCGTCGGCCGTCAAGACGAATGCACCTTTGCGCGTGCCGACCAGTACCCGTACCCCGCTCATCCGTGGACTCCTTGCTGAGGTCTGGAGAATCTCGCCGCCGAGCGTCATGCTCGCCATAGTGTAGTCGAACGGGGAGGTGGGAAATCGACATCGGGCCCTGGGTTGGCTTATGTCAACAGTATGGTATGGGTATCCGGAGGCCTACGGGGCCCTGCGCCTCGACCGCCTGTTCGATGTGGTCCTGGTGCACGACGCCATCACCTATGCCACGAGCCCGGCCGCGGTCCAGGCGACCCTGCGGACCGCGGCGGCCCACTGCCGCGCCGGCGGAACCGTCGCCGCCCTTCCGGACCACGTTCGCGAGTCCTTCGAGCCCGCCACTGACCATGGAGGACACGACGCGCCGGACGGCCGGGGGCTCCGCTACCTCGAGTGGAGCTGGGATCCCGACCCCGCCGACGATACTTATACGGTCGATTACGCCTTTCTTCTCCGGCACCCCGGCGGGAGCACCACGGTGGAACACGACCGCCACGTGGAGGGGCTTTTCGCCCGGTCACAGTGGCTGGAATGGTTCGCCGAGGCCGGGATCCCCGCCCGCGGGGAATTGGATCCATGGGGCCGCCACGTCTTCGTCGGCACCAGGAAGGGTTGAAACCAGCAGCACGCGGAGGCCGCAATGTGCCGCAACATCAAGCGACTTCGGAGTCCGGGTCACTCCCCGACCGATCAGGAGCTGCACGACGCCGCGCTCCAGTTCGTTCGCAAGATCAGCGGGTTCAACTCGCCGTCACGTGCCAACCAGGAGGCGTTCGAGGCCGCCGTGAGCCAGGTGGCGGCGGCGGGTCGCACGCTGTTCGAGTCCCTGCAGATCGGCGCTCGGTCGAGCTCGACCGCGTGAACCCCCGGGGCTCAGGATGGATGGAGGCGCCGCAGACGTCCAAGCCGCGGCGCTCGGAACGTCCCCTCCCTCATGACAAATCGTCGTGGGCGACCAGGATTCTGGGCCGCCATGGGTTTGCTCCTGGCCTGCGGCGCGTCCGATCGTGAGGCGCCCGACCTCGGGGAGCTGACGATCGCCAAGCCGTCCGCCAACAGCGGTGACGCGCAGGTGGGTGTGGCCGGTGTCCGGCTGCCCGACAGCCTGCGGGTGCTGGTGACGCGGGAGGAGCGGCCTGCCGAAGGCGTGACGGTCATTTGGTCCACCACCGAGGGCTCCCTCGATCCCGGCGTGGTGCTCACCGGCCCCGACGGCATGGCGGCCACGACCTGGACGCCGCTCCCCCTCTTCGCGGAGCAGTTCGCGACGGCGCGCATCGATCGTGGGGGTGGCGAGCCGGTCGGCTTCACCGCGATCGCCACACCCGATCCTGCCGCTCCCAACACGATCCTCGTCCTGAGCGATGGCGGCAACAGGTTCGAGCCGGCGGACGTCACGATTTCCGCGGGAGGCACGGTCAACTGGTTCTGGCCGCCGGGCAGCACCGGGCACAACATCGTGCCCGACAACGGCGATTCACCGCCCCAATCGGGCGCGCCGTCCGACTGGCCGACATGGCACGTATTCCGGTTTACCGTGCCGGGCGTCTACGGCTATCACTGCGCCAGCCACGGCGGCCCGGGCGGTATCGGGATGGCGGGCACCGTCAGGGTCGAGGCGCCGATGAACGATTGATGGAAGTCGGCGGCTCCTCTTCGGACCCAGCGGCATGGCACGTCTTGCTCGGACCTCTCTCCGCGCAGGCGATTCCCCGGGTCTCGCCGCTGGTGCCGCCGCCCCGTGAGCCCACCACCGATGCCGGGCCGCTCGCCGGCTGGCACAGTCTCGTTCTCGAGCTCTCGGCCGGAGCGGCGGGCGTGCGAATCCTGCAGGTACTCGTGGATGGTGAGGGAGTGCGGCTCAGCGCGTCGGACCACGTTCTCTTCCGGTTCGAGCCTCCGGATGGGCTTTGACCGGTGCAAATGCGGCAGGAGAGCATCGGCGGGCGGCTGGAGTCCAATGGCGACTTCCGCGGGACCTGCTGGCTCGTTACCGGTCCCGAGCCCGTGGACGAAGAGGAGCCACGGTGGGAGATGATTCCCCGGCAGCCGACGGAGGGAGAAGTCCAGGCGCTGAGGAAGCTCGTCGTCGAGGTCGTGCGGCGGCGGCCGGTGCCATGAGCGCGACGACGTCTTGAGCGGACAGGTCGGATATGGTCACGTACGAGATAACCACAGCCGTCGAGCCGCCGCTGGTCGAGGCCTACGAGCACTACATGCGACAGGTCCACATTCCCGACCTGCTGGCCACGGGCTGCTTCGAGGGGGCGACGTTCACCCGCTCGAGCGCGGGCCGTTACCGGATCCGATATGAGGCGCCGAGCGAATCGGATCTGGAGCGCTACCTCGAGGCCCATGCGACACGGCTCCGGGCGGACTTCGCGTCGCATTTCCCCGAGGGTGTCACGGCGAGCCGGGAAGTGTGGGTCGCGATCGAGAGCTGGAGTTCCCATCGCTGAGGCTCACCGCCGTCCAAGCCACGCTGGCTCGAGCCGCGTCACATTCGGCGCACGACGCGTCGGGTGGGTGCAGAAACAGGAGCGGATCCCGCGCCAGGTGCTCCAGCGTGACCCTCACGATGTCTCGGGAGCGGGCGAGCCGCGCGTGCGCGTGTCCGACACGTCCTTCGGCCTGAAGCCCGGCCGTGCGCAGCCACTCGTCCGCGAGCACGAATCGCTCGCAGCAGTGGTCGTTCTCCCCGTAATCGATTCGCACCGGGCGCCCATCCCGAATCGCGGTGCAGTACCTCGGCACGCGATAGGGAACGCCGGCCATCAGCTCGGCCAGGTGCAGTGTGGTATCGGCCTCGTGCCCGACCCCGAGGAGGAGCACCTGGCCGTCGAGATCGTGAATCCGTCCGACGGGGCTAGCGGGTATATGGGGCGGGAGCGGCAGCGGATCGGAGAGGATCGGCGCGGCGTGGGGCCCCGCAGCGGCAAGGGCCTGGCAATGATCGCTCCTCCGTACACCAGGCAGTCGCCAGAACAGGTCGGCCACGATGCCCAGGTCGCCCGAAGCCGGAGCGGTCGCCGGATCGAAGGGCTCGTCGTCATCGCCCGACCAGGACGGCATCACCAGCGTGCCGTGAGGGCCCTGGGCGGCGCGGAGGGCCTCGATCAGCCCGAGTGGTCCTCCCTCGATCGGTCGGATGGCCCGGAAGGAAGTGTGCACCAGCAGGACACCACCTGCCTCGACGCCGATCGCGCGGAGATGGTCGATGACGTCGGTCCTGCTGAGCTCCGTCTGCCGGGTTCTGGCGTGCAACTGGCGACTCCGTCACGCTGGTGCGAAGGGCTTCGCTTCACCAAAATGTACCTGGCCCCGTAATGACGGGGTACCGCCGGTCACTCCAAGGCCCACCGGTATCTTACCTCACCATGGGGGTCCCGACGGCACCATGGGGCCGCGACTTCACCATGGAGGCAGCGATCTCGAGATGCCGGACTCGCCTGAGGAGCTGGAGCCGGACGACGTGTCCCCGAGCGGCGAGACCGTGGCCTGGGACACGGATGCCGAGGTGGTGTGCCCCTACTGCGGCGAGGCGGTGACCATCGGTCTGGACCCCGGCGGAGGCCCCGTCCAGACGTACGTTGAGGACTGCCAGATCTGCTGTCAGCCCTGGCAGGTGTACCTGCAGTACGGTTCCGACGGCGCGGCCTCGGTCGACCTGGACACAGTCTGAGGATAGCCATGGCACATTACCTGGTGACGGCGTCGCCGCGCGAGGAGCTGATGGAAGAGCTGCTGGGCAGGCTCGATCGTGATGAGCTCGCCGCTCTCCGCCCATTCGGGCAGGCGCTGACCTCCTCGCTCCGAGACTCGCGGCGGCTGCCCAACGGCAAGGCGATATGGGAGGAGGAGGACTACTGTCAGCCGCCACTCGCCCAGGAACGGGCTGCAGTGCTCGATCGCTACTTCGACGCGGTCTCGGTCGAGCCGGTCGTGGAGGGCACCGGCTGGGCTCTCATCGAGACACTGCCGGCGTTGTTTCCCGATCTGGCGAGACGCTGAGCGGGTTCGGCGCGGCGAGCGTGCGACTTCGGCTCGGTGGCGCATCTCCCTGATTCTCCCTCAGGAGCCCACCATGTCACCCGACCTCGCGACTCAGCGCTCCCGGATCGCCCGACTGGAGCGGCACGTGCGGCACACCCGGGCGCTCGCTTGCGGTACCGGCCTCCTCGCCGCAACACTCTTCCTCACCGGGTCGGCCGCGAGGGGCCGCCCGGTGGTCCAGGCCGAGCGGTTGGAGCTGGTCACCGCACAAGGTGTGCGCCAGGCCATACTCAGTGCCGACACACTGGGCTTCAGGATCACGCTGCTGGATGCGCGGGGAAGGCCGGTGGGCAATCTTCGGCTGAACGCCGAGCCCCGGCTCACGGTCGAGACGGGGGCGGGACGCGAGCTGGCCGGGTTGGGTGCCCCGAAGGTGCACAACCTCACCGAGTGAGCTTGGCAACCGGTGCCCGGCGATTTCAGGTTGCGAGCCGGACTTACTGGAGGAACGATGCCGACATTCAACCGCAACGAGCGGGTCATCGTCTACTCCGAAGTCGAGAAAGCCGAGCGCACGTTCATCGAGAGCCGCGACATGTAAGGGGCGGATCTCTTCGTGCGCGTCGCGGCCGACCGGAGCTTCGTCAACTGCTCCCTTTACGTGCACCGGTACCAGCGGGTCAAGTCCTCGCGCTACGTGCCGCGCGAACACCGCCACACGCCGTACGCGGAGTGGAAGCGGATCGACCTGGTGCAGGAGGCGCTCCCGCCGCGGGACGCCGGCAGGACGGTCACGGCGGGCGGCACGATCACCCTGGACGAGTACGGGGCGTAGCTCGCGGTCGGCGAGGCTTGAGCCCGCGGTTGCGCCCTAGGCCGGACGCTCGGCCGGGTGCTTGCGCAGCCAGGCGCGGACGTAGGGGCAGGAGGCCATCACCCGCATCCCGTGCTCACGGGCGTATGACAGCGCCGCGCGTATCAGGTCGTCGGCGATGCCGCTGCCACGGCCGGATGGCGGCACCTCGGTGTGCTGGAGGTCGAGAACATCCTCGCTGAACGGCGCGTAGACGATCTCCGCGTCGCCGTCGGGGAGGGGGAGAAAGAATCGAGAGGGTCGGGGTCGTGGCGAACGTGCATCACGGCCAAAACTACACGGAGCCGGCCGCCCCGGCACTCCGTTCGTGCTCCCCGTGCTCGAGGCAGCCTCGCAATGGCTCTCCGCGCCCTCGCCGTCTGGTTTGGCATCCTGATGCTCGCCGTCCTCAACGGCGGGGTGCGCGATACCTGGCTGAGCCCGAGGCTCGGCGACACGGTCGGGCGCGCCATCAGCACGCTGCTGCTCTGCGGGCTGATCGTGCTCGCGACATGGCTCACGATAGCGCTCGTCGTCGCGCTGTTCGCTCCTTGGTGGACCGCACGCCGGCGAGGGCTCCTGGGCTCGGGCAGGTTCCCGGCGCACGGGCGGTGACGCGGCGGCTGCGCGGCGAGAAGACACCATGACACACGCGGACAGGCGATGAGCTGGTGGCGGAAGATGTTCGGGGGCGGCGAACGGCCCGAGGAGACGATGCGTCTGACGCGCCGGGTCATGGACTTGTTCGCCGAAGGGAAGTCCGACGAGGATACCGAGCGCGCGCTCTTTCGTGAGGGCGTGCCGGTCGAGCGGGCGCGCTCCATCGTGGCGGAAGTGCGCCGGGTGCAACACCGGCTCCGGGGTCGGTGACGGAGCGTCGCTTCCCGATACCTGCCCGACGACAGGGCGCGCTGGCGCTCCGCAGGGGTCGGTCGCCATGATACAGTCCCCATGGACGACACCGAGGTCCTCGAGCGGCTGCGCGAGCTCGAACGGGCAGCCCGCCCGCTCGAGCCCGGTACGCGCCGGCG
>JACDHV010000256.1 GCA_013820855.1 Gemmatimonadales bacterium | reverse complement strand
CGGCGGCATCCCGGGCGTGAGTGCCGCGGGCCCCGCGACGCTCGCGGTCGGAGATCTCGTCAGGACGCCGGCCGGCGGCCTCGAGATGCGGACCCGGGTAGCGGTGGTGCCGCCCGCGCCCGCGCGGCGCGGGACACCGCTGGCCGCCGCGCTCGATACCTTCGCCCGACGGAGCGACAGCGCCGCGGCCCGTGCGCATGCCCAGCTCAAGCGGCCGCTCGTGCGCGAGGGCAGCCAGCACGCACTCGGCAGCCTGCTCGCCGAAGCTCGTCGGAACCTCGCCCGGGCCGATCTCGGCTTGGTGCGCAATGCCTCTCTCCGCGCGGACCTGCCGGCCGGGTCGGTGACGGTGGCGAGACTCCGGGAGGTCGAGCCCGCCGGCTCCGACCTGGTGCGCCTGACGTTGACGGGAGTGCAGGTATGGAGCCTGCTCGAGCGGGTGCTGGCAGCGGGCGACGGGCCCGAGGTGCACCTGGCCGGCGGCCGGGTGCGCTACGACCCGCGGGCCCCCGCGGGCCGGCGGGTCAAGGAGGTCACACTCGCCGATGGCCGAACGGTGAAGCCCCGCGAGAGCTACACGCTGGCCACGGACGATTCGACCGCCCACGGCGCGGGGGGCTTCACGATGCTGGCGGCTCGGCCGACCGAGCGGGTCGGGCTCCTGGACGTGGAGGCGGCCGCCACCTACCTTCGGCGCCTCCCCCAGCCGGTCGAGGTCGAGGCCTCCACCGCCTTCCGTTCCACCCGACGCTGAGCCGAGCGATGCGCGTCTTCGTCAACGCCGTTCCGCTGGAGATCCGACAAGGCGCCGACGTGCGTGCGGCCGTGCTCGCGCTCGACGGCGCGCTCGAGCGGAAGCTCGCCACCGGGGCGGCCTTCGTCACCGACGCCAGAGGCATCGAAGTGCCGCCGGGAGCGCCGCTGGCCGAAGGCGCGATCCTCCGCGTCGTGGTGAGCGCCCGCCGAGCCGCCGGAAAGCCCGATGCCGACGCATGATCTGATCGCGCGGTTGCCCAAGGCGGAGCTTCACACCCACCTCGACAGCGCCCTCCGGCCGGAGACCATGATCGAGCTGGCGCGTGACGCCGGCTTCGAGCTGCCCACCCGCGATCCCGACGGGCTGCGCCGCTTCATGCGGGCGGACGACGCCGCCGATCTCGAGGACTACCTGATGCGCTTCGAGTACACCATCCCGCTGCTCCAGAGCGCGGAGGCGATCGAGCGGGTCTCCTACGAGATGGTGGAGGACGCCGCGCGCGACCAGATTCGCTACCTGGAGGTGCGCTACTGCCCCTGGCTCAGCCGCCGACAGGGGCTCTCCATGGAGCGGGCCCTCGAGGCCGAGCTCGCCGGCCTCGGGCGGGGCGAGCGGGATTTCGGCGTCGTCACCCGGGTGATCAACTGCTCGCTGCGCCACTACGACCCCGCCGTCTCACTGGAGATCGCCCGGCTCTCGGTCGCATACCGGGATCGCGGAGTCGTGGCGTTCGATCTCGCCGGCGGCGAGGCGGGCCGCCCCGCCAACGCGCACCGGGCCGCCTTCGACGCGGCCGCCGAGGGTCGCCTCGGCATCACAGTACACGCCGGCGAGGCAGCGGGCGCGGAGTCCATCGCCGATGCCCTGGATCACTGCCACGCCGACCGCATCGGCCACGGCACGAGGCTGTACGAGGACCCGGTGCTGCTCGAGTACGTGCGCGACCGGCGGATTCTGGTCGAGATCAACATCACCAGCAACGTGCAGACCCACGCCGTGCCCCGCGCCTCGGCGCACCCCGTGCGGCGGTACTTCGACGAGGGAGTCGCCGTCACTCTCTGCACCGACGGGTGGCTGATGTGCGGCGTCACGCTCAGTGACGAGTACCGGCTGGCCCACACGGCGCTCGGGTTCACCCGCGAGGAAATCGACCAGATGATCCTCAACGGGTTTGCCGGCGCCTTCCTTCCCTGGCCCGAGCGCCGGGCCCTGATCGACCGCGTCTCGTCCGAGCTGCGGACCGTCGAATGAGCGGCCTCTGGCTGATGCAGACCGCGGCCGAGCGGCTGGCCGAGGCCCAGGGTGGTCTGGCGACCCCGATGGCGGCGCGGCTGGTCGGCGTGCTCGGGATCGCCGTGATGATCGGCATCGCGGTGCTGCTGTCCTATGACCGGCGCCGCATCGACTGGCGTCTGGTGGCGACCGGCCTGCTGCTTCAGGTGCTCTTCGGCCTCGCGGTATTGAAGACGGACGCGGGCCAGGCGTTCTTCGCCCAGGCCGGGCGGGTCGTGACCGGCCTTCTGGGCTTCCAGGAGGAGGGAGCGAGGTTCGTCTTCGGCAACCTGGTGCAGCACAGCGTACCGGTCGGCACGCCGGGCCCGAACGGCGCGCTCGACACCAGCGCCGGCTACGTCGCCGCCACCGGCGCGTACTTCGCCTTCAACGTTCTGCCCACCATCATTTTCTTCTCCGCCCTGATGTCGGTGCTGTACTACCTCCGGATCATGCAGGTGGTCGTGAAGGGCATCGCGTGGGTGATGCAGAAGACGCTGGGCACCTCCGGCGCCGAAACGCTCTCGGCGTCGGGGAACATCTTCCTGGGCCAGACCGAGGCGCCGCTGCTCATCAAGCCGTTCGTGCCTACGATGACTCGCTCGGAGCTCAACACCGTGATGGTGGGCGGGTTCGCGACCGTCGCCGGCGGTGTCCTCGCCGCCTACGTCGGCATGCTGCGGGGATACTTCCCGGACATCGCCGGGCACCTGCTGGCCGCGAGCGTCATGAACGCTCCCGCGGGCCTCTACCTCTCGAAGATCCTCGTGCCGGAGACCGCGACGCCGGTGACCAAGGGCTCGCTCAAGATGGAAGTCGAGAGGCCGGGGGCGAACATCATCGAGGCCGCGGCCGGCGGCGCGAGCCAGGGCATGCAGCTCGCGCTCAATGTGGGCGCCATGCTGATGGCATTCGTGGCGCTGGTCGCGCTGACCAACTATCTGCTCGGCTGGGCCGGCGGGTCGCTCGGGCAGGAGGGATTGACGCTGCAGCTGCTGCTCGGGCAGGTGCTCCGTCCGATCGCATGGCTCATCGGCGTGCCCTGGGGCGAGACGGCGTACGTCGGCGGTCTGGTCGGGATCAAGGTGGTGCTCAACGAGTTCGTCGCCTACGCCCAGTTCGGAAGCGATCTCGGGAGTGGGGTCATGATCTCGCCGCGGAGCACCATCATCCTCACCTACGCGCTCCTCGGCTTCGCGAACTTCTCGTCCATCGCCATCCAGATCGGCGGCATCGGCGGCCTCGCGCCGGAGCGGCGCAGCGAGATCGCCGGGCTCGGGCTCCGGGCGATGATCGCGGGCAACCTGGCGGCCTTCACCTCGGCGGCGATCGCGGGCATGCTGGTGTGACCACCACGACCGAGCGGGACGGGGCGGTGACGAGGGTCGAGACCATCGGAGCGGCGGCCGACTATCTCGCCGGCCGGCTGGGCTCTATTCCCGAGGTGGCGATCGTCCTGGGAAGCGGGCTGGGGCGCCTGGCCGCCCGAATGGAAGGCGCGCGGCGAGTCTCCTACGCCGAGATCCCCCACTTCCCGGCGACGACCGTCGTGGGCCATCAGGGCGAGCTGGTCGCCGGGACGCTGGGCGGCAAGCCGCTCCTGGCGCAGAGCGGGCGCTTCCATCTCTACGAGGGCCACGCGGCCGATACCGTGGCGCTGCCGGTGCGGGTCATGGCTCAGCTCGGCGTGCGCACGCTCATCCTCACCAATGCGGCGGGCGGTATCAGGCGCACCTTCTCCCGCGGGGCGCTGATGATGATCGCGGACCACGTCAACCTCACCTTCCGGAACCCGCTGACCGGACCGGTCATCCCTGGCGAGGAACGGTTCCCCGACATGTCGGAGCCGTACGATGCGGCCCTGCGGACGGTGGCCCGCCGGGTGGCATCGAGCCGGGGCGTCCCGCTGGAGGAGGGGGTCTACATCCAGGTGCTGGGGCCGAGCTACGAGACGCCGGCGGAGGTGCGCATGGCCGAGCGGCTCGGCGCCGACGCCATCGGCATGTCCACCGCGGTCGAAGTGATCGCCGCCCGAGCCCGCGGGCTGCGGTGTCTCGCGTTCTCCACGATCACGAACCCGGCGTCCGGCACGACGGCGGAGCGCCTCGACCATGCCGAAGTGATGGAGGTGGCGGCGCGGGTGTCCGGGGACCTCGAGAGGCTCGTGGACGGTGTGGTGGCGGCCTTGCCGTGAGACGCCTACCGGCTTCTTCTGACCGCGACGGTGTGGTCCAGCGGCCCGTACCCACCGCCGAGCGCCGGCGCCGCGGCGATCGCGCGGGCCACGTAGTCGAGCGCATCGTCCACCGCGCTCTCCAGGTCGTGACCGAGCGCAAGCCCGGCCGTGACGGCGGCGGAGAGCGTACAGC
>JACDHV010000069.1 GCA_013820855.1 Gemmatimonadales bacterium | reverse complement strand
AGCAGGGACCGGGCGTCTACGTGGCCGGCGGAGTGGGGGCGGTGGGCGGCCCGGCCGATCGGGGGTACCTGGTTCTTGCTCTGGGAATCGAGAACCGGCCCGGGGGGCCCTCGGGATGGTTCGCGGAGGCGGGGGTCGGGGGCGGGGCTCGGCTGGCCGGGGGGTACCGCTGGCGCTGGTTCCCGGGCTGGTGGAGACTGGTGCCATGAAAAAGCGCCCCGGGGCGGTGGCCCCGGGGCGCTGCGTCGCTGCAACTCGACTCAGGCGGCGCCCGAGACCGCTGTTTCTGACTTCCGCTGGACCGGCTGACTGAACCGCTCGCCCAGTACCCGGAGCTGCTCGAGCTCTTCCTTGGTCAGGTCTTCGTACCGATCGGCCAGATACAGCATGGTGTCGTCGAACCAGTCCTTCTGGTGCTCCGGAAGGGCATCGATGACACCACAGCGGAGGATGTGACTGAACATCTCGTCACGGGCCTGGGAAAATGACACCGCTTCGGGGTCGTGCCGGAGTTTCTTCGTCGTCATCTACCTTCCTTCTCACGGCGGAGTTGCCGTGTGTTCGGGGGTTGGGGCCAGCCTCAATATAAGCTGATTGCACCTTTTGGTGCAAAGGGTTCTCTTCCTCTGCTTACGGCGCCTTGGGCAGGCCGCACGGACCCCCAATTTCGCGATGGCGGGCCTGCTGCCGGTGATGCCTTACACACTGGCCCTCGTGTTATCATTACCCCAGCATGGCAGACCACGACGAAGTGTACGACGATGCTCGGGCGGATCGTCTCGCGGCGCTCCTGCGCGAGCTGGCCCGACGGATCCAGGAGCTCGACGACGCGGGCCAGCTGTTGCGGGGGGCTCCGGAGCTGCTCCGCCTGATGGGCGACGCGCGCAGCGAGCTGTTTCACTACGAGGTCCGCAGCACCTACGACACTCCCGAAGTGGCGGACAGCCGCCGTATCGTGGAGGACGCCCAGCGGCAGGATTCGTTCCCCGACGATCCGGAGGATGAAGACCCATGGCGGCGACGCCCGACCGAATGAAGCGCTTCTACCTCATCCTGGCCGTCGTCGCGGTGGTGGGAGTGGGCGCCCTCGGCTTCCTCGTGTCGCGGCCGGGGGTCTCGAGCATTCCGGCCGACGTGACGATCCAGCCTGCGGACACGGCCGGCTTTCGCGGGTATACCAAGGGCTCGGAGAGCGCGCCGGTGGAGATCACCGAGTACGCCGACTACCAGTGCCCATTCTGTCAGACCTTCGCCACGCTCCAGATGCCGACCATCGAGGAGCGCCTGATCAGAACCGGCAAGTTGCGGTGGCGCTATCGCGATTTTCCGCTGCAGCAGCACCAGTTCGCGAGGCTTGCCGCCCACTCGGCAGCCTGCGCGGACGAGCAGGGCAAGTACTGGGAGCAGCACGACCGCATCTACGAGGGGCAGGGCGACTGGGCCGCGGCGCGCGACGCCGGCGATCACTTCCGGAACTATGCGCACGCCATCGGGATGGATCTCGCTCGCTACGACGACTGTATGGAATCGGTGAAGTACGCCGGCAGGATTCAGGCCAGTCTCGAGGAGGGAACCCGGGCGGGCGTCGCCTCCACGCCGACGCTGCTGGTGGGGAACCGCCTCTACCAGGGCCGCATCGATGCCGACGCGATTCGGCGCCTGGTGGACTCCCTCGCCCCATCCACCCCATGAGCCACGAGGAGGACGCGGCAGGGCGGCGCGGGATCGCCTGAGTGTCGGCTCCTCCATCCAAGGCGCCTCCCACCGGCAAGGCGCTGGCTGCACTCGCTTTCACCGCGCTGGGCGTGGTGTATGGCGACATCGGAACCAGCCCGCTCTACGCCATCAAGGAATGCTTCAGCGGGCATCATAGCATCGCCCCGACCCCGGAGAACGTGATCGGCGTACTCTCGCTGATCTTCTGGTCCATCAACTTCATCGTCTCGTTCAAGTACATCACCTTCGTGCTGAAGGCCGACAACCGGGGCGAGGGAGGGACATTCGCCCTCCTGGCCCAGGTCCGCCCCCGCACCCGGCCCGAGCGCGGCCGCATGGTCCTCATCGCGCTGGGGCTCTTCGGCGCCGCCCTCCTCTACGGCGACGGGGTCATCACGCCCGCCATCTCGGTGCTCGGCGCGATCGAAGGGGTAACGGTCGCCGCGCCGGGGGTGAGCGGCTGGGTCTGGCCGATCGCGGCGGTGGTGATCTCGGCGGTGTTCGCGGTTCAGAAGCACGGCACCGACCGTATCGGCAACATGTACGGTCCGGTGATGACGGTCTGGTTCATCGCGATCGCGCTGCTCGGGATCCGGGGAATCATGATGGCGCCGGAGGTACTGAAGGCGGTGAACCCCTGGTACGCACTGGAATTCTTCATGCGCGACGGGGTGGAGGCCTTTCTCATCCTCGGCTCGGTGGTGCTGGTGGTCACCGGGGCCGAGGCGCTCTATGCCGACATGGGTCACTTCGGCCGCCGGCCGATCAAGGTCACCTGGTTCGCGGTCGTGCTGCCCTGCCTTCTCCTCAATTACTTCGGGCAGTCGGCGCTGTTGCTGGTGAGTCCCGAGGCACGGATCAACCCGTTCTTTTCTCTCGCGCCGACGTGGGCCCTCTACCCCATGGTCGGCATCGCGACCGCCGCCGCCATCGTGGCCTCGCAGGCGCTCATCTCCGGAGCGTTCTCCATCACCCGGCAGGCCGTCCAGCTGGGCTACATGCCCCGCGTGACGGTGGTCCATACCTCCAGCAGCCAGATCGGCCAGATCTACATTCCCGAGGTGAACTGGGCGCTGTGGCTCGGCTGCCTGGGGTTGGTCGTGGGCTTCCGCAGCTCGAGCAATCTCGCCGCCGCGTACGGCGTCGCGGTTACCGGCACGATGCTCATGACGACGCTGCTCTTCCATACGATCCTCTGCGACCTCTGGAAGTGGCCGCGCTGGCGAGCGCGGGCGCTCACGTCGCTGTTCCTGGTGGTGGACGTCGCCTTCTTCAGCGCGAATGTCATCAAGGTGCGGGAGGGAGGCTGGTTCCCCATCATCGTCGGGCTTGGGGTCTACGTGCTCATGACCACGTGGAGCCGGGGCCGCGCCCGGTTGCAGGCGATCGTTCGGGAGAACACGCTCCAGATGGATCTCTTCCTGTCGGACGTGGCTCGGCGCAACCCGCCACGCGTGCCCGGCAACGCGGTCTTTCTCACGTCGGACATCGCCGGCGCGCCGCCGGTGCTGCTGCACCATCTCAAGCACAACAAGGTGCTCCACGAGAAGGTCATCCTCATGTCGGTGGTGACCGAGGAGATCCCCTCGGTGGACGAGGACGACCGGGTGGAGTGTACCGAGCTGGGCGAGGGTTTCTTCAAGGTGATCGCGCACTACGGGTTCATGGAATCCCCCGACGTTCCCCGGGCGCTCGCCCAGCTCGGACAGGGCTCGGGCGACGGTCGTCCGGTATCCATCAGGCCGCTCGAGACCAGCTTCTTTCTCGGCCGCGAGACGCTGATCGCGACGCGAAACACGCCGGCCGCGGTGCCGGTGCCCCATCCCATCGGCCGGATGTCGATGTGGCGGAAGCGACTCTTCATTCTGATGACCAGGAACGCGCGCTCGGCTACGGCCTTCTTCGGTCTGCCGCCGAATCGCGTGGTCGAGCTGGGCGCGCAGATCCAATTCTAGACCCTCCTCTATCGCCTGCCCGTCGTTTGCGGTAGACTCTCGCGGAGTGCACCGCAAGGGGTCGCACTCGCGGAGCCACGTGCCAGTGCAAGTAATTCATCCCGTTGGGGTTACCGCCTCTGGCATCGGACTAGCCTTCACCTCGATGCAGCCGTGACACTACCGTCCGGCGAGGCGTCGATCCGCCCGATAAGAGCACACCCGGAGTGATCCGGGGCCGCAAAACTAGAGGTCTCACCTGACGATGGTGAGATAGCTCGGTGCCGAAGGAGGATGGATGAGAACCCCGCAGGAGGTGGAGCGCGGCCTGTCCGCGCCCGACACACTCGGGTTGGAAACTCGGGTCGAGATCCGCAAGGCGGCCATTCAGCTGCTCGAGGACATGCCCGAGGGCACTGGACGGCTGGTCATCGATCTCGGCCGCACGCGACAGGTGGATTCCGCCGGACTCGGCGCGCTCATGCTGATCCAGCGCGCCGCCGCCGAGCGACGCCAGAGCGTCGTGCTCCGCAATCCCACCGAGGAGATCCGTTTTCTCCTCGTCCTCACCAAGCTCTACGACCTCTTTCACATCGAGATGGGCGATGACTGAGCGAGCGCTCCGTTTCCTTGGGCGCGTGCGGCTATGGACGCGTCCCCCGCGATCCATTAGTGTATCTCGGTGGCGTCTCACTTCTTAACCGCGGTGCCCAGCGGCACCGGTTCGCGGGGTGCGAGGCATGACCCAGGCGACGCGCCGCCGGCGGGTGCTCATCGTAGAGGACGAGCCGGCGCTGCGACTCAGCTACGACCGAGCCTTCCGGCCCCGGTACGATTTGGCCTTCGCGACCAACGGTGCCGAGGCGCTGGAGCAGTTGGAGCAGCATCACCCCGAGGTCGCGGTGCTGGACATGCGCCTGCCGGATACCGACGGCATCGAGCTCCTCCGACGCATTCGCCTGTCGCACCCTGACCTGCCGGTCATCATCACGACCGCCTACCTGAGCATCGAGCCGCAGCTCAAGGTGCTCGACCTCCCGCACTCGGGCTACATCGTCAAACCCTTCCGACTCGACGAGCTCGGCGCGCGCATCGATGCCGTCCTCTGACGGTGCCGAGAGTCCCGCGCTCCTCGAGGCGCGCGGGCTCCGGCGCTCGTTCGGCGGTCTGCGGGTGCTGCGGGGGGTGGACCTGACCGTGCGCGCCGGCGAAGCCGTGGTCGTCGCCGGCCCCAACGGCGCCGGCAAGACCACGCTGCTCCGCCTGCTCGCGGGGCTCATGCGGCCCGAGGCTGGCGAGGTGCGCGTGCTGGGCCGGCCCCTGCGAGGCGACGGAGAAGAGGCGCGGCGCCCGATCGGCTTCGTCTCGCACCAATCGTTGCTTTACGACGACCTGACGCTGGCGCAGAACCTCGCGTTCACCGCACGGCTGTACGGGCTGCCTAGGCCGGCCGACGTGGCGCGTGCGGCCCTCGAGTCGGCGGGCCTGGCCGCGCGGGCCGACGACGCGCCGCGCCGGCTGAGCCGGGGACTCATCCAGCGGGCCGCCATCGCGCGGGCCCTGCTGCACCAGCCCCGCGTCCTGCTGCTCGACGAGCCGTTCACCGCGCTGGACGCGACCGCCGCCGAGCGCCTGCGCGAGGCGCTGGCGGGTCGTCTGGCCGCCGGGCTCGGCATGGTGGTCGTGACCCACCGGCTGGGTGAGGTGTGGGGGCTCGCGACCCGCGTCGCGGTGCTGTCCGAGGGGCGCTGGGCTTGCGACGAGCCGCGCCGCGGGCCCCTGGAGACGTTCCTCCCCCGGTACCTCGGGCTGGTCGGTGCCTGAGGCCCTCCGCCTGGCGCTCGCCATCGCGGCGAAGGACGTCCGCGCGGAGTTGCGGAGCCGCACGGCGCTGCTTTCCGCCGTGGTGTTCGCGGCCCTGGTGCTGGTGGTCTTCAACTTCGCGCGCGACCCGACGGCCATCGCGGCGGTGGATCTCGCGCCGAGCGTGTTGTGGGTGACCTTCGCCCTGGCGGCGATGGTAGCGCTCAACCGGGCGTTCACCGTCGAGCGGGAAAACGGCGCGCTCGACGCGCTCCTGCTGGCTCCGGTGCCCCGCGGCGCGGTGTTCCTCGGCAAGCTGCTCGCGAACCTGGCGTTCGTCGGCACCGTCGAGGCCGTGACGCTGCCGCTCTTCGTGCTGTTCTTCAACGTGGATCTCGGCCACGCGCTCCCCGGCATCCTGGGCGTCACGGCGCTCGCCACGATAGGATTCGTGGCGGTGGGCACGATCTTCAGCGCCATGGCGGTCCGGACCCGGTTCGCCGAGCTGCTGCTGCCGGTGCTGCTGCTGCCCTTCATGGTCCCGCCGCTCATCGGGGCGGTCCAGGTGACCTCCCGGCTGCTCGCGGACCGTCCGTTGAGCGAGATGCTGGGATGGCTTAGGTTACTCGCCCTCTATGACGTGGTCTTCGTGACACTCTGTACGATGGTCTTCGCCTCGGTGGTGGACGAGTGAGCGAAGCTGCATCGGCCCGCAGGCTGGTGCGCCGCGGGTCCGCGGTGACCCTGCTCGCGCTCCTCGCCCTCGCCGGGGTGTACCTGCTCGCCCTCGGCTTCACACCGATCGAAGCGAGGCAGGGCCCGGCCCAGAAGATTTTCTACCTGCACGTGCCGGCCGCCTGGAGCGCGCTGCTCGCCTTCTCCCTGGTCGGACTCAGCGGCGGGCTCTACCTCTGGCTGAACGACCGGCGGCTGGATCGGTTCGCGGCCTCGTCGGCGGAAGTCGGAGTGGCCTTCGGCGTGGTGATGCTGACGACCGGCCCCATCTGGGCCAAGCCGATCTGGGGCACCTGGTGGACCTGGGACGCGAGGCTCACGCTCACGCTCTTCCTCTTTTTCCTGTTCGTCGGCTATCTCGCCCTGCGCGCCGCGCTGCACGATCCGTCGGAGCGGGCCCGGTTCAGCGCGGTGGTCGGGGTGCTCGGCCTGCTGCTGGTCCCGTTCATCCATCTCAGCGTCTATCTCTTCCGCACGCTGCATCCGCAGCCCGTGGTGCTCAAGCCGAGCGCGCCGTCGCTTCCGCCGGAGATGCTCCGAACCCTGCTGATCTCGACGCTGGCCTTCGTGCTGCTCTACATCGGGCTGGTCACGATCCGCTACGGGGTGGCGCTGGCGGAAGAGGAACGCGAGGGGCGGCTCGATGCCGCCTGACAACGCGGGATACATGGTCGCGGCGTACGTGGTCACCGCGGTAATTCTCGTCGGCTATTCCGTGGGATTGTGGCGGAGGGCCAGGAGAGCGGTGAGGGAGGACGGGCCCAGGGATCGAGCGTGAGCGGGAACCCGTGAGCGGTGAACCGTAAACGGCAAACGGGAGAACCGGATCCCGTCTCCCCCGTGTACCGTTCACCGTTCACCGTTCACGGGACTGTTCACGTGACCGGCGTTCTCGCCTCCTGCCTCTCCGGCTTCAGCAGCACGTGCTCCCACACCAGCGCCGCCAGCACCCCCCCGACGATCGGTCCGATCCAGTACACCGCGTGCGCCACCCACTGCCCCGAGACCAGCGCCGGACCGAAGGCGCGCGCGGGATTGACGGCCGCGCCGGTGAGCGGACCGCCCACGAGCATGTCGAACAGCAGCGTCAGCCCGATGCCGAGGCCGCCCAGCCTCGGCGCCGTGGCATTGATCACGGTGCCGAACACCGCGCTGACCAGGAAGAAGGCCATCACGCCCTCGATGATCATCGCCTGGTGAAACTGGATGGTGTTGGCGACGGTCGGGGTGCCGAGCGAGATGGGGCGCACCACGCCGAGCGGGTACACCATTCTGATCAGGAGCGCCGCGAGCACCCCGCCGAGCAGCTGGGCGATGATGTAGGCGGCGGCGCTGCGCACGTCGATCCGCCGCGTGGCGAGCAGGCCGAGGGTGATCGCGGGGTTCAGGTGTCCGCCGGAGATCGGCAGCATGATGGTGACCATGACCGCCATGGCCAGGCCGTGCGCCACGGCCACGCCGAAGATCCCGTAGGTGGCTTCGGGAAAGTACTTGCTCGCCACCGACCCGGCGCCGATGAAGACCAGCGCGAAGGTGCCCAGCAGCTCGGCGAACGAGCGGCGAAAGAGCGAAGGCATCAATTGATCTCCAGGTGAAGGCGTGAACGGCCGCGAATCTAGGCGCCCGCCTTCCGAAATACCAGCGCCGCGTTGATCCCGCCGAAGCCGAAGGAGTTGCTGACCACGTAGTCGGGATCGAGCCGGCGACCGTCGCCGGTGACGTGGTCGAGATCGCAGGCGGGGTCGGGCGTCTCGAGGTTCACGGTCGGAGGAAACCAGCTTCGCCGGCTGGCCAAAGCGCAGATGGCCGCCTCGATCGCGCCACTCGCGCCCAGGGCGTGGCCGTAGTAGCCCTTGGTGCCGCTGAAGGCGAGACGGTAGGCGTGCTCCCCGAACACCTGCTTCACGGCGGAGGTCTCGGTGGGATCGTTGAGCGGCGTGGAGGATCCGTGCGCGTTGATGTATCCCACCTCGCCGGGTGACACATGCGCCTGCGCGAGGGCGTTTCGGATGCAACGGGCTGCCTGGCTGCCATCCGGCCTCGGCGCCGTCATGTGGTACGCGTCGTTGGTGAGGCCGTAGCCGCACACCTCGGCGTACACCGGCGCCCCCCGGGCCAGCGCCCGGCCCCGCTCCTCGAGGATCAGCACCGCGGAAGCCTCCGCCATCACGAACCCATCCCGGCCGGCGTCGAAGGGTCGGCTGGCGTGAGCGGGGTCGTCGTTGCGGGTGGACATGGCCCGGATGATGGCGAAGGCGCCGAAGCAAAGTGGCGCGAGCGGCGCCTCCGCGCCGCCGGCGATCATCACGTCCGCCTCGTCCCGCGCGATCACGCGGAATGCCTCGCCCACCGCGATCGCGCCGGAGGCACAGCTCATCCCGTTGGTGGCGTTGGGCCCGGTGCAGCCGAACTCGATCGCGATGTTGCAGCTCGCGGCGCCCGCAAAGACGGTGAGCGCGAGAGCGGGATCGACCGCCCGGGGCCCGAGCGTGAGGAAGTTGTGGTACTGCTCCTCTCCGTGGGCCACGCCGCCCAGGGCGGTGCCCATCATGGCGCCGACCCGGTCGGCGTTCTCCCGCCGCATGTCGAGCTCCGCGTCCGCCAGCGCCATCCGGGCGGCCGCGATGGTGAACTGGGAATAGCGATCGAGCCGGCGCGCGCGGCGCTCCTCGATGTGATCGCTCGGGTGGAAGTCGCCCACCTCACCCGCGATCCGCGACTTGAAGGCGGACGCGTCGAACCGCGTGATGGCGCGGATCGCCGACTGCCTGCGGCGGAGCCCGGTCCACAGCCCTTCGACACCGAGGCCGATCGGGGTGACCGCCCCGATGCCGGTGACGACCACGCGCCGGTCGGGCTTCACGGTGACCGCCCCTGGTGTGGTGCTTCGTGCCCGCCGGCCTCGACGTGCCGCTTGATGCCCGCCAGCGTGCGCGAGGCGATCCCGTGCACGAACACCGGGCCGATCACCAGCTCGGCGGCCGCCCGTCCGATCAGCGGCCACCTCGGGCCGGTCCACTGGTGCAGGATCGAAACGTCGGTGCCGTCGCCATCGGGCACGAAGCGCCACACCACGTCCATGCCGGTCGTGATGCCGCGGACGTGACGGTAGTGCACCGCCGGCGTGGCACGGTCCACCCGCATCTCCGACACCCACCACGTGGGATAGCCGACGACTCCGAACGGCCGCCATGCGGCCATCTCCACGAGACCCCCGTCCAGCCGCCGCTCGAGGATGCGCACCCAGCGGTAGTGGCTCAGCATCTCCGGCCAGCGCTCGACGTCGGCCGCCGACTCGAACACGCGCTCGACCGGCGCGCGGACCCGGATCCGGTCCACCGTCCTCATCGGCTCGCCTCCCCGGCGGCGGGCCCGGGGGACATGGTGCGCCAGGTCGCCACGAGCCGGTACCCGGGCCGCCGAGTCACCCGGGCGCTCACCCCCGCCTTCGCGAGGAGGGTGCGCAGCTCGTGGGGTGTGTAGCCCCGCCGGATGGATGTGAGCCCATCCGCGACGGTCACCGGATCGAAGCCGAGGGCGCGTGCCCCGACCCGGAATGCGAGTGGGGCCATGCGCCCACGCCGGAGGTCCGCGATCACCACGCCGACCCGGGCAAGCGCGTCGCAGGCCCGAATCAGACGCACCGCTGACTCCTCGGTAAGATGATGGGCCACCTGACTCACCAGGACGAGATCCACGGCCTTCTCCCGGAGCGGCGGCGCCCCGGCACAGGCCACCGCGCAGGGAACGCCGGCGCGGTGGGCCATGGCGGCGGCGGTTCGGCTCAGCTCCAGGCCGACCGGCCGGAGCAGGTGCCCACCCCGGCGCGCCCAGCGCACCGCCTGCCTGGGGAGATCGCCGGCTCCGGTGCCGAGGTCGAGCAGGGTGAGCGGCCGCCCAGGGGAGATATCGCGGAGCAGCCGCTCGAGCCCATGGCGCACGGCGGCGGCGCCGCCGAACCAGCGGTTCGCCCGCGCGACGTTCCGGAGCGACTGGACCACGGTGTCCGGATCGGCTCGAGGGTCGTCCAGCAGCTCGGCGCCGAGCGGCGTGATCTCCAGGCGTCCGCCGCTCATTCGCGCAGCCCGTAGCCGCCGCGGTAATAGAGCAGCGGCCTGCCCTCGCCGGTGGAGCCGCCGATCACCCGCCCGATGATGATGGTGTGATCCCCGGCCGGGTAGCTGGTGAAGCGGTCGCACTCCAGATGGGCCAGCGCGCCGTCGAGCATCACCAGCCCTTCGGGGCTGCGGTGATAGCCGACTCCCTCGAAGCGGTCCTCGTGCCGGTCGGCGAACCGGCGCGACAGCGCCTCCTGTCCGCTCTCCAGGATGTTGACCACGAAGATCGGCGCCGCGAGCATCGCGTCGTGCAGCACGGCCTGGTGGTCCACGCAGACCGAGACCAGCGGCGGCACCAGCGAGACCGACGCGAGGCTGCTGGCCGTCATACCCAGCGGACGGCCCCCCGGCCCGTTTACGGTCAGGACCGTGACGCCGGTGGCGAACCGACCCATCAGCTCCCGGAACCGCGCCGGATCGACGTCGGTGGCACTCAGAGCAGCATCCTCGCGAGGAACACCGGATTGAGCACCGCCCGCGCGGGCACGAAATCGGCCGTGACACCGATCAGGGTATGGGCCATGCCGCGCCGGCCGAGGCGGCCGACCGCACGATTGAACAGCGAGGGGAAGGTCATGCCGTACCCGATCAGCCGCTCCACGGCCCACTTCCCGCCGAACGCGCGCCGGCGGGCGCGGCGATAGGGCGCGAGCGCCCGGGCGGTGACGCGGCCCGGGCCCCTCAGAGCGGGCAGCGCGGCCTCCGCCAGCAGCTCGGCGCCACGGAGCGCGCTGTAGATCCCTTCGCCGGTGAACGGATCGAAGAAATCGGCCGCGTCTCCCACCAGGGCCGCGCCGTCGGACACCACCCGGCCGGACCAGACGGCGAACGGACCGGTGGCGAGGACAGGGCGGGTCATGCGGCCGCAGCCCACTCGATCGCTCACGCCGGGGAAATCGTGGAGCGCGTCGAGGAAGAACTCGCGCGGCCGCCCTCGGGCGGCGGCGGCCCTGCCCGCGGGCACCACCAGCGCCACGTTGGTGCGGTCGCCCCCGATGGGATTGAGCCCGAGGTACCCCCGGCGCCCGACGAACATCTCGGCGGAGTCGCCCATGCCCGCCACCCCGTCCACGTGGGCGACGAAGGCCAGGCGGCGCAGCCCGCCGCGGCGGCGCCTACCCATCTGCCGTCCGACCACCGACCGCAGCCCGTCGGCTCCGATGGTGAGCCGGGCGCTGACCGTAGCTCGGGAGCCGTCCGGCTTCCGGAGCACGACGCCCCCGATGCCGCCGGCGTCGCGCCACAGCGTCTCGACGGTGGTGCGCTCCAGCACGCGCACACCGGTGTCGCGGGCGGCCTGCAACAGGTGATGATCGAGGATCCGGCGCGAGACCGAGAGCCCGGTAGGCCGGAACGGCCGGTGCCCGGCGAGCGCGAAGCGTCCGTGCAGCCGGGCCCCTCGAGCCGCGGTGACGGCGGTGCCGGCGAGCGGCATCGCGCCGGCCTCCTCCAGCGCGGAGACCACGCCCAGCCGATCGAGAATCCGCACCGCCTCGGGACTCATGTACTCGGAGCACGCCTTGTCCCGAGGGAACGATGCCCGGTCCACCAGAACAACGGATCGGCCTGCGCGCGCCAGCAGCAGCGCGGCGGCGCTGCCCGCCGGCCCGCCGCCGACCACCAGCACGTCGGCGCGCGCGAGCTCAGGCGAGGCGCTGGTACTCGAAGCCATCGAGGATCAGGCGGTCGGGAGAGAAGTCGGCGAAGGAGTACTCGAACACCAGCGTGCCTCCACCGGCGAAGCTGATGCTCACGTCGAAATCGCGCGCGGCGAAGATGCAGCGCCGCTCGGTCGTCCGCGGGAAGCCTTCCGCCAGCGATTGGGTCACCACCGTCTGGAGGCAGGTGCCATCGGACTCGAACTTCCAGGTGGTGGACCATGCCTGGATATCGCCCGGAACTTCCAGCACCACGACGGTGCGCCAGACGCCGGCCAGGCGCTCCGCCGGCCCCTCGCTCCCGGAGATGCCCTCGTTTCCCGCCGGCCGCTCAGTGCCGGTAGGGTTGCCATCGCCGCAGGCGGCGAGGAGCATCAGGAACAGGGGCACAGCCAGACCCAGGCCGCCCACGCGACGCCGGCCGCGGCCAGTCCGGCCGTCAAGTTCACTCCGTCGTTGTCCAGCCATGCCAGGCCTCCTTGGTGGACCGTCGGATGTCCGCATCGGTGCACCCGCCACTCGCTCGGTTCCGCGCACCCGGCACAGCGAAACCGCCCCTGCGCCACCGCGCCCAGCACCGAATCGAGCACCATCCCCCCGAAACCTATTAGCGCAGCCACCGGCAGCAGCACCCAGATGCCCGCGCCGATCGCGCCCGCCGCGGCGACCACCGTCGCCCCCGCGGCCCCGCCCGCGGTGCCCAAAGGAGTGATGCCGCCGCTCGTTCCCGGCGGGACCATACGTCCGCCGAGGATCAGGCGCGGTGATGCCGCGCTCCTCGCGCCGGTGGCGGTGGCCCAGGTGTCCGCCGCGGCCGCCGCCAACGCGCACGTCAGCAGCCAGAGCCCGAGCCGGGAGTCGTGCAGGCCGAGGAGCGCGGCGGCGGCCGCGACACCACCGTTGGCGAGAACCTGCCGATGGTCGCGCCGGTCTCCCTTGGGATCGACCCCCGATGGAGGTGGCGCCCCCCGGGAGGCGAGACTGCTGGATACGAAGAAAGCGGCGAGAACCCCGCCGCCAGCCCATCCGGTGCCGTAGAGCACCGTGGCTCCGACCAGCCATGCCGCGACGGCGCCCGAACCGGTGAGCGTCGCCGCCCGGTACGCCACCAGCGAGGCGCCGGCGGAGGCGAGCGCCGCCGTCGGCAGGGCGACCGCGCTCAGGTCCGGTCAGCCTCGGCGCGAAGCAGGCCGCGAATCCGCTCGCGCAGCGCGCTCGGGCAGGTTTCCCGCCGCGCGCGTGCTTCCATCAGGTGCAGAAGGTTCTCCTCGAACTGCGCGTGGCCGAAGCATCCGCGGCAGCGGACCAGGTGGTCGCGCACCTCGGCGGCGAGCTCCGGCGTCAGCTCGCGCTTCAGGTAATCCTGGAGACGCGCGCCCGCTTCTGCGCAGTCGATCGGCTCAGCCATCCGTGTCTTCCCTCGACTTGATGTAGCCCATTTCCACCGCGTACGAGTAGAGCTGGGCCTGCAGCAGGCGCCGGGCGCGGAACAGCCTCGACTTCACGGTGCCCACGGGCACCTGCAGTGCCTCCGCGATCTCGGCATACCTCATTCCTTCCATGTCGCTCAGGACCAGCACTTCGCGGAAATCCGGCGGGAGCGCGTCCACCGCCTCGAGCACCTTCTCGTCCACCAGGCGGCCGAAGAAGCTTCCCTCCGGATCGGCGGACTCCACGGCGCGATACAGCGCGTGGGGCTCGATCAACTCCAGGTCCATCGCCACGGGCTCCAGCTTGCGGCGCCGGTAGGAGTTGATGAAGGTGTTCCGGAGGATGGTGAGGAGCCAGCCCTTGGCATTGGTGCCCGGGCGGTACTGCCGCCACGAGCGGTACGCCTTCAGCATGGTGTCCTGCACGAGGTCCTCCGCCTGCGCCGCCTCACCCGTGAGCCGGAGCGCCACCCGATAGAGCGCATCGAGATGGGGCAGCGCCTCGTCGTCGAACGAGCGTACGGAAGCGGTGGAAGGCTCGGCCATGCGTCAATGTCCCGGTGCCTCCACCGCGACGCAAGGACCCCTGGTTAGCAGTTTGGGGCCGCACTAAGTTCCCGCCAACCACCCGTGCCGACGTCCACCGCCGTTCCCGCCCTCATCCCACTCAGCCTGCTCGAGGCGATCCGCAATCTCGACACTCCGGTCGAGGACGGGCTGGACGAGCTGGCCGAGGAGATCGCCGTGCGCCGCCTGGGGCTGAGCCCGACGGTGGCGGCGCAGATCCAGCGCTACAGGCAGACGGCCGAGCGCGACGGCGCGGTGGACGCCGACGAGGCCATCTCGGTGCTGCGGCTGGTGGGCCGCCGGGCCGACGCCCCGCTGGTCTTCGCCGACGCGGGCCGGCGGGCGGCGCGCTACGC
>JACDHV010000255.1 GCA_013820855.1 Gemmatimonadales bacterium | reverse complement strand
GTGGAGGCCCACGACACCGCTCGGCTACGGGGCCGCGGCGGTCAGGGCGATTGTCGCATGCACCCCGTTCGGCAGCGCACGCTTGCCGCTCCCCAGCATCAGGGGATACACCAGCAGGTGCAGTTCGTCCACATAAGGTGGCCGAGGTGCGATCGGCCAGACAACCTCCCCCGCCGAGCACGTGACGATGGCCCCTTAGCGCGGCGGCGTGTGCTGCGGGCGAGTTCCGGGGCTCGAAGAGGTCTCTACGGAGAAGGCGCCGACGAAGCTGGCCGAGAGCATGGACGTTGCGGCGGGAGAACACCGACGAGGATCAATACTCCGCCTACCCCGCTCCGGGGTGGTGCTGCCAATCCATCTTGCTGTGGAGCAACCGCGCCGTCTCAGGGTCGATGCCGTGCGTAATCGAAACACCCAGTTTATTCACGAGAAACTCTTCAAAGGACACCCATTCTCCATCCACCTGAATCTTCCGGCTCCATGCGGAGACCGTGATGAGTTTCTGAAACTCGTCGGATCGTTCCGCGCCCAATAAGATTTGAGTGAGGCCCGAGATGGCTTTTCTCGCCGACAGGATCAGTTCCATCTGATCCATGACTAGACCGGCGAACTGATGGAGCGCCCAAAGTCCGTCCGAATTCAGCTCTCTGGGTGTGAAATCGATGATGTTCATCGTCCCGAGCCGATACCCGTCGTGAGTGACCAGGGGCGCGGCCGCGTAGAAACGAAGTCCCATCTCTCCCGCGACCAACGGGTTCGTCAGGGTCCGCGGATCCTCGAGGGCGTTCGTGACCACATAGGCTTCGTCGCTCAGGATCACCGAGGCGCAGAGACCCGGTGAGCGCGGAATCTGCTCTGCTTCCAATCCGTGTCTGGACTTGAACCAGATCCGATCCTCGTCCACCAGGGAAACGAGCGCGACCGGCACGGCAAAGTGGCGTGCCGCCAGAGCGGTCACCCGGTCAAAGGCTCCATCAGGCGGCGTGTCCAGAATCTCATAGGTGCGGAGAGCTGCCAGACGCTCGGCTTCGCGCCGACTCGCAGGAACTGTCATAAAGCTGCCTCGTTGTCCGAACCGACACCCCGGAAGGTGTAAGCGTCAATATCCAGATCGACCACCAGGAGCAGTGGAGCCGTCGAGGCCACTGATGCGTCGTGGGTCCCTGCACGAGAAATGAGCCCCTCCGCGGCGCTGCGCTCCTGGCGAGCCGAGCGCTACCGAGCCGCCGTCTCCGTGCGTTCGAACCCCTCCTTACGTCCTACTGCTCGGTGTCTACGCCCGCCTGCTTCAACGCGTCCGCGAACATCTCACCGTAGGTTGCCGCCGGCGCTCTCGCCCGCGACCGCCACGCGCTTCGGATCGCCCTTGAGCGACTTGGCGTTGGCCAGCGTCCACTTGTACGCGGCGACCGAGTCCTGGTGCGCCGCGGGGAACTTGTGTCCGGGCGCCTGGCGATAGTGCGTCGAGACCACAACGGCGTTTGCCAGGTTGGCGAGCGCGCGCGGCGAAGCGTCGTAGGTCGGGATCGCGCGGTTGACCACTCGATCTACCGGCTCGGGCGTGGTGCGCTTTCCTTCCTTCTTCAGCCGCGCCTTGACGGCGTCCACGGGGCTCGGCTGCTTCCGCGCCTCGGGCGCGCTCAGCTCGGCGATCGGTTTGGGCTCGAGTGACGTCAGCGACATCAGAATCTCATTCATCTGGTCGTTCGGCCTGGCGGGCGTCGTGCCGGTGCTCACCCTCGCCGCGGTCTCCCCGCCCATGGTGGCGGTGTCGGCCTGGCCAGTCTGCGCGATCCCCGGACCCGGGCGAACTGGTGGCCATATTGATGAGCCATGGGGGGAGCAGTGACGGCATCGTGCGCATGCATGATCCCGTCACAGGATGGGCGAAACCAGCACCCGTTCAAATGGCAGCAATGCTAGGGGACTGACGGCCCTCCAAGCCGTGATTGCCCTCACATGTCCGGTCCCGACCTAAATGCCCGGAGAGCGCGGTCGGGCAGAGTGGCCAGTCGTCAACATGCGCGAGTCCGTGTGCTGGTCACGGGGGAAAAGCGCCGTTCAGCGAGGAAACCTCGCCGCTAGGGGGCGTTCTTCAGGATCTTGCCTGCTCAGCCGCCAGACCCACCAGGCCAGGATCCCCTGGAACGGTAGCCGAAGCCAGAGCAGCAGCTCTCCCCACCAAGGTCCTCCGCGGCCCCGATAAAGTTGGAGCATTTCGATGTTGGCGGGCAACAAGACGATGAGCAGGAGGAGGAGTCCCGCGCCGGCGGCCTGGCGCAGTCGCGGCACCAGCAGTCCGAGCCCGCCGGCTATCTCCGCCGCGCCGCTGACGGCGACCAACGTGGCCGGAGACGGCAGGTACCACGGCACGATGGTCCGGTAGTAAGTCGGGACGACGAAGTGCAGCGTGCCCGCCGCCACAAAAAAGAGGGCCAGGGCCATCCGGGCCGCCTCGCTCCTCAGCGCGAGGCCTCCAGTTCGTCTCCAGCTCAAGGAACCAGCCCAGTATGCCGCAGCGCCCCTCCCTCAACACGCCTAACCTCGGATAACCCAGCGAACACCCCACAACGTTACGCGATCGGAGTCGTGTTGGATCTCTCCCCTTCCAGTGGCCGGCATGGTTCAGCTCGCTCGGAGTACTACCTCCAGGGTCTCCAGTCCCGCCGCTGGTAGCATCTTGCCGCTCGTCGTGAGTGGGCGAGGGCCGGAGGGGCGATCCCCAACCCGTTCCGGGACTACGAGGTGTTCAAGATCCTGGCCCAGGGCTTCGAGGATGCGGGGGTGCGGGCCTACCAGGGCCAGTTGGGCGCCCTGAAGCCCTTCGGTGCATTCCTGACCGCTGCGGCGACCATCCACTCGGTGGAGGCTCGACACGCCTCCCAGGTGCGGCGGCTCGGGGGCGTGACGGCTGGATACCCTTCGAGGATCCCGCGTCGCCCACCCCCATCGATCCGGTGTACGCGGGCGAAGACAACCCGATCCAGCTCGGGGTGAACGTCGGCGCCTTTCAGGGCGACCGGTCCGGGACCGAGGCCTACGATGAACCGCTGACCCGGGAGGAGGTGCTGGCGATCGCAAGCCCATTCATCGCTTGAACGGCCGGTGGGGTAGAAGCCGATCGGTCGGGCGCATGACACGACGAGGAGCGCTCCCCTCACGGCGTATACAGCTCGCTGTCGTTGGGAGTGTCGAAATCAGGCCCGCGACTCCCACCCACCGCGAGAAGGTGTGCCAGGCCATCCAGTATTACCCGAACGACGGCGTCGTGATGCCATTGAGGCGCCGCGCGCATCTTCCACGTGTTGGTCTTGGGATTGTAGGCGTACGCCCGCGTCACGCTGGTGGTGCCATCGAACGATTGAACCACGACGAAGAACTGCCCCTTCACTGCATCCCCGCGAGCGGTGCCCCCCGTGGGGAGCGGAGCAAGCGTGCGCCAGGTGTTGGTTGCCGGATCGTAGACGTCCAGCGCGGTCACCGGCTGGAAGCCGTTGAAGCCGCCCGCCACATAGAACTTGCCGCCGATTACCGCGGCGGCGCCTTGCCGGTGAACGTGAGGCGCCTCCCGCCTGGTCACCCAGGTATTGATGCCCGGATCGTAGCGGAAGAACCGCCGGGTGGGCTCCTCCGCACAGTACCCCGGGTTGGGATACCGGTCCCCGGAACAGGCGCCTGGGAGCACGTAGAGCTTGCCCTTGATGACGCCCGTGACGCCTTCGGCGCCGAAGATCGGCAGATCCGCCTTCCGGATCAGCCGGTCTCGGGAGTAATCGTAGGCCCACACCGCATTGGTGAAGCTGGACGGAGTCTCCACCTCGTTGTAACCGCCGGAGAAGTAGAGCTTGCTCCCGATCTTGCCGACGCCGTTCGCACCGAAGACGCCGACATTCGAAAGCCCTCCCGTCCAGGTGTTCGTGGCCACGTTGTAGGCGCTGGTACCGAACCCGGTACCACCCTCGCCGTCAGTGCCACCGAAGACATAGACGATCGACTGGCCGGCCGAGTTCCTGGCGACGCCGGCAAAGGTCTCGAACAGAACGCCCGGGCGGGGCGCCCGCGGGGTCCAGGTGTTCTTGGCGGCCACGAGCGACGAGGTGGTCGCGAGAGGTTCGTCCACCTCGGGCTGAGTCGGGCCATTCTCGGAGCTGCACGCCGCCAGGGCGAGGGCCATGCAGGCTGACGACAGCGTGATGACTCGCATCAGAGATCTCCTTCTGCCGACCCGCGAGCGGACGGGGGTCGTGTGTGGCACAAGGGCGCGGTGTACCGCTCACCTGCAGGCTCGGTCGGAGCCCGTCAGAAAACCGGTGTTCTCGCTGCGGATGGAGAGGAGAGGGTCTTGCCTCCTAACCATGGCACCGCGAGAACGAGGCCATCCTCGCCGCCGCCCATCAAGCAAATCTCAAGTCGCCCTCGAGCAGCAG
>JACDHV010000254.1 GCA_013820855.1 Gemmatimonadales bacterium | reverse complement strand
CGTATGGCCCGCCCTTCCGCCGTTCCGCCGTTCCGCCGTTCCGCCGTGGTTCCCCGTCCCGCCGGCTGCCACCCATCGAATCCCGGCGCCGCCACATACGCCGCCCCCTTCGCCGCCAGCGTGACGATGAGCAGCGAGGTGCCCGCGCCGATCGCGTCCACGGCCAGACTGAGGGGATCGGGGGACAGCTGGCGCATCTCGTCCTCGTTCAGCTGGACCACGTCGAAGCACCCCAGCCACGACCCGGCGTCCTGCAGGGGTCGGGGCACCCGCACCCCGTCGTGCTGCATGCCGAGCAGGAGGCTGTGCAGGTCCACGTAGATCGGTCCGCCGAAGCCCTGCCGCAGCGCCTGCGCCGTCCCGAGGGCCAGCTCGAAGCCCGAGATGAAGTTCAGGTAGACGGCGTCGAGATCCCGGACCATGGGCCCGAGCTCATTCCAGGTCCAGCCCGGCACGCCCCCCGACATGCGCTCGGTACGGCGCTCGGTGGAGTAGTAGTGGAGCACGACGCGGTTGTTGGGTGCCGGCACTTCGACGCACCGCGCGCCGGGCGTCAGCCGCTCGAGCCCGCCGAGAAACTCCCGGGCCTTCGAGGCGAGGTCCTGGCCGACCTTGATGAGCGGCACGATCTCCCAGCCGGGGGCGACGCTCGCGTCGAGGCTGGCCAGCGCGTAGGCGACGCCGCCCCACTCCTCGCCCGGCTCGACGAGCGGATCACGACCGTAGATCTGGTCCCAGACGAGGGACCCCAGGATGCCGACCTTAGGCATCCAGAAAGGTCTTCGCCGCCCCATACACGCCCGCCGTGCCCACCAGCTCGCCGGGCACAATGCGGCAGGCGGCCACCGCGGGCTTGAAGGCGCGCCGCGCCACCTCACGGCGCAGAGGCATGAAGAGGCTGTCTCCCGCGAGGGTCACGCCGCCGCAGATCACGACGACTTCCGGATTGAAGATGTTGAGCAGGTTGGCGACTCCCACGCCGAGGAACTTGGCGGTGTCGTTCACGACCTCGAGGGCGAGCTCGTCGCCGTCGTGCGCCGCCTGATAGACGGTCTGGGCGGTGATCCGCGACATGTCTCCGCCCACGTAGCCGGGCAGCCGGGTCTCGGCGCCGGCCTCGATCGCCTCGATGGCGCGCAGCGCGATGTTCGGCCCCGAGGCATAGGCCTCGAGGCACCCGTAATTGCCGCATTTGCAGCGGCGTCCCTCGGTGTCGATCGTCATGTGCCCGATCTCGCCCGCCACGTCCGACGCGCCGTGATAGAGCCGCCCGTCGAGGATGATCCCGCCTCCGACGCCGGTGCCGATGGTGATGCCGATGGCGTGGCGGGAGCCGCGGGCCGCTCCCACCCACCATTCTCCGAGCACCGCGCAGTTGGCGTCGTTGTCCAGCTCGGCCGCAAGGCGGAGGCGGTCGTGGATGATCTGCCGGAGCGGGAGATCCACCCATCCCAGGTTGGGAGTCAGCAGCACGACGCCGCTCCTGGTGTCGAGCGGACCCGGCGCCCCCACCCCCACGCCGAGAATCTCCGCGCCGGGCAGCTCCTGTCGGGCACGGGCGATGCAGCGCTCCGCCAGAGTCACGAGCCGGTCCAGCACGTCGCTCGCGCCGGCCTCCGCATGGGTCGGCTCGCTCGCGAGCGCATGGAGAGCGCTACCGTCCTCGGCGACGCACCCCACCACCAGATTGGTCCCGCCGATGTCAGTGCCGAGGACGAATCGCACGCCGCTCCTCCGCTCCCGCCACCATGACCGTCGCCTCCGCCACGGTCTCGACCGGGAGCTCGCGCATACAGCGGTGATGGCCCAGAGGACAGACCTGCGGGCCGTGGGCGGAACAGGGGCGGCACGCGAGACCGGCGTGTCCCAGTGCCAGACTGCGTGATCCGCGGGGGCCGAACCCCTGCTCGGGGACGGTCGGCCCGTAGACCGCGACCACGGGCGTGCTCACCGCGGTCGCGAGGTGAAGCGGCGCCGAGTCGTTGGTGACGAGCACGCGCGCCCGCTCGATCAGCGCGGCCGAGGCCCGCAGGCTCAGCGCTCCCGCCGCGCTCCAGGCCCGGCCGGGCGCCGCCGCGGCGACCTCGGCGGCCAATGCCGCGTCCTCGTGTCCGCCCACCACAACAACCGGCCCCTCGAGCGCGGCCGCGAGAGCCGGGTAGTAGGGCCACCGCTTGGTGCCCCAGATGGAGCCGGGGGCGATCGCGATGAATCCCGCCCGGATCCCGCGCTCCTCGAGCCACCGGTCGGCGGCAGCCTCGTCCTCCGACCGGAGCGCCAGCGAGACCGGCGGTGCCGGCCGGGTCCGCCGTCCCGCCAGGGCGAGCAGCCGCTCGACCTCGTGACCGGTGGGAAGTCTCCTCACGCGCGTGGTATAAGTAATCGCGGCCGGACCGTCCGCGAAGCCCGTGCGCTCCGGCACGCGCGCCAGCAGGGCGAGCGCCGCCGAGCGCCAGGATCGGTGGGGCAGGTATGCCCGCGCGTACAAGCGTGCGCGGAGCTCGACGCCCAGCCGCCACAGCCCGCCGAGCCCCGCGTCCCGGCCGCGCTTGTCGTAGCGGATCATCGCGCGAACCGCCGGATGGCCCTCGAGCAGCGTCGCGGCACCCGGCGTCACCACGACGTCCACCGGGCCGCGCCGGTCCGCCAGCGCGACGAGCAGGGGCGTGGTCAGCACGACGTCGCCCAGGAACGCCGTCTGGATCACCAGCGTGGCGGAACGGCTCCGCCCCTCCGCCATCAGTCCACCTGAAGCACGGCCAGAAACGCTTCCTGGGGGATCTCCACGGCCCCGATCTGCTTCATGCGCTTCTTCCCCTCCTTCTGCTTCTCGAGGAGCTTGCGCTTCCGGGTGATGTCGCCCCCGTAGCACTTGGCCAGCACGTCTTTGCGGAAGGCGGAGATCGTCTCGCGGGCGATGATCTTGTTGCCGATCGCGGCCTGGATGGCGACCTGATAGAGCTGCCGCGGGATCAGCTCCTTCAGCTTCTCCGCGATCTTGCGGCCGTATTCCTGCGCCTTGTCACGGTGGATGATGACGCTGAACGCGTCGATCGGGTCGCCGTTGATGAGCATGTCGAGCTTCACCAGGTCGGACTCGCGGTAGCCGGCCATCTCGTAATCCAGCGACGCGTACCCGCGGCTCAGCGACTTCAGCTTGTCGTAGAAGTCCAGGACGATCTCGCCCAGTGGAAAATCGAAGTGGAACTCGACCCGGCTGGTGTCGATGTAGTGCATGCCGTTGTACACCCCGCGCCGCTCCTGGCCCAGCTTCATGATCCCGCCGATGTAATCCGCCGGCGCCATGATGCGCGCCTTCACGTAGGGCTCCTCGATCCGGCCGATCGAGGCCGGGTCGGGAAGATTGCTCGGGTTCTCCAGCAGGAGCATCTCGCCGTCGGTGCGGTAGACGTGGTACTCCACCGTCGGCACCGTGCTGATCAGGTCGAGATCGAACTCCCGCTCGAGCCGCTCCTGCACGATCTCCATGTGCAGCAGCCCCAGGAAGCCACAGCGGAAGCCGAAGCCGAGCGCGGTGGACGACTCGGGCTCGTACTGGAGGCTCGCGTCGTTGAGCCGAAGCTTCTCCAGGGCGTCCCGCAGCCCTTCGTATTGATCCGACTCGGTCGGGTAGAGCCCGGCGAAGACCATCGACTTCACCTCCCGGTAGCCCGGGAGAAGCTCGGTGGCGCGGTCGTGCGCGTCGAGGATGGTATCGCCCACCCTCGCGTCGCGGACGTCGCGCAGGCTCGCCACCAGGTAGCCGACCTCGCCCGACTCGAGCTGGGGCGCGGGGCGCTGGCCGAGCTGCAGGTAGCCCACCTCGTCCACGTGGTACACGCTTTCCGGGCGGGCGCCGAAGGTGATCTCCATCCCCTTGCGGACCGCGCCGTCCACCACCCGGATGCTGGGGATCGCGCCGCGGTACCGGTCGTAGTAGGAGTCGAAGATGAGCGCGCGGAAGGGCGCGTCCTCCCGTCCGCGGGGCGGCGGGACTCGGGCGACGATCGCCTCCAGCAGCTCGGGGACGCCGGTGCCCTCCTTGGCGGAGACCGCGAGAATCTCCTCCCGCTTCGCTCCGATCAGGTCCATGATCTCCTGGGCGCGCTTTTCCGGCTCGGCCCCGGGAAGGTCGATCTTGTTGAGGACCGGAATGATCTCCAGGCCCGCGTCCATCGCGAGGAAGAGGTTGCTCAGCGTCTGAGCCTGCACCCCCTGGGAGGCATCCACGACCAGGATCGCTCCCTCGCAGGCGGCCAGCGAGCGGGACACCTCGTAGGTGAAGTCCACGTGGCCGGGCGTGTCGATCAGGTTGAGCTCGTACTCCACCCCATCGGCCGCCGTATAGCTCATCCGGACGGCGTTGAGCTTGATGGTGATCCCCCGCTCGCGCTCGAGGTCCATCGTGTCGAGCAGCTGCTCGCGCATCT
>JACDHV010000253.1 GCA_013820855.1 Gemmatimonadales bacterium | reverse complement strand
CGTCTGGACTGCCTCCGTCGACCGCATTCTGGCGAAGATTGCCAAATGTAAAGAAGCGTTGGACGCACTACACTAGCACGTCGGAGAGCACCGGCTCCTGATCGTCACCCCAGCCAATTGAACCGACAGCGCGTAGCCGTAGCTTGAGAGTTGGCGGCGCGTCGACACAGACCCTTCTCAGCCGGCCGGTGCGGGCAATCGAGATCGAGGTCCGGCGAGGGCTCATGCGAGAGAGACTGGGACCCGACCGCTACTTGTCCTTCACCTTGGCCCAGGAGTCCCGCAGCGCCACGGTTCGGTTGTAGACGAGCGCCCCCGGACGGGAGTCCAGGGGGTCGCTCATGAAATACCCTGTCCGCTCGAACTGGTTCCGGGTGCCGGGCGGATCTGCCGCGATGCTCGGCTCGATGCGGGCACCCCGAATCGTCACCAGCGACTCAGGGTTGAGCGAGGCGATGAAGTCCTGGCCCTCCGGCACGGCGTCGGGCTCCGGCACGCTGAAGAGACGATCGTAGAGCCGCACCTCGGCCGCGACCGCGTGCGCCGCCGAGACCCAGTGAATCGTGCCCTGCACCCGGCGGCCGTCGGGCGCGTCGCCGCCGCGCGTGGCCGGATCGTAGGTGGCGCGGACCTCGGCGACCTCGCCCGCCGCGTTCTTCACCACATCGGTGCAGGTGACGAGATAGCCGTACCGGAGCCGGACTTCGCGGCCCGGGGCGAGCCGGAAGAACTTCCTCGGAGGGTCCTCCATGAAATCGTCCCGCTCGATCCACAGCTCCCGGCCGAACGGCACCGGGCGCGAGCCGGTGAGCGGAACGTCGTGCGGGTAGAGTGGTGCGTCCAGCATGTCCACCTGACCTTCGGGCCAGTTGGTGATCACGAGCTTGAGCGGACGCAGCACCGCCATGACACGCGGCACGCGCATGTTGAGGTCGTCGCGCACGGCGTGCTCGAAGGTGGCGAGCTCGATCCGCGCGTCCGAGCGGGCCACGCCGATCCGGTCGGCGAAGGCGCGGATCGCCTCGGGCGTGACGCCCCGGCGCCGGAGGCCGGCGATGGTCGGCATCCGCGGATCGTCCCACCCCGTCACGTGACCGTCGGTCACCAGCCGCAGCAGCTTCCGCTTGCTCAGCACGGTGTAGTCGAGCTCCAGCCGGGCGAACTCGGTCTGCTCCGGCGGTCGCTCGAACCCCGCCTCGCGCACCAGCCACTGGTAGAGCTCCCGGTTGTCCTTGAACTCGAGCGTGCAGAACGAGTGGGTGATCCCCTCGAAGGCGTCCGAGAGGCCGTGGGCGAAGTCGTATAGCGGGTACACGCACCACGCGCTTCCCCGCCGGTAGTGCGAGGCGTGACGGATCCGGAGCAGCAGCGGATCCCGCATGAGCATGTTGGGATGCGCCATGTCGATCCGGGCGCGGAGCACGTGGGTGCCGTCGGGGAACTCGCCGGCGCGCATCCGGCGAAGGAGACCGAGGTTTTCCTCCACGGGGCGCTCGCGGTACGGACTCGGCGTGCCGGGCACCGTGACGGTTCCCCGCCGTTCGCGGATCGCCTCTTCGCTCTGGGAGTCCACGTACGCCTTCCCCGCCCCAACCAGCATCTCGGCGATCTCGTACAGCCGCTCGAAGTAGTCGCTGGCGAACCGTTCGTCGTCCCAGGTGAAGCCGAGCCAGCGCACGTCGTCCCGGATCGCCTCGACGTAGCGAATGTCCTCGGTGGTGGGATTGGTGTCATCGAAGCGCAGGTTGCACCGGCCGGCGAACTCCCGGGCGACGCCGAAGTTGAGGCAGATCGACTTGGCGTGGCCGATGTGAAGGAAGCCGTTGGGCTCGGGCGGAAACCGGGTATGGATGGGGCGGCCGAAGCGGCCGCTGGCGGCGTCCTCGGCGACCTTCTCGCGGAGGAAGTCCCTGCGTGGGGGGGCCTCGCGGCTCGGGGCCTCTGGGGAGGCGCGATGGTCGGTGGATCTCACCCGTGAAAAGTAGCGGCGGGTCCGGTTCCGACCAACGGCCTGCGCACTAACGCGTCAGCGCCGCCTCGGCTCGTGCCAGGCTCCGCGCGGCCGCGGTGACCAGCCCGGTGTCCACCGGGCTCACGAGTCCGCGCGCCGCCAGATCGGACCAGATCTCGTGGCTCCTGCGGTGCCTCTCCCTCGCCGCCAGACGGTAGCCTCGATGATCGGCCGGAGCCGTGGCCCCGCCCCCCGCCAGGGTTTCGTACGCCTCGCCCACAGCGGACCATGCCGCCGCGAGAACGCCCGTGGAAAGGCATGATCCGGCTCCACCGAGATGCCCTCGGCGAACGCCGTGGTTCTCGCGCAGCCGGCCGGCGCGTCGGACCGGCCGAGGCGAGCCAGGACCTTGCAGATGCGTGCCAGATCCTCCACCACCGCCAATCGGGTGAACAGGTTGACCGTGTCGGCCCGCAGCTCCTGCTCGTGCCGCCGGAGCGCGCGTTTCAGGTATCCCAGAGCTTCCGCGTCCCGCCCCAGCCCGGCGAGCGCTTCTCCGACGCGGCAGAGGCTGAAGGACCCGGTGGAATCTTCGGCCAGGCTTTCGCGGTGCAGGGCGAGGGATTCCTTCCATCGGCCCAGCCGGCCCAGCACGGCGGCCTCGTAGTAACAGGCGGTCGAGGCCGCCTCGGCGTAGGTGGCGTTGTCCGGGAACTCGGCACTGAGCTCGCGCCGCAGCCCGCGGCTGCGGCGTTGGCTCGCCAGCGCCCCCGCGAGGTCGCCCGACTCGACCTGGGCATCGGCCAGATACCCGTAGGTCACCGAGATTACGCGCCGGACCAGGGCCGCCGCCGCTCGGACTCGGAGGCAGCCTCGAACTGCTCCAGGTCGGTCCGGTGGTAGTCGAGCGACTGGGCGATCTTGCCCTCCTCCAGCGAGATCTGCCCGAGGAGGTTGTTGGCGGCGCTCAGCTGCAGCCGGATGTCGGTATCGGTCGGCGCGGAGGCGACGAGCGGATCGAGCAGGGCCCGGGCACGGCGGGCGTGGGCCAATCCGCTCGTGAGGTCGCCCCGTCCCCAGACCACCCGGCCGAGCGCCATTGCGGATTCGGCCGCGTCCCGGCGGAGCCGAACGTTCCCTCTGTCCGCCCGGAGCAGCGACTCGAGAATGGCGAGGGCCTTGCCGTAGCTCCGCGCGGCCCCTTCCGTGTCACCGAGACTCGAGGGCTCGCCGCCCTGCAGGTCGCCGATGCGGTGGTACGCGCCGGCCAGCTCATGTTGGAGGGACGGGTCCTCCCCCGACTCCTGGGCCAACCCGTCGAGGTAGCCGAGCGCGTCACGGACCATCCGCTCCCGCACCGGTCCTGCGCCGCGCAGGTCTCGGATCGCGTCGTGATAGTCGAACAGCAGCGCGTTGGCCAGCTTGCGCACGTCCGCGAAGCGGCGCTCCGCGCGATCCTGGGCCGCGCGGGCCGCACTGGCCTGATAGGCCGTCGTCGCCGTGCCGCCCACGAGCGCCAGGGCAAGGAGCACCCCGGCCGCCACCGGGACCCTGTTCCGCCGCACGAACTTGCCCGCCCTGTAGCCGAAGGTATCGGGCCGGGCGTGGACCGTCAGGCCCTCCAGGTGCCTTCGCACGTCGCCCGCGAACTGCTCGACCGACTGGTAGCGGCGGGCCGGCTCCTTGCGCAGGGCGGTGAGGAGGATCGTGTCCAGGTCGCCCCGGAGCCGGCATCGGAGCTTCTCGGTGCCGCCGATGGCGCTCGGCCGCTCCGGATCGGTCGTCCGGACCGCCTCGACCACATCGAGCGGCGCGCGGCTCCGAAGGCGATACGGCGACTGGCCGGTGAGCAGCTCGTAGAGCACCACGCCGAGCGCGTAGACGTCGCTGACGGTCGTGGCGCGCCGCCCTTCGACCTGTTCGGGGCTGGCATACTCCGGGGTCAGCAACCGCATGCCCGTCACCGTGGACGTGGCCTGGTCGGCGTGTTCGTGGAGCACCTTTGCAATGCCGAAGTCCAGCAGCTTCGGTACGCCCTCGGGCGTCACCAGGATGTTGAGTGGCTTGATGTCGCGATGCACGACCAGGTGTTGGTGCGCGTAGGCTACGGCGCCGCAGACCTGGAGGAGAAGACGGAGGCGCTCGTCCACCGAGAGCGCCCGGCGTGCGGTCCAGGCATCGATGGGCTCGCCCTCGATGTACTCCATGGCGAGGAACGGCACGCCCTGGTCCGTGCTGCCGCCGTCGAGGAGCCGGGCGATGTTGGGGTGGTCCAGCGAGGCGAGGATCTGGCGCTCGGCCCGGAAGCGCGCGAGTACCTGCTCGGTGTCCATGCCCCGCTTGATCACCTTGAGCGCGACCCGCTGCTCGTACTGGCCATCGGCGCGCTCGGCGAGGTAGGCGGCGCCCATCCCTCTCCGGCCGATCTCCCGGACCACTCGATAGGGACCGACGAGGCACCCCATCACACTCGTATTGTCCGCCGCCCACTCGCGCG
>JACDHV010000252.1 GCA_013820855.1 Gemmatimonadales bacterium | reverse complement strand
GAGCAAGGTGAAGAGCGTCGCGGACCTGGTGGGTGTCGCCACGTTCGGCTTCCGCGGCGAGGCGTTGCCGGCGATCGCTTCCGTCTCGCGGTTCACCCTCACCACCTCGGAAGGCGGCGCCGCCACCGAGCTCAGCGTGACCGGCGGCCGACTCGACCGCGTGGCCGACGGCGCCCGGCAGCGGGGAACCACGGTCGCGGTGCGCGGGATCTTCTTCAACACGCCCGCGCGTCGGAAATTCCTGCGTTCGGTCTCGAGCGAAACCCGTGCCGCCAACGAGGTCGTGACGACCCTGGCGCTCGCCCATCCCGAGGTGGGCTTCGAGCTCCACGTGGATGGCGCCTGCCGACTCGTGGTTCCGCCCGGGCAGACGCTCGAGGATCGTCTCGCCGCCGTCTGGGGCTCCACCCTGGCGGGCACGCTGGTGCCGGTGAGCCACGCGGCCGGCGCCTTCCGCGTGACCGGCTTCGCCCAGCGCCCCGGCGACGCACAGCCCACCGGCAGGCGCACCCAACTCTTCGTCAACGGCCGCCCCTTCAAGGATCCGTTCCTGGTGCGAGCGGCCGAGGCCGGCTACCGCTCGGCGATTCATCCCGGCGACCGCCCGTCATTGCTGCTGAACATCGAAGTGGCCCCCGAAGACGTGGATGTGAACGTCCACCCCGCCAAGCTCGAGGTGCGCTTCCGCGACCGCATCGGCGTGGAGCGCGTGGTCGAGGAGGCCGTGCGCCACTCCCTTGGCGTGCTGGCGGCGGCCGTGAGTGTCGGCGACTGGCGTCCGGCCGCCATGGCCCAGCGGGGCGACCACCTCGCGGGGCCGGTGGTGGATGGCCACGACCTCTTCACTCCCGACGCACCGCCGCTGGACGGCGAGGCGTCGGTGCAGCCGGCCCCGGGCTTCTCGGTCCCGCTGCTCCAGGTCTTCGACACGTACATCGTCTACGAGGCTCCGGAGGGTGTGGTGATCGTGGACCAGCACTCGGCCCACGAGCGGGTGCTGTACGAGCTCGTCATGGCCCAGCTCACCGGCGCGGACCCTCCGGCCCAGCGGCTGCTGCTCCCGCTCACGTTGGAGCTGACCGACGAGGAGCTCGACGCGGTGGAAGCCCACGCCGAGGAGCTGGGCCGGGTCGGATTCGAGGCGGAGCCGTTCGGCGGCAGGGCCGTGGCGGTACATGCGGTGCCCTCGCCGCACCCCAAATTCGACGCCGAAGCGTGCTTCCGGGAGACCGTGGCCGACCTCGCGCGTGGGCGATTCGGCGGCTGGGCCAACCGGCTCGAGCGCTTCGCGGCCACCTACGCCTGCCGCGCGGCCGTGAAGGCGGGTCAGCGTCTCGACCAGCGCGAGATGCGGGAGCTGCTGCTCCGCCTCTTCGCCACCGATCTGCCGCCCCACGACGTGCACGGCCGCTCCACCATCGTGCAGTTGCCGCGAGAGGAGTTGGAGCGCCGCTTTGGGCGACGCTAGGGTCCCGGTGATCGTCGGGCCCACGGCCGTCGGGAAGACCGCCGTGGCACTCGCCCTCTCGGCACATTGGCCGATCGAGGTGATCTCGGCCGATTCGCGGCAGATATACCGGCGGCTGGACCTCGGCACCGCCAAGCCGACGAGAAAGGAGCGCGCCCGGGTGGTGCACCAGGGGCTCGACCTGGTGGAGCCCGGCGCACGGTACAGCGCGGGCCGCTATGCCCGGGAGGCGGCGTCATGGATCGACGAGGCGCGTAACCGTTCGAAGCTCCCGGTCGTCGTCGGTGGAACCGGCCTGTACATTCGTGCCCTCGTCGAAGGCCTGTTTCACGAGCCGGCGCTGGAGCCCGGTCGCAGACGGTCGCTGGATGCCTTCGCCGCCAGGCTCGAGCCGCTCGAGCTGCTCCGCTGGGCAGAGCGCCTGGACCCGGGGTTCAAGGGTGGCGGGCGCCAGCGCGCGGCCCGCGCCATCGAGGTGGCCCTGCTCACCGGCCACCCGCTGAGCCACTGGCAGGAGGCGGCGCGCGCCGACGGGGCCATTCAACCATGGTACGTGGTGCTGACGGTGCCGCGACCCGTTCTCCATCAACGGATCGCGCGGCGGGCGGAAGAGATGGTGCGGCGAGGACTGATCGAGGAGGTGGCTGCGGTCCTGGCCGAGGGACATCCGCCCGGGGCGGCGGGACTGGACGGCATCGGTATTCGGGAGGCGGTCGAGTACCTTCACGGCCGGCGGACGCGAGGTACCGTGGCGCAGGCCATCGGCATCAGCACCCGGCAGTACGCCAAACGGCAGGAGACCTGGTTCCGGCACCAGCTGGCGGGCGATGTGGTGACGCTCGACGCTACCCGGCCGCCGGAGAGGCTGGCGGAGGAGATCGCCCGGCTATGGAAGGAATGCCGTGATTCTCGGCGGGACGTAACACGGGTCCGGCTCTGACCCCACGGACGCGGAACACTCGATCTAGTCGGAAGGTACCCGCGTCAGTCCGTCCCGAGTGAACCGGCCATACAGCTCCCTGCCACGCCGCAACACGAGCACCACGTCCTCCTGGTACCCCGTGGCGGCACTATAGGCGAGGTAGAGCCGTTGAAGATTGTACATGAGGCTCGACACATCCATCGCCGACGGAGCAAGGGACACCAGCAAGGACCCCCGGCGAATCTCCGCAACGTCCTCGGCGATCCCCATGCGCACCACGTCCCCGATCGATTGCCGAAGGCCCTCGTGCCGTTCCAGCTCGGCACGAGGTCGAGGATTCGCGACGGTCCCTTCCGGTGGAGAGACTGGCACCACGGCGGTCACCGGATTACCCACGTAGCCAAGGGCCTCCGGAGGCGCTGAGCTGTCCTCCCTTTGACTGCTCTCGGGTGGGGCGGTGGCGGCCGGAGCTTGCGAACTCGTGGACTGGCGGGGTCGTAGTGGGCTGGCTTTCACGCGCGCCGTCGACGCGCGCGCGGTCGAGTCGCCGAGGAGCAGCGTGACGGCCCCCTCGCCGCTGCTTCTGGTTGCCAGCGGCAATCCGGCACTCAGCTTCCGCACGATCTGCTGAACCGCGCGCTCCATCCGCGTGAATCGCTCGGTCAGCGTCGGGCCAGTCGCACCCGTCCCCGTCACGGACGAGCTGTCTGCGTCGGCTTCGGGGAGAGCCCCGGCCGCGGATTGCGTGCGCGTGTCACGCCGCGACTCACTGGCGGTGGCTTCGACACCCGATCGTGTGGGGTCCGCAGGACGGTTGGGGGCACCTGGTATCACCTGCCGTGCTACCCCTGGACCCGGGATCAGTGAGGGAGCCGGCGCGACCGGAGGGCTTCGCTCCTCACCCGTCGCTCTGCCTTTCAAGCCGGGGAGCAGCCAGACTCCCCCCACGATGAGGGCCAGGCTGGCTCCGATCGCTCCGATCCAATGAGGCCGGCGGAGGGACAACCCCTTGCGGCTCGCCGCTACCCAGTCGAGTCCCCGCAGCGCCTCGTCGAACTCGGCGATACTCTGGAACCGGCTGGCGGGATCCGGGGCCAGCGCGGTGTCCAGCACCCTGCGCACAACCCTGGGAACCGATCGGCCGACATGGCCGCGGTCCGGAGGCACGCCGGTGAGGAGATGATGGAGCACGGCGCCCAAGCTGAAGACCTCGCTCTGCTCGTCGGGTGCATGCCCGACGAGTCGCTCCGGACTTGCATGTTGGGTGGCCACCTCGCCGAGCGGGGGCTGGGCCCCGCCCGGCACCAGGGCCGGACCAGGAGCGAAACCCACCACCTTGATCTGCGGCCGTTCGTGCGCCGCCGGAGTCACGAGGATGGTCCAGGGGGAGAGATTCCCGTGAACGAATCCCGCCCGATATGCGGCCTGGACGCCGCCGGCCGCCTGGAGAGCGAGATCGATCGCCTCCGTCAACGCGAAGGCACGGCCCGCGGCCATGGCATCCGCCAGCGGCTCGCCGACCACCTGCTCGAGAACGACGTAGGCCGTCCCATCGTCCATCCCGCCCACATCGTACACCGCGGCGATGTTGGGATGCTGGATCTGCGTCGCTCGGGCGAACAGGTCCCGCCTGAAAGACGCGCCTCCCGCCGCTTCGGGGCGGAGGACCACCAGACTGACCTCCGCCCCGTTCGGATACCGCCCCCGATAGAGCGGCCCGTCGGGTGTGGAGCCCAATTGCTCGAGGACGCGGAGGTCGCGAGCGAGAACACGGCCGACGTGCACAGCGTCCTCCGTACGACCTTGATCGACCGAAACGGCAGGGGGTGGGGAAGGGGGCGGGCGAGCGGCGCCGATGTCGCGGTCTACCATCTTCAATTCTTAGCCCTGCGAGCTGGATACGAGAAGGTCCAAATCTATGGCGGCGCGGGGGGAAGCGCCAAACCGATGGGGGCACGCCAGGCAGAGGGGATCCACGCTTCGCCACGGCCACATCATCTCGTGATTACCTTATCGCAACCGATCGGAGCGGTGCCCCATGTTCACTGCACCTCTCTTCCAC